>VAXU01000105.1 GCA_005885125.1 Actinomycetota bacterium
CTCCAGCAGCTTCCGCTCGAGCTCGCCGAAGACGCGCGCCGGCGCGTAGCCCGCGACCGAGGGCGCCGCCCCGGCGCGCAGCCGCTCGCGGAGCTCCGGGTCGGAGAAGTAGCGCCGCACCGCGTCGCCGAGCGCACGCGTATCGCCGGCCGGGACGAGCAGACCGTTGACACCGTCGCGCACGAGCTCGCCGACACCGCCGGCTTCCATCGCGAGCACAGGCGTGCCGACTGCGAGCGCCTCGACCACCGTGTGCGGGAAGTTCTCCCAGCTCGAGGACAGAATCGTCGCGTCCGCCGCATGGAAGAGCTCCACGACCTGCTCCCTTGGCTGCGGCCCGAGAAACCGTACGCGCGTGTCCACGCCGAGCTCGCGGGCGCGTGCTTCGAGCGGGGCGCGGTCAGGACCGTCGCCGGCGATCACCAGGTGCACGCCGTCCGCGCCCGCGACGGCCTCCAGTGCGCGACCGAGCGACTTCTGCGGCGTCAGCCGGCCCGCGAACGCGATCGTCGCGCCGTTGAGCCCGAATCGGCGCTGCAACTCGTCGCGCGGCGGCAGCTCCGGGACGGACGGCGCGGGATTCGGAAGCACGCTCACGCGACCGGGGGGGACGCCCCACGAGACGGCCAGCTCGCGCAGGTACGCACTCGGGCAGAAGACATGAGCTGCGCGGCGCAGCTCCGCGTTGCGCGCGGCCCGCAGGAGCGCTGCGACCGCACCGCCGCCACCGCCCTGGAACTCCTCGACGTTGCCGTCGACGAGCCCTCGACGGCGCGAGCGCTCGAAGGCGGGATCGGCGGTGAGCTTGACGGCGTACGGCGTGCGCGCCATCGACGCGCCAAACGCGCTGCGGCCGAACATGCCGGTGGTGTAGACGACGTCGTTGCCACGGGCGCGGTGGTGGACGAGCGCCGCGCCGCGGTAGTGGCGCACGCCCGTCCGGTGACTGCGGAGGACGACGCGCACGGGATAGGGCCGCGGCGGCGGCGGCGAATCCGCGGTCGTGACCACCTCGACCTCGTGCCCGCGTTCGCGGAGGAACGCCGCAACGTCGGGCGCGTGGCTCGCGGGCCCGCCGACGTCGGGAGGCCAGATCCCGGAGACGATCAGGACCTTCACGCGGCGACGGGCTCCGCGGGCGGCGCGACCGGCTCGGGCTCGCGTCGAATCCGCAAGTACAGGACCGTCCAGTACGCGCAGTACGCGGCGCTCGAGGCGAGCACTGCGCCCGCTGCGCCGGTGGCACCCCATCGTGCGCCGAGGATTCCCACGAGTGGCACGAGCACGAGCATCTCGAGCCCGTGCGTCCAAATGCGCAGACCCGGACGCCCGATCGAGACCGGGAACGACTTCGTCCATCCGTAGACGAGCCGCAGCGCGCCGGCGACGATCACGAGCCGCGTCGCGTCCATCGCGCCCTGGTTCTTGGCCGAGAACAGGAGCCGCACGAGGTCGTGCGTGAAGACGAGGAGCGGTGGCAGGAACACGGCAACGAGCGCGATGCCGTACAGCATGTAGCGCCGGATGCCTGCGAACACGGCGCCGCGCGTGCCGCGTTCCCAGTCACGCGTCTGCTCCGTCAGCAAGATCAGCCGCGCCGGTGACGACAGCGCGGCGAATGCCTGCTGCGGCGAGAGTGCGGCGCGGAACCACGCAGCCTGAATCGTCGAGGCCACACGACCGAGCACCAGGATCGCGAGCGGTGTCGTCAGCGACGTGACCGCGCTGGCGATGCTGGACTGGCCGACGAAGGAGAACACGTCGCGACGCTCCGCGCCCAGAGGCACCGACGGCGCCTGCGGGAAGCGGCGGTACGCGATCCAGCCTGCGACGTCGACGGCCGCCGTGGCGACGAACTGTGCTGCGACGATCGCGGCAATCGTCGCGGTCAGGCCGTGGGGCGCTGCGACCGCGATCGCCGTCAGCCGCAAAGCCATCGAGACGAACAGGAAGAACGAACGGATGTCGTAGCGGCCGCGAAGGATCATCGCGACACCGCCGACGTTTTCCGTGCACTGGGCGAGCGGCAGGAGCGCTGCGATCGCGAGTGGCGTCGTCAGGTCGCTCTTGTGCAGGATCGCGTGCGACGCGGGCGCGAGCGCAGCGAGAACGATCGCAGCGACGACGCCGCCGGTGAGCTTGACGGCAATCGCGCTCGAGAAGAGACGGCGCAGCCGTCCCCAGTCCTCGCGCGTCACGTAGCGGAACCCGAACTTGATCAGCGCCTCCTCCATCGTCAGGTCGAGCAGGCTCTGGAAGAAGCCGGCGGCCGCGAGCACGATCGCGTACAGACCGAACGTGCGGGTCGAGAAGACGTGTGCGGCGACGATCGTCCCGAGGAAGCCGAGAACTGCGGAGGAATAGGTTCCGGCGGCGGCGGCCGATCGGCGCCAGAAGAGCCGCGAGCGCATCAGAAGCGCCATTCTACGGGGGCCGGTCACTAGACTCGCCGCCGTGGCAGCGACGGGAACCGTGTCCCTGCGGGAGCGCGTGACCGTTGCGCTCGCGGGCGTGAGCGCGGAGGCGCTCGTCCTGGCCGGGGCGATCCCGATCCTGTTCATCCACCTCCGGTACCAGCCGAAGTTCCACATCGCGGCCGGTTCGACGACGATCGGCGTGGAGCTGTCCGACTTCGCGGTTCTGGCGGTCGTCATCGCGGGACTCGTAGCGGGGGTGCGCCGAGGCTTCGCGCCGCTGCGACGCGGGCGGGCCCTCTGGCTCAGCGCGGCGCTGTATTTCGTGTGGGTCGGGATCGACATCCTGATCCCGCTTGGGGCGGCCGGATACCCCGGCGCGAAGCACACGGTCACGGCCGCGAAGTTCCTCGAGTACGCGCTGCTCGCGCCCGCAGTCGTTCTGATCCTCCGCGCGCACGCGGAGCTGCGGCTCGTGTTCCTGGTCGTGACCGCGTGGAGCGCTCTCGCGAGCGTCGTTGGTGCCGTACAGTTCTTCGGCGCGAACATCTTCGTCTCCGGTGCGACCGGTGGGCGACAACTCTCCTTCCTCGGCTTTCACGACTTCGCGTCGCTCTCCGCAGCAGCGCTCATGCTCGGGGCGGCGACGATCGCGCTGCCGCGGCTCGAGCTCGACAGGCGTGTCGGCTGGGTGGCGGCCGTCTCGGGCGCGGTGGGCGTCGTGCTCTCGGCCGCGATCGCCGCCGTTGTCGGGATCCTCGTTGCAGCAGGAGCGCTGCTCGTGGTGACGCTCGTGCGCCGCGACGTCGACACGCGCCGTCTCGGGGCCGCAGGCGTCGTCGTTGCGCTCGCCGTGATCGGCGCGGTGGGAATGCGAGGGACCGACCTCGGGCGGTACGTCGGATTCACGGAGAAGCACAAGCAGACCGGCGTCCAGACCTACGCACACCGCACAGTGCTCGCGTACATCGGGTACCGGATCTGGCGCGACCACCCGGTTGCGGGCGTCGGGTGGGAGGCCTCGGGCGACCCCTCGCGTTTCCTCCCGTACGTACCGGCGGCGCGACGCAAGTACCCCAACGAGCCGGACCTCGCGTTCCCAACCGCCAATCGCCGTTATGGCGTGCAGAACTTCTACGTGCAGACGCTGGCGGATCTCGGCCTCGTCGGCTTCCTTCTCCTTACCGCGGCTTTCCTGAGCGCGGTGTGGCTCGCCGCTCGCCGGATCGGAAGCACGACTGGGGTGATCGCGCTCCTGTGGACGCTCACGGTCGCCGGTCTCTGGATCGCACAGGGGATCGTCGCGGGGATCCCTCTCGACGCGCTGACGTGGCTCACGTTTGGACTCGCCGCTCGTGACTGATCCCGGCGAGGGGCGGCGACACCCGCAGCTCCGCTCCCCCACGTACGCCGTGCGTGCCCCGCTGGCGCGCTGGCTGCGCGAGGAAGCCGACCTCGCCGCCGGCTCGCAACGACGGCCGCGGCTGCTCGACGTCGGCTGCGGGGCCAAGCCGTACGAGCCCTTCTTCGCAGGCGCCGTCACCGAGTATGTCGGCGTGGACGTCGCGAACCCCGCGGCGGAGCTCGAGGGGACGGTCGAGGAGATCCCCATGCCCGACGAGAGCTTCGAGCTCGTCCTCTGCACCCAGACCCTGGAGCACGCCCTCGATCCCGCTCGAGCCGTCCGCGAGCTGCGCCGTGTCGTGGCTCCTGGGGGCCGTGTCCTCGTCTCGACGCACGGTGTTCAGGTCTACCACCCGAATCCCGACGACTACTGGCGCTGGACACACGCAGGACTCGAGCGCCTGTTCAGGGAAAATGCATCCTGGAGCGCCGTCACCGTCACGCCGGCGTCCGGCACCACCGCCTGTATCGGAATGCTCGTGGCCAACTTCATCGACCTGCTCGCCAAGCGCGCCCACGCGCGTCCGCTCGCCATGCCGCTGGTGGCAGCGGTCAATCTCACCGCGCGCGCGATCGACGGCGCGTCGCCGCGGCTGCGCGAGCCCGGCCCGGGGACGATCTTCGCCAACTACCACGTCGTGGCACAACCGTGAGAGCGCTGGTGACAGGCGGCGGCGGGTTCATCGGGTCGAACCTCGTGCGCGCGCTCGTCGAGCGCGGCGACGACGTGCGCGTGCTCGACAACTTCTCGACCGGCAACCGCACAAACCTCGCCGAGCTCCTCGGCGACGTCGAGGTCGTCGAAGGCGAGCTGCGGAGCTACGAGCGCGTGCACGCCGCGACGCGCGGCATCGAGGTCGTGTTCCACCAGGGTGCGCTCCCTTCGGTGCCGCGCTCGGTGCAGGATCCGCTGACGACGAGTGCAGTCAACGTCGAGGGGACGCTCAACGTCCTCCTCGCTGCGCGGGACGAAGGCGTGCGCCGCGTGGTCTGCGCATCGTCGTCGTCGGTCTACGGAAACTCCGGCGAGCTGCCGCGGATCGAGACCGCGAACCCGGATCCGATCTCGCCGTACGGCGTCTCGAAGCTGGCGGCAGAGCGGTACTGCGTCAGCTTCAGCCGCGTGTATCCGCTGGAGACCGTCGCGCTGCGGTACTTCAACGTCTTCGGCCCGAACCAGGATCCGACCTCGCAGTACGCGGCGGTCGTTCCGCGCTTCATCACCGCGATCGCGGACGGACGGGCGGTCTCGATCTACGGCGACGGCGAGCAGCGACGCGACTTCACCTACGTGGAGAACGTCGTCGAGGCGAACGTGCTGGCGGCGGAAACGGACGGCGTCAGCGGCGCGGTGCTCAACGTCGCGACCGGACGCTCGACCACGGTCAACGAGCTCGCCGACACGATCGCATCCATCCTCGGCCGCTCGGTCGAGCGCGACGAGCAACATGAGCGGACCGGCGACGTCCGCGACTCCTGGGCGGACGTCATGCGTGCGCGCGAGCTCCTTGGCTGGGAGCCCCGGATCGGCCTCGAAGAAGGTCTCCGGCTCGCCGCGGAGTTCTTCCTGCAGCGAACCGCGCTTGCTTAAGCGCTCCTTTCGAAATGAAGCACGGGCCGCCCGGCCGCGCTGGGCGGCGCGATCCTGCGTCCTCAGTCGCGCCCATAGCGCTGCTATGGACGCTCCCTGCGTCCTTGTCTCGCACTCGCCCATCGCGCCCGGTCAGCGCGTGGTCATTCCGAAATGAGCTCTGAACGCGAGCCGACGAAGATCCTGCGCGTCATCGCGCGGCTCAACATGGGCGGGCCCGCCCTGCACGTCGCCTACCTGACCGCAGGCCTGCGGGAGCGCGGCTACGACACGACCCTCGTGGCGGGCACGCTCGCCAGGGGCGAGGACTCGATGGCGTTCGTCGCCGAAGGTCTCCATGTCGACGTCGTCAGCATTCCGGAGCTCGGCCGCGAGATCTCGCCGGTTCGCGATCTGGCCGCGACGTTGCGGCTTGCTGCGCTCATCCGCCGCGAGCGGCCGCAGATCCTGCACACGCACACGGCGAAGGCCGGCACGGTCGGGAGGGTGGCCGCGCTGCTCGCCGGGCGGGCCCGTCCCCCGATCGTCGTGCACACGTTCCACGGGCACGTCCTGTACGGGTACTTCGGGCCGCTCCGGTCTCGATTCTTCCGGTGGCTCGAGCGGTGGCTCGCCCGCCACACGACCGTGCTCGTCGCCGTCAGCCCGCAGGTGCGCGACGACCTCGTGGCACTGGGCGTCGCGCCGCCCGAGAAGTTCGTCGTCGTCCGCCTGGGGATCGAGCTCGGCGAGCGCGTCGGCGCCGGCACGAACGGCAGGGCGGAGACACGGCGCTACCTCGGGATCCCGCCCGACCGGTTCGCCGTCGGCTGGGTCGGCCGGATGACCGCCGTCAAGCGCACCGACGACGTGCTGGACGGCTTCAAGCGACTGCTGGAGCGTGGCGTCGGCGCGACCCTCTGTCTGGTCGGCGACGGCCCGGATCGGCCGGCCCTCGAGCGCCGAGCACACGAGCTGGGGATCATGCGCCAGACCCTCTTCCTGGGCTACCAGGAGGACGTGGGACCGCTCTACGCGGCCTTCGACGCGCTCGTCCTCCCGTCGGGCAACGAGGGGACGCCGGTGAGCGTGATCGAGGCGCTGGCGGCCGGGACGCCCGTTGTCGCCACGCGGGTGGGCGGCGTTCCGGACGTCGTCCGCGACGGCGAGGACGGGTTCCTCGTCGAGCCGGGCGCCTCGGACGAGCTCGCCCAACGGCTCGCCCAGCTCGCGGGCGACCCGGACCTTCGACAGCGGTTCGGCGCTTCAGGCCGTGCCCGCGTGCTGCCGCGCTATGCCGTCGACCGCCTCGTCGACGACGTCGACCGGCTCTACCGCGCGCTGCTCAGTGAGGCAGCCGGCGAAAAGCGTTGAATGCGGGTTTCTTCTTGCCGGTCGCCGTCAGGAAGCCCGACTGCCAGCCCTGGTCGATGTTCGTGTCGTCCTTGAGCATGAACCAGATCATCATTGCGATCTGCGGTGTACTCCGCGCAATCGCGTACGCCTGCGCCAGGTAGCGCGCCTGGTTTGCGTACGAGACCGCGAACAGCCGGTCGGGTTTGGTCTGGTATCCGTACTCAGTGATCCAGATCGGCTTGCGGCCGAACAGCTTGTTGGACAGCGCGATCAGAGTTCGAATGTTTCCGAGCGTGACGGCGCCGCCGTTCGGGGTCGATGCCGGCGATTCCGTCGGCTTGCCGTAGTACGGGTGGTGTGCATACGCGTCCATCTTCCGCATGCCGGCCTTACGCGCCGCGCGCATGAAGGCGAGCGGCGACATGGACGGACGCGACGAGCTGGCCTGGTTGTTTCCGCGCGGGCCGGTTGCGCCGCACGCGACCTGCTCGCCGGCGAAGTTGGTCAGGTGGACACCGGTGTAGATCGCGTTGCAGATCCGCGCGTACGACCTCGGGCTGACGAACTGGCCGCCGCTCGACTGCTTCAACCAGTTGGGGTTGTTCGGCTCGTTCCAGGCGAGCCACTTCTTGACGGCCGGAAGCGCGACCTCGTCTCCGGTGTCGTTGACGGGGATGTAGTGCCCGCTGTAGCGCTCGGCGGCGGCGTACGCGAAGTTGCGCAGGTCGTTGTAGTTGTTGGGCG
>VAXU01000106.1 GCA_005885125.1 Actinomycetota bacterium
GGCCAAAAGGAGTCAAGCTCTGGACTCCCCGCCGGGGCATTCGTTAATGTTCTTCACCAAATGGCGAGAACGGCGCAGCCGGCGCGAGCGATTCCCCCGCTCCTGAAACACCTGAACGAGCGGACCGTACTCGAGTCGATCCGGGCGCGCCCGCCCATCTCTCGGGCCGAGATCTCACGCCTGGCGGGAATCTCGAAGCCGACCGTCTCGCTCGCCCTGCAATCGCTGCTCGACGCGGGGCTCGTCCGCGAGACGTCGGCGGAGCCAGGACGGCCGAGCTACGGCGCCGTGTTCTTCGAGCCGGTCCCCGACGCGGCGTTCGTGCTCGGCCTCGATCTCGGCGCACGCTTCCTCCGCGGCGCGATCTGCGACCTCGGCGGCACGATCCGCGCGCGCCAGGACATTGAGATCCGCGGCGCGGACGCCGAGGGCGCGCTCAGCGCGATCGTGTCGCTGCACGACGCGCTGATCGAGGTCAGCGACGTTCCCGCCGAGCTGATCGACGGCGCAGTGGTCGGGGTTCCGGGCGTGGTCGAAGCCGCGACCGGAACGCTGCAGCTCGCAACGAACGTGCCGGGCCTCGAGGGCCGCGCATTCGGCGACGAGGTGAGCGAGCGCCTCGGTCTCGCCGTCTCGCTCGAGAACGACATCAACCTCGCAGCGCTCGGCGAGCGCTGGCTGGGGGTCGCGCGCGGCGTGGACGACTTCGCATTCCTGTCGATCGGGACGGGAATGGGCGTCGGGCTCGTTCTCGGCGGCAAGCTGCATCGCGGCCACAACGGGGCCGCCGGCGAGGTGGACTGGGCGCTGGCGGGAATCGACGAAGACGTCGACCCGTCGGCCGAGGGATTGCCCGCGCTGATCGCCCGCATCGCTGCGGACGGCGCCTGGGAGACGTCACTCGCAGCCCTCGTCGATGCCCGGGCGGTCTTCAGCGCTGCGCGCAGCGGTGACCGGCTGGGGCGCGCCGTCGTCGAGGAGGTCGCGCGCCGGATCGCAGCAAACATCGCGCCGATTGCCGCGGTGACCGACGTCGCGCTGGTGGTGCTCGGTGGAGGGATCGGTGCGAACGGCGATCTCCTGCTCGACCCCGTGCGCCGGCTCCTGGGCGAGTGGATGCCGTACCCGCCGCGCGTCGAGACCTCGAGCCTCGGAGAGGCGGCCGTCCTGACCGGAGCGCTTGCGGTCGGCGTCGACTCCGCGCTCGACAACGTGTTCGTCAACCGGGCCTCAGCGGCGCGCGCCTAAACCGGTGCGACGGCCGCGACCGGGTGGGGTCGCGGCCGTCTTGGACGAGCGGTCTACGCAGCCATCGAATCGAGCGCGAGGTCGCCTTCGACGAGCTCGGCCTGTGTGACCGGCGACTTCGGCTCGATGAGTACTGCAGCCAGGACCGCACCGAGAACGGCGAGGCCGGCGAGGACGTAGAACGTGATCGCGAAGCCGTGCGTCAGCGCGCTCCCGCTGAGTGCAGTTGTTCCCGGGTGCGCGTTGACGTAGTGGTTGGTGAAGGTTGTCGCGATCGTGGTCGCCGCCGCGAGGCCGATCGCCCCGCCCACCTGCTGGCTCGTGTTGATGAGCCCTGACGCAACGCCCGCGTCGGACTGCTGGACGCCGGTCAGCCCGCCGATCTGCATCGGCACGAATGCCAGCGCGAGACCGATTCCTCCGACGAGGAACGCCGGGAAGAGATCCCAGAAGTAGTGTCCGTGCACCGGCAGCTGCGCGAAGAGCACGAGCGTTCCGGCCGAGATTGCCATGCCCACTGGCAGGACGCGTCGCACGCCCAGGCGGGTCACGAGTCCTTGGGCGACGGCCGAGAACGCGATGATCGTCAGCGTCAGGGCGATATAGGCGACACCGGTCTTGAGCGCCGAATAGTGCAGGACCTCCTGCATGTACAGCGTCAACAGGAAGAACTGCGAGAACAGCGCGGACGCGAGCAGCAGACCGCTGACGTTCGATCCGGCGAGTGACCGAAGGCGGAAGATCCGCATCGGCAAGAGCGGCGCCTTCGAGCGCAGCTCGATGACGACGAACCCGACGATCAGCGCCGCGGACGCACCCAGCAGGGCAATCGTCGTGGCGGAGCCCCAGCCGCGCTCGGTTGCGCGCGTCATCGCGTAGACGAGGAGCATCAGCCCGCTGGTGATCGAGGCGGCTCCGGCCGTGTCGAAGTAGCGATGGTCGAGCTCGGCGCGGCTCTCACGCAACAGCCAGGGGCTGACGGCGAGGATCACCACTCCGACGGGGACGTTGACGAAGAAGATCCACGACCAGCTCAGCGAGCTGGTCAGGACGCCTCCGAGCAGCACTCCCGCCGCGCCTCCGCTTCCCGAGGCGGCGCCCCAGATGCCGAGTGCGAGGTTTCGCTCCCGGCCTTCCCGGAACATCGTCGTGAGGATCGAGAGCGCAGCCGGCGCGAGCAGCGCACCGCCGAGCCCTTGCAGCGCGCGGAATGCGATCAGCGAGCCCTCCGACCACGCGAGCCCGTTGAGGAGCGAACTGGCAGTGAAGAGGGCCAGTCCAGCCATGAACAGGCGGCGCCTGCCCAAGAGGTCGGCCATCCGGCCGCCGAGCAGCAGCACGCCGCCGAAGAGGATCGAGTAGGCGGTGATCACCCACTGCAGGCTCTCCTGGGTGAAGTGAAGGTCGTTCTTGATCGACGGCAGTGCGACGTTCACGATCGCGACGTCGAGGACGACCATGAACTGAGCGGCAACGATCACCGCGAGGGCGATCCACCGCTTCCGGTCGTGAAGCTCCGTGCTCATTCGATGTAAGCCTCCATATCATTGATCTTTTCCACGATAAAACCTTGAAACGATTTGGAGGGCTACACTTATTCCCGTGATCTCTTCTCCGTCCGTCGAGCCGCCGGATCAGCCCGCGGCCCCGCTCCGGCTCCCCCAGGAACTGGTGGCCAGCACGGCGTTCTTGCTCGGGCGGCTGGGCTACGCGTGCAAGGGGCGGGCGGTCGAGGAGTTCGAGGTCCTCGGCTTCAGCCCCTACCACTACAGCGTCCTGGCGCTCCTGAGCGAGGGCGAGCGCGAGACCCAGGCGACGATCGCCGACGCGCTGGGAGTCGACCGGAGCCAGCTCGTCGGCCTCCTCGATTCCCTCGAGGAGCGCGGGATGATCGAGCGCCGTCGTGACCCTCACGACCGGAGGCGGCATGTCGTGAGCCTCACCGCCGCCGGGAAGAAGCAGCTCGCCAAGTTCCGCTCGCTGATCAAACGGCTCGACGAGGACATCGTCGCCCCTCTCGATCCCGAGAGCCGGGAGACCCTGCATGAGTTGCTGCTCCGGATTGCGAGTCATCACGACCCCCGCTTCGCGGCGGCAAGCGTCGGATCGGGCTGAGGGCGGGGGTCGGGCTGAGGGCCGGGGTCAGACCCCGGCTCTCCAGGGCATGTCCGTCGGGCTGAGGGCCGGGGTCAGACCCCGGCTCTTCAGGGCATGTCCGTCGGGCTGAGGGCCGGGGTCAGACCCCGGCTCTCGAGGGCATGTCGCGTCGGCCGGGCGCTCTGAAAATCCCCCGAATGCCCTCTGGAAGTCGTCCCGGCGCCGTCCTATGGTCAGACGGCCATCAGCCGTCGCCACCTTCGTCTAGCAGCCGCAGTCTGCATCTTCCTGATCGTCCTCCTCACCGCCGCCGCCGGCGCGGTGGCTTCGAGCGCGTCCACGCACAAGAAGCCCGGCCAGTCCGACGCCGTCCACTACGACGTGTCGCCGCCGCTCCGCGACATGGCGCCGGCGCCACCTCCGCCTGCCGACCCGAAGAAGGAGAAGGAACCGAAGAAGGGCCTGCCGGTCCCGGCGCAGAGCGCCGTTCCCGACCCGGTCGTTCAGACGACGCCGGGCATCGACAGCCCGCCGCCCGTGGGCGTCGGCTTCGAAGGCGTCGGCCAGGGCTTCAGCGGACCGAACGGGAGCTTCATCGTGACGTCCGCGCCGCCGGATCCAAACGGCGCGGTCGGGCCGAACCACTTCGTCGAGCTCGTCAACCAGAGCTTCGCGGTCTTCAACAAGTCAGGCACACCCGTGTACGGGCCGGTGCCGACGAACACGCTCTGGGGTGGCTTCGGCGGCGGCTGCCAGACCAACGACGACGGGGACGGAACGGTCGTGTACGACAAGCTCGCCGACCGCTGGATCATCCAGCAGTTCTCCGTCAGCACGACGCCGTACCTGGAGTGCGTGGCGGTGTCGACGAGCGGGGATCCGACCGGCTCGTACGCGCGCTACTCGTTCTCCTACAGCGACTTCCCGGACTATCCGAAGCTGGGCGTCTGGCCGGACGCGTACTACGTGACGTTCAACATGTTCCACAACAACTCGTTCCGCGGGCCGCAGGTCTGCGCGTGGGACCGCGCGCGGATGCTGCAAGGCCTGTCGGCGACGCAGCAGTGCTTCCAGCTCAGCTCGATCTACGGCGGCCTGCTTCCGGCTGACCTCGACGGATCGACGGCACCGCCGAGCGGCGCCCCGAACGATCTCGTCAGCTTCGGGACGAACAGCCTGCTGCTGTGGCGGTTCCACGCCGACTGGACGACACCGGGCAACTCCTCGCTGAGCGGCCCGACGACGATCCCCGTCGCCGCGTTCTCGCCCGCGTGCAGCGGCGGTGGCACGTGCATCCCGCAGTCCGGGACGAGCCAGCAGCTCGACTCGCTCGCCGACCGGCTGATGTACAGACTCGCGTACCGGAACTTCGGCGATCACGAGTCGCTCGTCGTCAATCACAGCGTGACCGCCGGAAGCTCGGTCGGCGTGCGCTGGTATGAGCTGCGGAGCCCGAACGGGACGCCGACGGTCTACCAGCAGGGCACGTACGCACCCGACTCGAGCTACCGCTGGATGGGCAGCGTCGCGATGGATCGAAACGGCGACATGGCGCTCGGCTACAGCACCTCGAGCTCGGCGCTGCATCCGGGCATCCGGTACACCGGCCGACTCGCCGGCGATCCACTCGGGCAGATGACGCAGGGAGAAGGGTCGATCATCGCGCCCAACGGCTCGCAGAACGGTGGTCTCAGCCGCTGGGGCGACTACACGAGCATGAGCGTCGATCCCAGCGACGAATGCACGTTCTGGTACACGGATCAGTATCTCGCCGCGAACGGCAGCTTCAACTGGCACACGCGGATCGCGTCCTTCAAGTTCCCGAACTGCACGAGCGGGCCCTCCGACTTTTCGATCAGCGCGAACCCGGCCGGCCTGACCGTCGGCCAGGGCGCGAGCGGCACCTCCACGGTCAGCACGGCGATCACGAGCGGCGGGTCGCAGACCGTGAACCTGAGTGCGAGCGGACAGCCGGCGGGCACGACCGTCAGCTTCAACCCCGCCTCCGTCAGCTCGGGCGGCTCGTCGACCATGAGCGTGAACGTCGACGCGGGCACCGCGCCGGGGACGTACACGATCACCGTCACTGCAACCGGCTCGAGCGCGACCCACACGGTGGACATCGGTCTGACCGTGACACCGCCGCCGACAGATGACTTTTCGATCAGCGCGAACCCGGCCGGCCTGACCGTCGGCCAGGGCGCGAGCGGCACCTCCACGGTCAGCACGGCGATCACGAGCGGCGGGTCGCAGACCGTGAACCTGAGTGCGAGCGGACAGCCGGCGGGCACGACCGTCAGCTTCAACCCCGCCTCCGTCAGCTCGGGCGGCTCGTCGACCATGAGCGTGAACGTCGACGCGGGCACCGCGCCGGGGACGTACACGATCACCGTCACTGCAACCGGCTCGAGCGCGACCCACACGGTGGACATCGGTCTGACCGTGACACCGCCGCCGACAGATGACTTTTCGATCAGCGCGAACCCGACGAGCCTGAGCGTCCAGCAGGGCAACAGCGGGACGTCGACGATCAACACGGCCGTGACGAGTGGCTCGGCGCAGACGGTCGCCCTCAGCGCGAGCGGCGCGCCGGCCGGTACGACGGTGAGCTTCAATCCGACCTCCGTCAGCGCAGGCGGCTCCTCGACGATGACCGTGAGCGTCGGCGGAACCGCAACCGGGACGTACACGATCACGGTGACCGGAACCGGATCGAGCGCGGCCCACTCGGCCACCCTGAGCCTGACAGTCACGGCTCCGCCGCCGCCCGATTTCTCGATCGCCGCAAACCCGACCAGCCTCAGCATCGTCCAGGGGGCGAACGGAACGTCCACGATCAACACGGCTGTCACGAGCGGTTCCGCCCAGACCGTCAACCTCAGCGCGAGCGGCGCACCATCCGGAACGACGGTCAGCTTCAATCCCGCATCGGTTGCTGCCGGCGGGTCGTCGACGATGACGGTCGCGGTCGGCTCGGGCACGGCGGGCGGCAACTACACGATCACCGTCACCGGCACGGGCACCAGCGCCACGCACTCCACGTCAGTCGCGCTGACGGTCACGACGCCGCCGCCCGGCGTCACCAACGGGAGCTTCGAGACCGGAGACTTCACCGCATGGTCTCCGAGCGGCGTCCTCCTCCCGCGGATCGTCACCACCGGCCACACCGGGACCTACGCAGCGCAGCTCGGCTCGGCGTCCCCGTACAACGGGAACAGCATCCTGACGCAGAACGTCACGATCCCGAGTGGCACGACGCGGCTGAGCTTCTGGTACCAGCCGCATTGCACGGACCGGATCGCGTTCGACCAGATCCAGATGCAGATCCGGAGCACGTCGGGTGCAACGCTCGCGACGGTCCTGAACGACTGCTCGAACACCGGCGTCTGGACGCGCGTCACCTGGGACACGAGCCCGTTCGCAGGCCAGACCGTCGTGCTCTGGTTCAACGTGCACGACGACAACTATCCGGGTGATCCCACCTACTCGTATCTGGACGACGTCGACGTCAGCGCGTACACGCCCCCACCGAACCTCGTTCAGAACCCGGGCTTCGAGACGGGCAACCTCGCTTCGTGGACGGCGACGGGTGCGTTCCTACCGGTGATCAGCACGCCCCCGCACTCGGGCTCATACTCGGCGCGACTCGGCTCGACGAGCGCTGTCAACGGGAACAGCACGCTGACGCAAACCGTGACCGTGCCGACAGGCAGCCCGACGCTCAGCTTCTGGTACCAGCCGCACTGCCCCGACAGCCTCCTGTACGACCAGATCCAGATGCAGGTGCGAAGCACGTCGGGCGCAACGCTCGCAACAGCCCTGAACGTCTGCGCCGGCTCGAATACCTGGTCGCAGGTCGTCTTCGACATGACGCCGTACGCGGGACAGACGGTCGTCCTGTGGTTCAACGACCACGACGACGGCTACCCGTCGGATCCCACGTACTTCCTGCTCGACGACGTCTCGCTCACCAGCGGCTGAGCCGGCCGGCTTGACCGCGTAGGCTCCGCGGACCCGTGCTCGGGTCCGTCGCTCAGGACTACCTGTTCGAGGCGCGCCAGGTGCAGGCGCTGTCCTTCGCCGTGCACATCCCGCTCGTCTGCTTCGGCATCGCGCTGCCGGCGATCGTCATGTACGTCGAATGGCTGTACCTGCGCACGGGCGACGAGCTCTACCGCACCCTCGCCCGGCGCTGGACGCGGCTGATGGCGGCGCTGTTCGCGGTCGGCGTCGTCACCGGGACGATCCTCAGCTTCGAGATGGGGCTGCTCTGGCCTGCATTCACGGCGAAGTTCGGCGCGGTGTTCGGCCTCGGCTTCGCGATCGAGGGCTTCTCGTTCTTCATGGAGGCGATCTTCATCGGCATCTACATCTACGGCTGGAGCCGCCTCTCACCGCGCGCGCACTTCCTGACGGGAATCCCGGTCGTGATCTCCGGGTTCACGGGCTCGTGGATGGTGCTCATGGTGAACGGGTGGATGAATCATCCGACTGGATTCCGGTTGCAGGACGGAAAAGCAGTCGACGTGCACACGCTCGACGCACTGTTCGGCAACAGCTACTTCTGGCACGAGCTCGTCCACATGTACCTCGCCG
>VAXU01000107.1 GCA_005885125.1 Actinomycetota bacterium
GACGGCGCAGACCTGCGGAGGCAACGTATCCCTGCCCTGCCGGCCAAAGCGGTCGATCCGACCGGAGCCGGGGACGCGTTCAACGCGGCGTTCGCGGTGGCACTGGGCGAGGGGAGGCCGGACGACGAGGCCGTTCTCTGGGGGTGCGCCGCGGGTGCGCACATGGTCGAGCACCACGGCGTGATTGCCGGCCTGCCGACGCGAGCGCAGCTCGAGGCCCGCCTCTCGAACGTTCCGGCCTAGGAGCGCGCAAGACGGAGGCCGTCGAGGCCCCAGATGACGAACGCACCCGTCCGGCGCGGTTCCTCGACGACGTGGAGATCCCGCCACGAGCGTCGAAGAGCCTCGACACCCGCCTCGAGCTCGATTCGCGCGAGCGGCGCGCCGATGCAGACATGGATCCCGCCGCCGAAGCCGATGTGTTGCGCGGCGTTCTCGCGGGCGACATCGAATTCGTCGGGACGCTCGAACACGCGCGGGTCCCGGTTCGCGGCGCCGAAGAGCATCGCGATCTTCGAGCCGCGCGGAATCGGCTCGCCGCGGATCGCGAAATCCTCCGTCAGCACCCAGCGTTCGAACAGCTGCAGGGGTGGATCGAACCGGATCATCTCCTCGCCCGCCGCCAGCGGGGAAACGACCCCGTCGACGACGCGCCGCCACTGTTCCGGTTGACGCGCGAACGCGAGCATGCCGTTCCCCAGTGTGTTCACCGTCGCCTCGTGCCCTGCGTTGAGCAGCACGATCACCGTGCTGACGATCTCGTCGTCCGACAACCGGCTGCCGTCCACGCGCGCTTCGACGAGCCCGGTCACCATGTCGGCTTGCGGGTTCGTGCGCCGTTCGCCGATCAGTTCGCGGACGTAGTCCCGGAACTCCGCCGCCGCACGGTTCGCCGCAGTCGCGGCCTCGACCGGGACGTCGAACTCGTACATCTTCACCATGCGGTGCGACCAGTCGAGCAGGTCTCGGTGACGGTCGAGCGGAACGCCGAGCATCCGGCAGATGACGGCGATCGAGTACGGCTGCGCGTAGTCGTACAAGAGCTCCATCTCGCCCGCCTCGGCGAGCGGTTCGAGCACCTCGCGTGCCAGCTCGTGGGCGGGCTCGCGCAGCGCCTCGACGCTCCGCGGCGTGAAGGCGGCCGCGACGAGCTTCCTGATGCGCGTGTGGTCGGGCGGCTCGAGCCAGAGCAAGCTCCAGCGCTCGCTGTCCCAGAACGCCTGCCAGCGCGGGTCGAGGGGCGGCACGCCGATCTCCTCGGGCGACATCACGTGCCGGAAGTTGCGTCCGAGCCGCCGGTCGCGGAGGCAGCTGCGGACGTCCTCGTGCCTGCTTATGAACCAGCGATGGTGCCCAGGGTCGTAGAAGACAGGAGCGGTCTCACGCAGCCGGTTGAGGGTCGGATACGGATCCGCGAGGAACCCGGGATCGGAGGGGTCGAACGTGAGCGCCTCGCTGAGCTCCACGGGCGGAAGGTACCGCTCACAGCGCCCCTAACCCGCCTCCCGAGTGCTCGTCTCAGTACACATGAGGGTCCGGGGGGTTTAGCATCAGCGTGCCCCTGGTGGGCCATTCGATCGTAGGAGGAGGAGGGCTTTCTTGAGTAAGAAGCGATTTGCGGCAGGCATTCTGGCTGCGCTCATGGCGTTCACCGCGCTGGCGGTGGTTCTTGCCGGCAGCGTGAGCGCGAAGCCGAAGGCGGCGAAGGCGACGTTCCAGGCCGCCCTTGTGAGCGATGTCGGCCGCTTCAACGACAAGAGCTTCAACCAGTCACAGCTGGCAGGGCTGAACCGGGCAAAGAAAGTCTTGAAGATCAAGGTCCTGCCCATTCAGTCAAACAACACGAGCGACTACGTCCCGAACCTGACGACCGCCGTACGCAAGGGCTCGAACATCGTGATGGCCGCCGGGTTCCTGCTCGCGCCGTCCCTGAAGGACATCGCGCAGCAGTTCCCGAAGACCCACTTTACGATCACCGACGACTTCGTCTCCTCGTCGGCGGGCGACTTCAAGGGTGCGGACGTCCACAACGTCGAAGGGTTGACGTACGCCACTCAGGAGAACAGCTACCTGATCGGCTGCATGGCGGCGATGGTGGCGAAGTCGAAGTACGGCGACGCCACGATCGGCGTCGTCGGCGGCATCAAGATCCCGCCGGTGGACACGTTCCTGGCCGGGTACCGGGCAGGTGCGAAGAAGTGCGTCGCGAGCTCGGTCGTCAAGATCGGATACTCGCAGGACTTCGTGAAGCAGGACCTCTGCAAGAACGTCGCGGAGGACGAGATCGCGGGCGGGGCGCACATCATCTTCGGCGTCGCAGGTCTCTGCGGGCTCGGCGCGCTCAGTGCCGCGAAGGACCACGGGCTGTTCGCGATCGGTGTCGACATCGACCAGTCGTTCCTCGGACCGCACATCCTCACGAGTGCGGTGAAGCGAGTCGACGTCGGCATTTTCAACGCGATCTCGCAGGCGAAGAAGGGCAAGTTCAAGGGCGGATCGAACCTCGTCTTCAACTTGAAGAACAACGGGGTCGCCCTCGGCAAGATCAGCCCTCGCCTGACCGGCAAGCTGAGGACGCAGGTGCTCGCGAAGGTCGCGACCCTGCGGAAGCAGATCATCTCCGGGAAGATCAAGCCGCCGACGAACGTCTAGCCGCCGACTGACGGAGTCAATGTGAGGCGGGCCGCCTAGCAGCCCGCCTCACGTTTCGTTGAACGTACTTCGCACTTTCAACCGATAAGGGCGGACCCTCGCTCCAATCGGTCGAAGCCGCCGGTCGCGGAGCGACCGGCGCCCCTGACGGACAACCCGAGGTTCCCGCTTCGCTGACGCTTAGAATCGCCGCGCATGGACGAAGGCCCCGTCCTCGAGCTGCGCGGGATCACGAAGCAGTTTCCCGGCGTTCTCGCCAACGACCACATCGACTTCGACCTGCGTGACGGCGAGGTCCACGCTCTCCTCGGCGAGAACGGGGCCGGGAAGTCGACCCTGATGAACATCGTCTACGGCCTCTATTCCGCGGACGAGGGCGAAATCGTGATCAAGGGCGAACCCGTTAAGCTCTCGTCGCCGCACGACGCGATCGACCGGGGCATCGGCATGGTGCACCAGCACTTCATGCTGATCCCGGTCATGACCGTGACCGAGAACATCGTGCTCGCGACGGAGCCGCACACGGCAGGCGTCTTGCTCGACTACTCAGGCGCGCGCCAGCGAGTCCTGGAGATATCCAAGCGCTTCAACTTCGCGATCGATCCGGACGCGAAGATCCAGAACATCACGGTCGGCCAGCAGCAGCGCGTCGAGATCCTGAAGGCGCTCTACCGCAACGCGGACATCCTCATCCTCGACGAGCCGACCGCCGTGCTCACGCCGCAGGAGGCGACAGAGCTGTTCGCAATCCTCAAGGACCTCGTGGCGCAGGGCCTGTCGATCATCTTCATCAGCCACAAGCTGAACGAGGTGCTCGAGATCGCCGACCGGATCACCGTGCTCCGGCGTGGGAAGCGGGTGGAGACGGTCCCGCGCGCGGGCGCGACCGAGGCCGGGCTGGCACGCTCGATGGTCGGCCGGGAAGTGCTGCTGCGGGTCGACAAGGGCCCCGCGCACCCCGGTGACCGGCTGTTGCAGGTCGAAGACCTGAGGGTGATCGACGACCGCGGGCTCGAAGTCGTGCGAGGCGTGTCGTTCGACGTGCGCGCCGGTGAGATCGTCGGCATCGCGGGTGTCGACGGCAACGGCCAGACCGAGCTGATCGACGGGCTGGCCGGCTTGCACAAGGTCGCGAGCGGTCGGGTCACGATCGGAGGCAAGGAGCTCACCGGCGCGAGTGCGCACATCCGGCTCGACGAAGGGCTCGGTCACATCCCCGAGGACCGGCAGCGTCGCGGGCTCGTGCTGGAGTTCTCGCTTGCAGAGAACATCGCGCTGCACGACTACGACAAGCCGCCGTTCTCCCGCTGGGGCTGGCTCAACCCGCGTCGCGTCATCGAGCGCGCGCGGCAGCTGCTTCGCGAGTTCGACGTGCGCGGCGGCGGGCCCCAGACGCTCGCCGGGGCGCTCTCCGGCGGGAACCAGCAGAAGGTGGTGGTCGCGCGTGAGGTATCGCGGAATCCGCGCGTCCTGATCGCGGCGCAGCCGACGCGCGGCCTCGACGTCGGCGCGATCGAGTTCGTCCACAAGCGCCTCGTCGCGGAGCGTGACGGGGGCCGTGCAGTCCTGCTGGTGTCGCTCGAGCTCGACGAGATCCTGTCGCTGTCGGACAGGATCCTTGTCATCTACGAGGGCCAGATCGTCGGCGAGTTCACGCCGGACGTCGGCGAGGAACAGCTCGGCATCGCCATGACGGGCGGCCGTCGGAGCGAGGCGGCGGCGTGAGCGAGGGTCCGCGCGATCCCGAGCTGAACGACGAGCCCGAGATCCTCGATACCGAGCCCAAACCGCCGGAGCCGCTCGCGGCCGATCCGACCGCGTACGCGCCGAGCGTCGCACACCGGTTGGCGCTCCTGCAGCGCGCCGGCGGCATTGTCACGCCGCTGCTGACCGCGGTGCTCGCATTCTTCATGGGCGGCGTCGTCGTTGCGGCGACGGGCCACAACCCGTGGAAGGTCTACAAGGGAATCGTCTCCGGCACGGGACTGCCGTGGTTCATCCACTTCGGCCATCACCACATCGACATCCCGTTCACGAACCACCACGTCTTCTTCTGGTGGGACACCTCGGTCGTGAACAACGATGCGTACAACCTCCAGCAGATGCTGATCATCGCGACGACGCTGACCCTCACTGGCCTCGCCGTCGCGTTCGCGTTCCGCTGCGGCCTCTTCAACATCGGCGGCCAGGGTCAGTACGTGATCGGCGTCATCACAGGGCTGTGGGTCGGGACGAACTTCTCCGGTATGGGACATGTCCCGCACGTCCTGTTCGCGGTCGTCGTCGCGTCGCTCGCCGGCGCCTTATGGGCCGCGATCGCCGGCTTCCTGAAGGCGACGACCGGCGCGCACGAGGTGATCACCACGATCATGCTGAACTGGATCGCCTACTGGCTCGGAAGCTGGGCGTTCGGCCAGGGGGGTCCCCTCCAGAACTCGTTCAACCCGTCGCTGCCGGTGTCGAACGACGTCGTGCCCTCGGCGAAGCTGTGGCCGTTTTGGGGGAATCCGGCGCTGCAGGCGCTCCACATCGGCTTCTTCGTCGCGATCACCGCGCTCGTTGCGTTCTGGTTCACGCTCAATCGCACGACGCTCGGCTACGAGGTGCGCGCCGTCGGGTTCAATCCCGAGGCGGCCCGCTACGGCGGCATCAGCGTCAGGAAGAACTACATCATCACGATGGCGATCGCCGGCGGATTTGCCGGGCTCGCAGGGGTGATGGACATGCTCGGGTACCAGTATCGGTTCGGCGTCCTCGACGTCCAGACGTCGAACATCGGCTTCATCGGGATCGCCGTCGCCCTGCTCGGGCGGAACAAGGCGATCGGCGTCGGCCTGTCCGCGGTCCTGTTCGCGTCGCTCTTGTACGGGACGTCCACGCGCAGTCTCAACTCCGACGTCTTCCCGACGGCGCTCGCGAGCAACCTGACGTGGATGATCCAGGCGCTCGTCCTGCTCTTCATCGGCGCCGACGTCCTCATCCTCTACGTCTGGCACGCGCGACAGCGGCTCGTGCGCTGGATCCGTGCACAGTGGCCCGAAAGCATCCAACCGACGGGGACCGGCTGATGGCCGTTCGCGCAGAAACAGCGCGCTTGCGCACGGTCGGTGTCCGGGAGGTGGCGGTCGCCGGCATCGTCCTGGGCTGCTTCGCGTTTGTGCTCTCACTGCCGCCGATCACCGCGCGCTCGCCGTGGTGGCCGGCGCTCGCCGGCATCCCGGCCATCGGCGCCGGAATCTGGGCGACGACGCGAGGAGCGCGCCGGCTGGGATGGTTCGCCGTCTCCGCCGGGATTCTCGGGATCGCGCTCGGGGTGCTGGCGACGAACGCGAGCTCCGGCCATCTGAAGTCCGTCGTCTCGTGGACGCCGCTCTTCGCCACGATGTTCGTGTTCGCGACGCCGCTGACGTTCGCGGCGCTCGGCGGCATGTTCTCGGAGCGGAGCGGCGTCGTGAACATCGGTCTCGAGGGGATGATGCTGACGGGTGCCTTCTTCGCCGTCCTCGGCACGGACAAGCTCGGCAACTGGGCGCTCGGGATCCTGTGCGCCGTCGTGGCGGGCGGCTTGATGGCGCTGATCCATGCCTTCGTGTCAATCCAGCTACGAGCGGACCAGATCGTGAGCGGCACGGCGATCAACTTCCTCGCGCTCGGTGTGACCGGTTACTTCTTCATCCAGGTGTACGGCGACCAGGGCATACCCGGGTCGATCTCGCAGGTGCCGAGCGTGAACATCCCCGGTGCGAACCACCTCGGTGCGATCGGCCGGATCTTCGGCCACCTGAACCTGATGATCTGGTTCGCGTTCGCGATGCTCATCCTGTCCTACATCGTCATGTTCAGGACGCCGATCGGCCTGCGGATCCGCGCCGTGGGCGAGCATCCGCGCGCCGCGGACACGGTCGGAATCTCGGTCTACGGGATCCGCTACGCCGCCGTGGTCGTGTCGGGGATGCTCGCCGCGCTCGGCGGGGCGTATCTCTCGATCGGTTACGTCGGCTCGTTCAACGAGAACATGACCGCGGGGCGCGGCTTCATCGGGTTGGCCGCGCTCATCTTCGGCAAATGGCGCCCGTTCGGCGCGTTCGCGGCCGCATTGCTGTTTGGATTTTCGGACGCGCTCTCGCTCCGGTTCCAGCAGCCGTGGCCCAGCCAGGCGGTCCTCTTCCGTGCGCTGCCGTACGTGCTGACCCTGATCGCGGTCGCCGGTGTGATCGGCCGGTCGATCCCGCCCGCGGCGAGTGGCCGGCCCTATCGCAAGCAGTAAGCGGCGGGCCTGGACTGCCGTCGTGCTCGGTGTCCTGGGCGTCGTGACCATGCCCGCGGCCGTGATCGTGTCGCGGCAGTCGAAGCGGATCGGGCTGCTCGACGCCGCGTACGCGATCCCGGTTGCCTTCGTCCTCGGCATGCTTTGCCTGGGGATGGCCGGTCGCGCGAAGCGCAATCTGGCGTGGCTCCGCCTCGACGGGCGAACCACGCGGGCTGCCAGCGCGGGCGTGATCCTCGGGATCCTGGCGCTGTCACTCGCGCTCACAGCCGCGCTGTCCGTCGGCTTCTACGAGGCCATCATCTACTACCAACGGCACCACTAGGCGCCGCTTGCCTGGGTCGCACGCTGGCGCGTCACTGGGCACCGCCTAACGGGGTACGATCCGCCGGCCGCCATGTTCGAGATCGGATCAAGTCTGCGGGAGGCGCGCCTGCGCCAGACTCTCGATTTCCCCGAGATCGAGCAGTCGACCAAAATCCGCGGAAAGTACCTGCGGGCGCTCG
>VAXU01000108.1 GCA_005885125.1 Actinomycetota bacterium
AACCGAGGGAGGAGTGGAAGAGGAAGGCGGAGTCGCACCGGACGGCGACGGCGGGCTCTGCGCCCCACCCTCATGCGGCGGATTGGGAAGCACGGGCCCCGACGGGTGAGCGTCCTGCGTCGCGCCCGCGGACGCCGAGGTCACAGGCGGCAAGGGGCGCCCGGGCCGATCGGCGGCGTTGGTCGCGGGGACGCCGGGAGCTCGGTTTTGATGGACGGACGGCGGGCTCACGGGAGTAGGCCGCGACGGGCGTGCGTGACCGCCGTCGGAGGTCGACACCGCGACCGCTGTCGCGGTGGCCGCCACAACGACAGCCACCGCAGTCTTGAGGCCCGCACCGCCGAAGAGCGACTTGAGCATGCTGAGCAGCGAGGCGACGCTCAGGGCGCGCGTCCGCGGCTCGTCGACCTGCTCCAGCTGCTCGGCGAGCGAGCGCCGCGCGCGGAACACGAGCATCTCGACCGCGGCTTCGGACAGATCGAGCTCCGTGGCGATCTCGCGGTATGACAGGCCCTGCCACTCGCGCAGCAGGATGATCGTCCGGTACCGCTCCGGCAGCTGCTTGAGCGCTTCCGCGAGCGCCGTTGCCTGCCCGGTGACCTGCTCGGGCGCGGCGACGAGGTCCTGGAGCGCATCGAGGTCGCGCGGCGTCTCGACCTTGCCGCGGCGCCAGGCGGTCTCGCGGCGAGTCCGGCACACGTTCTGCGCGATCTTGTAGAGCCAGGCCGCCTCGAACTCCGGTCGGATACCGCGGCGAAGCCCGCGGTAGGCGTTGAGGAACGTCGTCTGGACCGCGTCCTCGGCCTCCTCGCGGTTCCGGAGCAACCCGAGGCAGTAGCCGAAGATCCGCTGCGAGTGCCGCGCGTAGAGGTCAGCCGCGGCCTCGGCCTCGGTCGGTCTGCCGAGCTGCGGCTCGGCGATGGAGGGAAGAGCGCTCACGTCCGCATCCGCCTGCTCACTTTGGGTCCGTTTGCGCCTTTTGGCAAGAGGGGGGAGCGGGCGCCCTGCGGTAAGGCGCCCGCTTTGGGGGAGGATCAGTGGAGAAGACTGGACGGCCGAGCGAGGTAGAAGCCCTGGCCGTAGGTGACGCCGAGGGAGCGCAGAACGGCGAGATCCTCGGGGGTCTCGATCCCCTCGGCCGCGATCGTGGCGTCGATGCCCTCGGCGAAGCGGACGAGCGACCACGCGAGCGCTTCCCGGGCCGGGTCGCGTGCGATCTCGTGCGTCAGCGTGAGATCGAGCTTCACGATGTCGGGCTCGAGCCGAAGAATGTGACGGAGGCTGGCGAACCCGGCGCCGACGTCGTCGATCGCGAGCCGGGCGCCACATTCGCGAAGCGGCGCGAGCGCCTCCGCCAGCACGTCGTAGTCCTCGACCTGCGCGTGCTCGGTGATCTCGATGATCACGCGGTCGGCGATGCCGAGGAGGAGCTCGAAGAAGCGCGGGTGCAGTGCCGTCGCGGGCGACACGTTGATCGCAAGCGCCACCTCCGGCGGAAACTCGGCCAGCCGTTCGACCGCGGCTTCGATCGCCGCCAGCTCGAGCTCGGCGCCGAGACCCACGCCCGCGGCCTCCGCGAACCAGTCGGACGGCGGGCGCATCGGCTCGCGCCAGAAGCGGGCAAGCGCCTCCAGCGAGACGACCGTGTTGTCCTCGAGGTCGAAGACCGGCTGGAACTCGATGTTCACCTCTTCGTCGTCGAGGACCGACCGGATCCGCGACCATTCGAGCCGCCGCTTCTCGGTCTGAAGCTCGCGCTGGTCGAGCTGCTCGGCGACGATCTCCGCCAGCGCGCGCATGAAGCGGATGTCACGCGCGTTCAGCGTCGGCTCCGGGTCGTGGCTCAGGCAGCAGAGCGTCCCGTACAGGCTGCCGTCCCAGAGCCGCACGGGAACTCCGACGTACGCGCCGATGTCGGCGTCACGCGTGATCGGGAGATCGGCGGTGCGTGGATCGTGCATCGCGTCGCGAACGACGCTCGGCAGGCGTCCCTTGAGCATGCGCTGGCAATACGTCTCGATCAGCGGGACGTGCGCCCCGACCTCGATGCCGAACGAGTTCGAATCGCCGTCGGAAGCCTCGACGACCGCCTCGCCGTCCGTGAACGCCGTCACGAGGGCGACGTCCATGCCGAGCGCTGAACGCACCAGGGCGAGCATGCGCTCGATCGACTCGCTCGAGCCGTCCAGGCTGACCCGTGCGAGCTCGGCGAGGCCGTCGAGCCCGGGGGTGGTCTCGATCTCGGCGACGCTCATGCGGTCCTCCCGAGCGTTGCGGTCTCCCGCCCGGGCGAGGGCGAGAAGAGGGAGGGCGCGCCGGCTGCCACCTCGACGACGGTGTCGAGCAGGTCGCGCGCAGGCGTGTCCTTCGTCACGTAGCGAACGGCGCCGGCTTCTCGCGCCCATTGCCTGCACTGCGGCGAGGCCGAGGCCGTCACCATCACGACGCGGACGCGAGGCGAGACACGGCGGACCGCTTTCGTTGCCTGGATCCCGTCCATGCCGGGCATGTGCAGATCCATCAGGACGACGTCGGGACGGAGCGTGCGCGTGAGCGTCACGGCCTCCGCCCCGGCAGCCGCATGACCGACGACGTCGATCCGTTCGTCGATCCCGAGCGTGAGCATCAGCGCTTCCGCGAAGAGCGCGTGGTCGTCCACGATCAGGACGCGCACCGGCGCTCTCACGACCCTCAGCTGATTCCGTGCTTGCTTCATCTCGACGACAAGAACTGCGGGCGCCCGGAACCTTTCGCGCTCGGAGCGAAGATCACTCGTTCGAGTGAAAGGTTTACAAACGGGAAAACAAGGCGGCCTGACCCTGACCGACGCCGACGCAGAGAGTGGCGAGGCCGCCGAGGCGTCGCTTGCGATGCCGACCAAAGAGGCCGCGGCGGCTTTTGCCGGCGCGGCCGTTGCGGTTTAGGAGCGCCGCTCGAACAGTGCGGCCTGACCCTGACCGACGCCGACGCAGAGAGTGGCGAGGCCGTAAATACCGCCGCGGCGCCGCAACTCGTGCAGGAGGGAGACGACGAGCCGAGCACCGCTCATGCCGAGCGGATGGCCGAGCGCGATCGCGCCGCCGTTCACGTTCACCCTCTCCTCGTCGAGGCCGAGCTCGCGGACGACCGCGAGGCTCTGCGACGCGAAGGCCTCGTTCAGCTCCACCAGGTCGATCTCCCCCGCCGAGACGCCCGTTCGGTCGAGCAGCTTGCGAACGGCCGGGATGGGTCCTATCCCCATCACGCGCGGGTCGACGCCGGCGACGGCGCTGCCGACGAAGCGGCCGAGCGGCTCCACGCCGAGCTCGCGCGCCTTCTCCTCGCTCGCGACGATGACGGCGGCCGCGCCGTCGTTGATGCCGCTGGAATTGCCGGCGGTAACGGTTCCGGCGCCTCGGAACGCGGGCTTCAGAGCGGCGAGCTTCTCCGCGGTCGTGTCCGGACGCGGATGCTCGTCGCGTTCGAGCCCGTTCAGCGGGACGAGCTCGTCGTCGAAACGACCGGCCTCGTTTGCCGCGGCCCAGCGCTGCTGCGAGCGAAGTGCGAACGCGTCCTGGTCCTCGCGCGACACGTTCCAGCGCTCGGCGACGTTTTCACCCGTCTCGCCCATCGACTCGAGCGGGAACAACTCCTCGAGACGCGCGTTTGGGAACCGCCAGCCGAGCGTCGTGTCCCACACCGTCTGGTTCCCGCGCGGGAACGCGTGCTCCGGCTTCGCCAACACAAGCGGCGCGCGCGACATCGACTCGACGCCGCCCGCGACGAACAGGTCGCCATCCCCGGCAGCGACTGCGTGGCACGCCGCCACGACCGCGGACAGACCTGACGCGCACAAGCGGTTCACGGTCACGCCCGCAACCGACTCCGGCAGGCCCGCAAGGAGGGCAGCCATGCGCGCAACGTTGCGATTGTCCTCCCCGGCCTGGTTTGCAGCACCGAACCAGACGTCCTCGATCGCCTCGGCCGGAACGCCGGCCCGTTCGACCGCGGCGGCGATCACCGCGGCCGCCAGGTCGTCCGGTCGAACGTCGGACAAGGCGCCGCCGTAGCGTCCAATCGGCGTGCGGACGCCCGCGAGGATGACTGCGCGACTCACGGTCTCAGCCTAGACCGGTGCGGTGAGGCTCCGCCGCGCTCGTTGCGCGTGCTGAGCTAATCGGCGAACTCGAGCCGGACGTCCTGGTACACGCCCGCCGCCTGCGCGCGGCGCAGCAGCTCCTCAACCGCCTGCCGGCCCTCTTCGCCGTAGCCCAGGGTGAGCTCGTTGACGTAGAGCGAGACGAACTGGTCGGCGAGCGGAACGTCGAGGCCGCGCCCGAACTGGCGCGCGTATGCAAGGGCCTCCTCGCGGTGCTGGAGGCCCGCGTCGATCGACGCGCGGAGAACTTCCGACAGGACCGAGATCCCGTGCACGTCTCGCCGCACGACGTTGACGCCGAGCGGCAGCGGCATGCCGGTCTCGTCGAGCCACCAGTCGCCAAGGTCGAGCGACTTCTCCAACCCCGCGGCCGCGTACGTGAGCTGTCCTTCGTGAATCAGGAGACCGGCGTCCGCGCGTCCTGTGCGCACCTCGTCGAGGATCTGGTCGAACTGCACTTCGCGATAGGTGAACGGGCCGCCGAGGGCCAATCCGAGGACGAGGAACGCCGTCGTCATGCGCCCGGGAACGAGAATCTCCGTCCGCCGCAGCTGATCGAGCGTCAGCAGCTCCTGCGTGACGACGATCGGCCCGTAGCCGATGCCGATCGAAGCCCCGTGCGGAAGCAGGAGGTACTGGTCCTGCACCAACGGATAGGCCGCAAGCGAGAGCGCCGTGACCTCGAGTTGCCCCCGGAGCGCCCAGATGTTCAGCGTCTCGATGTCCTTGGCGACGAGCCGGATCTCGTACCCGCGAGTGTCGACGGCGCCCGTTGCGAGCGCCCAGACCATGAACGCGTCGTCGGGATCGTTCGAGTGGCCGACCCGGACCAGCATGAGCGTGAGCCTAGACTGTGGCAATGGCCAAGCCGGCCCTGACGGAGGCGATCCAGGACTACCTCCGGGAGATCTACAAGCTCGGCACCGACGGCGGCCGCGTGTCCGTGACCGCGCTCGCGAAGCAGCTGGGCGTGTCGGCCGCCTCGGCGAGCGCGATGGTGAAGAAGCTCGCGGCCCTCGACCTCGCCGTGCACGAGCCGTATCGCGGGATCACGCTGACGCGCGCGGGCGACCAGGTCGCGCTCGAGGTGATTCGCCATCACCGGCTGCTCGAGCTCTACCTCGCAGAGACCTTGGGGCTGCACGTCGACGACGTCCACGACGAAGCGGAGCGGCTCGAGCACGTGATCTCGGAAGAGCTGGAGGCGAAGATCGACCGCGCGCTCGGCTATCCGACGCACGATCCGCACGGCGATCCCATTCCGGATGCGAATCTCAGGTGGCCGGCCGCGAAGCGGCCCGTCCGCGGAAGCGGACCGATGGAGGGGGTTCGGGGGAACCGGGAGGTTCCCCCGAGGAAACCCGCGGTGACGAACTGAGCCGTTGTCCCGCTAGGCCGAGGCGCGACCGAAGAAGTACCGCTCCAAAGGCTTCAACAACTCGTCGCGCAAGAACGGCTTGACCTTGGCCGTGTTCCCATCCTGCTCGAGGACGCTGACGTCGTCCTCCAGCGTGCCGTTCGCGGCCTCGAGCGCATCTTCAAGCTCGTAGCCTTCGAAGACGTAGTCGTCGTGCCGCGGCTCATCGGTGGGCCGGTGCTGCGGATTCACGGCCCGTCCGACCGCCCAGAGCGCGCCGGGTTTCCGCTCGATCCAGATCACGACCCGCTCCTCCACGCCCGCGTCGTCGACACCGGTGAGGATCCGTTCGGCGAAGCGGCCAGCGGTTGACTTGCGCCTCACAGACCAAGGATACAATTGCTTCGATGCAGAGCCTCGCCAGCCTGCTGCGCAGCCCGTTCTCTTTCCTTTTCGCCCGCTCGAGCGCAGAGGATCGTGTCGCCGCCTACGTCGTGCGCGAACATTCACGCGGCCGCGGGCTGTCTGAGATCCTCGAGGACCGATACGTGCAGAACCGGTTGACCGTCGAGCAACAGCGACGCTTGCTCGACCGCCCGGAAGTCGTGCACGCGCTCGGCGACGACGCCGTCGAACAGACGCGCCGCGAGCTCGAGTCTCTGACCCGCAGCTAGAGCTCTGTCCCGACACCGCGTTCGCGCGCGCGCTCGACCGCCTTGGCTGCGATCGCCACGTCCCACGCGGCAATGCCGTTCGACTTGAAGACGACAATGTCGTCAGGAGCGCCGCGGCCTTCCAGCTCGCCGCCCACCACCTCCTGCAGCTCGTGCACCTCGAGCCAGTCGAGCGTTCCGAGCTCGATCGGCTCGACGAGGTCCGACGACTCGAGGGCGGCCTGCTCCTTGGAGTCGCAGCATACGAATGCCGCACGTTGCAGCACGACGTTGTCCAGCTCGCGCGCGCCGAGAACGTTCGACCCGCACGCGCACACGAGCGCGCCGGGACGGAGCCACTCGCCGCGCAGCACGGGATCGCGCGACGTCGTGATCGTAACCACGACGTCCTGCTCGGCGGGATCGCGGTGACTCTCGCCCTGCTCTGCGCCTACGCGCTTGCAGAACTCGCGGAGCGACACTTCGGTGCGGCAGTAGGCGACGACGCGCTCGATTCCCGGAACGGCTGCACGGACGCAAGCAACCTGCGTCTCCGCCTGGCGGCCGCAGCCGATCACTCCGAGCGAGGATGCTCCTTCCTTCGCCAGGTACTTCGCGGCGACGGCGCTCGCCGCGCCCGTGCGCAGCCGGCCGAGGTGGTCGGCCTCGATCACGGCGACGAGCTCGGGTTTCGTCGCGTCGAACAGGACGACGACGAACGCCGCACCCTCGTGGAACCCCGCATAGACCTTCGCGCCCGCATACCCGAGCTCGAGGTCCGATGCAGCCATGTCCGCAAGACGCCCGTCCTCGAGGCGCAGGCGCCGGCGCGACGCGTTCTCGACGACGCCGCGCGCCATCCGCTCGAAACACGCTTCAACCGCTTCAACGGCATCCGCAGGGCTCAGGAGCGCCGCGACGTCGGACTCGGAGAGATACAACGGCACGGCGAGACGCTACGACTTCTGGATGAGGCTGATCTTCCCGCTCGTCTCGAGCACGGCCCACGTGATCTTGTCTAGCGAGTCGAATTCTCGCTCACCGGATT
>VAXU01000109.1 GCA_005885125.1 Actinomycetota bacterium
CTACGTCGAGACCCATCCGGACGTGAAGGCGATCAACTACTTCAACTACAACAACCGTCCCGCCGCCGGCCCGCCGCTAGATCTCGCGCGCCTCGTCTACCTCGACGGCGGTCAGGTCAACTTCGAGGCAGACGTGAATGATTACGACCACCGGCTGCTGACAGGTTTCCGGACGACGTTCTCGGCGCGCATCTCGAATCCGCGCTACGTCTCGGCAACGCTGTCCGTCGCCGTCCCGGCGGCGACGCAGCTCACGCCCCGCGTGCGCGGCACCCGTGCAACGTTCCGCTGGCGCGGGAACGCCTCTGCCGCCCGCTTTGACGTCCAACTTCGGAGTGGACGGGCGGCGTGGGGCATCGTCCGGTCGAGCACGGCGGCAAGGACGCTGAACGTGCGCGGCCGACGCGGGGAGCACGTCGCCGTGCGCGTGCGCGCGATCGATTCCACCGGATTCGTGGGTCTCTGGTCGGCCCCGCGCGCCGTCGTCTTTCACTGACGACCTGCGGTACGCTGGACCGGTCACGCGAGGAGGATGAGATGACCGAGCTAGCGAGCCCACCCGTCGAGAAGGCACAGGACGTCAAGCGGATCAGCCACTGGATCGGCGGCCGCGTCGTCGAGGGGGAATCGGGGCGAAGCGGGCCGGTTTACAACCCCGCGCTCGGTCGTCAGACCGGCGCCGTCGACTTCGCCAGCGCCGAGGAGATCGACCTCGCGGTCCAGGCCGCCAAAGCCGCATTCCCCGCCTGGCGTGCGACGTCGCTGTCGAAGAAGTCGGCGATCCTCTTCGAGGTCCGCGAGCTCGTGCACGATCACCGCGAGGACATCGCGCGGATCCTCACCGCAGAGCACGGCAAGGTCCTCTCCGACGCGCTCGGCGAGGTCGCCCGCGGCCTCGAGGTGATCGAGTACTGCTGCGGGATCCCCGAGCTGCTGAAGGGCGGCTACTCGGAGCAGGCTTCCACCGGGGTCGACGTCTACTCGATCCGCCAACCGCTCGGTGTCGTCGGCGGGATCACACCGTTCAACTTCCCCGCGATGGTGCCGATGTGGATGTGGGCGCCGGCGATCGCGTGCGGCAACACGTTCATCCTCAAGCCGTCGGAGAAAGATCCATCGGCGTCGAACTACGTCGCCGAGCTCCTGAAGGAAGCGGGCGTTCCAGACGGTGTCTTCAACGTCGTGCACGGCGACAAGGTCGCGGTCGACGCCGTGCTCGAGCATCCCGACATCGTCGCGGTCTCGTTCGTCGGCTCGACGCCGATCGCGAAGTACGTCTACGAGACGGCGACGCGAAACCACAAGCGGTGCCAGGCGCTCGGCGGCGCCAAGAATCACATGATCGTCCTGCCCGACGCGGACATCGACATGGCGGCGGACGCGGCCGTGAGCGCCGGCTACGGCTCCGCCGGCGAGCGCTGCATGGCCGTTTCCATGGTCGTTGCGGTCGGCCACGCGGCGGATGAGCTCGTCGACGCGATCAAGGAGCGGATTCCGAACGTGAAGGTCGGCGACGGGATGGATCCCGCCTCCGAGATGGGCCCGCTGATCACCGGGGAGCATCGCGACAAGGTGGCCGCGTATGTCGAGAACGCGCCGGCAGAAGGGGCGACTGTCGTCGTCGACGGCCGGAACGGAGGCGCGCCGGACGAGGGCTTCTTCCTCGCGCCGTCGCTCCTCGACGACGTCAAGCCGGGGACGAAGGCGTACGACGACGAGATCTTCGGCCCGGTGCTGGCGATCACGCGCGTCGAGACCTACGACGACGCCGTCCGGCTCGTGAACGAGAACCCGTACGGGAACGGCACGGCGATCTTCACCCGCGACGGGGGTGTCGCACGCCAGTTCCAGTTCGACGTGCAGGTCGGGATGGTCGGCGTCAACGTGCCGATCCCGGTGCCGGTCGCGTACTACTCGTTCGGCGGGTGGAAGAACTCGCTGTTCGGCGATCTGCACGTCTACGGGCCGGAGGGGATCGACTTCTACACCCGCGGCAAGGTGGTGACGTCCCGGTGGCCCGATCCGGCCACGTCCAAGGTCGACCTGGGCTTCCCGCAGACGCGCTAGCGGCCGAATTTCACATCAACCCCTCTAGGTCGCTCAGCCGTCGCCCGGCGGCGCGACTGTGAACTCGAGGCGAGCAGTTGTCGTATTACCGCGGATATCGGCCGCGGTGACATGGATCGCCCTGCGTCCCTCGCCCAGGATCGACGTGTCGAGCCGGCGGACGAGCCAGAATCGATAGTCCCCCTGGCTATTGGGCGCGTTCTGACTCGTGCCCGGTGCGTAGACGTCCTCGACTGGAACCGAAGGAAGTTGTGTGAAGTCGACGGTCTGAGGGTGAAGGGACAGTGGGAGCCACATCCCGTCGAGGAGCCCGCCCCATGAGATGTGCGTCGGCGACATCACCGCAGTGCGCCATGGAGCGAGCGGGGGGATCGGCGGGGCGTCGTAGGCGTCGACGGCGAGATCGACCGTTCCGGTGACGGCATCGGCCGGAATCTCCTCGCCCGTACCGGCTCGATAGACGATCAGGCCCCGGACGACCGGCGGCTTCGTGTCGACGTACGGCGCGAGGCCGCCTCGACGAAGTGGATTGACCAGGCGTCCGAAGCGCTTCTCGGACAGGTGCACGTGTCCGGCGCCCCGATGCACGTAGCCAATCAACTGCTGGGGTGCCACGTACTGGGAGCTCGCGACGACGGGGTCGATGTGCCAGTAGCCGATGATGAGTTGCGCGGACGGCGTTGCGTCCGGGGTCCCGACCGCGATCGCGTAAGGCTCGGTAATCGCAACTTCGCCTCCCTCCACGGCATAGACAGGCGTGCCGTCCGGAGCCTGGATGTCGACACCGCTGTGAAACGAGAGCGGGTTCCATCCGGCTGCGTCGATGCTGCCGCGGAGCGTCCGAGGATCCCCGAAGTTGCCGCGGATCGCATGCTGGCGATCGAACGGCTCGACCGGCCACGGATATGCGGCCGCCGAGACCGGAACGGCGATCGCGAGGGCCACGAGCAGGCAGGACACGGTCAGTGTGCGCATCCCATGAACGGTAGGACGACCAGCCACAGAACTCCAGGGCCCGAATCGTGAAATGCTGTTGTTTCGCGAGCATCTGATCAGCCGAAAGGAGTCCTGATGGACACGTACGTGATTCTGCGCCGCGGCGGCTGGCGCACCGCCGAAGATCTGAAGGAGGCTGCCGAGCGCTCCACGGCCGAGGGCGACCGCATGAGTGACGACATCCGGTGGATCCGCAGCTACGTCCTCGAAGAGGAGAACGGCAGCGTCGGCACGGTCTGCATCTACCAGGCCTCGAGCGAGGGCGCGATCCGCAAGCACGCCTCCGCAGCGGATCTGCCCGTCGACGAGGTCATCAAGGTCGCGGACACGGTACTTGTGCGGCCCGATCCGACTCCTGCGGCGGCGTAACGACGTGAGGCTCAAGGGTCAGACCCTCCGGGTCTGACCCTTCTTTCCCCGTTACGGTAGGCCGGTGCAGGGCCCGCCGTACCGTCCGCTCGACGCGCAGGTGATTCCTCGTTTCGCGGGCATTCGCACCTTCATGCGGGCGCCGCACGTCACGAACCTCGATGGTGTCGACGCCGCTGCCTACGGCATTCCGTTCGACACCGGCACGAGCTATCGCACGGGGTCGCGCTTCGGGCCCGAGGCGATTCGATCCGCCTCGGCGCTGCTTCGCCCCTACCACCCGGTCCACGAGGTCAACGTCGTCGACGCACTCTCGATCGTCGACTACGGCGACCTACCCGTCTCCCCGGGGGACATCGAGCGGACATACGCGCAGGTCGAGGACACGCTCACACCGATCGTCGACGCCGGCGTCTTCCCGCTCGCGATGGGAGGCGACCACTCGGTCACGCTCCCGGAGCTGCGGGTGCTTGCGCGGCGCCACGGGCCGCTCGCACTCGTCCAGCTGGATGCGCACGCGGACACGTGGGACTCGTATTTCGGTCAGAAGTACTTCCACGGCACCACGTTCAAGCGCGCAGTCGAAGAGGGACTGCTCGATCCCGCGGCGTCGGTTCAGGCCGGCATGCGCGGGCCGGTGTACGCGGCGGACGACCTCGAGGTATCGCGCCAACTCGGCTTCACGGTCCTCCAGAGCGAGGAGCTGCGCGCGCTCGGCCCGGAGGCGTATGCACGGCTCGTTCGCGGACGGGTGGGGGAGCGGGCGGTGTTCCTGTCTTTCGATGTCGACTTCCTCGACCCGGCGTTCGCACCGGGAACAGGCACGCCCGAGATTGCCGGGTTCTCGACCGCGGAGGCCGTCGCGTTCTTACGCGCACTCCGGGGAATCAATCTGGCCGGCTGCGACGTCGTCGAGGTCTCGCCGCCGTACGACGGGCCGGGCCAACCAACCGCGCTTGCGGCGGCGAACGTCCTGTGGGAGCTGCTGGCGCTGCGGGCGCTCAGGCCGTAGCGGCCGCTCGCTCGGGCTTGAGCTCCTCGCCGAACTTCGCGCGCTTCACGAACTGGCCGATGCCCGGCTCGGCGACGAGCTCGTCTCCCTCGACCAGCACCTGGCCGCGCAGGAGGACGACGTCCGGCGCGCCCGTGACCTTCGTTCCCTCGTAGAGGTTGTAGTCCGTCTTCGAGTGCTGCGTCTGCGCGCTGATCGTGAACTTCCGCTCGGGATCGAAGACGACGATGTCGGCGTCGGAGCCGACCGCGATCGTGCCTTTGCGCGGATAGAGGCCGAAGAGCTTGGCGGGGTTGGTGCAGAGGAGCTCGACCATCCGGTTGAGCGTGATCCGCCCGGTGCGCACGCCGAACTCGTGGATCATGTGCAGCCTGTTCTCGAGCCCGGGCCCGCCGTTCGGGATCTTCGAGAAGTCGTCGCGCCCGATCGTCTTCTGGCCGTCCCAGAGGAATGCGCAGTGGTCGGTCGAGATCACGCTCAGCGTGTCGGTCCGCACGGCGTTCCAGAGGACGTCCTGGTTCTCCTTCGCCCGCGGCGGCGGCGTGTACACGTATTTCGCGCCCTCGAAGTCCGGCCGCTCGAGAAAGGAGTAGTCGACGAAGAAGTACTGCGTGCACGTCTCACCGTGGACGTTCCAGCCGGCCTCGCGCGCACGCGCGATCGGCTCGACCGCCTCCCGGCACGACACATGCACGACATAGAGGGGTGAGCCGGCGACGCGCGCGAGCTGGATCGCGCGGTTCGTCGCCTCGCCCTCGGTCTCGGGCGGCCGCGTCAAGGCGTGGTACTTCGGCTCCGTCCTGCCCGCGGCGAGCGCCTGCTTGACGAGTACGTCGATCGCGTCGCCGTTCTCCGCGTGCACCATCACGAGCGCGCCGGTCTCGGCCGCTACCTCCATCGTGCGGAAGAGGGTCTCGTCGTCGACCATCAGCGCGCCCTTGTAGGCCATGAAGAGCTTGTACGAGGTGATGCCCTGATCGGGCAGCGACGCGAGCTCCTCGAGGGTCCCGCCCTCGTGCAGGTCCGTGACCGCCATGTGGTAGCCCATGTCGATCACCTGCTTGCCGTTCGCCTTGCCGCGCCAGTCCTCGAACGCGTCGGCGAACGTCGATCCCTTCGGCTGGATGATGAAGTCGACGTGGCACGTCGTGCCGCCGAACGCGGCTGCGGTCTGACCGGATTCGACGTCGTCGATCGTCACCGTCCCCCCGAACGGCATGTCGAGATGCGTGTGCGGATCGATGCAGCCGGGGAGCACGTACTTCCCGGCTGCCTCGATCACTTTGTCGGCTTGCACGTCGAGCGATTCGCCGATGAGGGAGATCCGCTCGCCGTCCACGTACACGTCGCCGACGTAGTCGTCGGCCGCCGTGATGATGCGGCCTCCCTTGATGAGCACGGACATCGTGGATCTCCCTCCTTCGGCTCGATTCCTACTTTCCTCCAGGCGTGACCTTTACGGTCCCCTTCTTCCAGGAGCGGCCGTAGACGTCGACGCCCTGGCCCTTCAGCTTCGTCACCGCCGCTTGCGCGAGATCGGTGCGGTACGCGCCCGACGGCGCTTTCTTGATCACCTTGAACTGCTGCGAGATCCTCGCCGTGCGGGCGAAGGCCTTCGCGTCGACGATGCCGATCCCGTTGGGGGACGGCCAGATGAGCGCGTTGATCTCGTTCATCTGCCACGCCTGGTGGCCTTTGAGCAGGGTCGGGCCCTGCTTGAGGACGGTGTTCACGCAGTCGCTCGCGTGATCGCGGCACCAGATCCAGCCCTGGAAGGACGCCGCGAGGAAACGCTTCGCGATGTCCTGATGGGCCTTGTCCTTGAGCCACGACTCGGTCGCGAAGATGTCATCTTCGAGCATCCCCGTGCCGATGTTCTCCATCTTGATCACATTCAGGTCGCTGAGCTTCGTCAGCTTCCCGGTCTTCGGATTCTTCGTCTCGAGCACTTGCGCGAGCTCGTTGTAGGTCATCGCGGAGGCGGCGTCGATCTGCCGCTTCATGAACAGGTTCATGTCGAAGGGCTGCTTGACGATCTTCACGCCCTTGTTCTTGCTCGGGTTCATCCCGGCACGGGTCAGCGCGGCGAACAACTCCCACTGGTTGCCGCCGAGCCAGTTCCCGACCTTCTTGCCGCGCATCTTCGCGATCGTGTTGAGGCCGGTGTCCTTCCACGTGATCTCGGTCATGCCCGAGCGTTGGAAGACCTGGCCGATGTCGACCAGCTTCGTGCCGCTGTCCCGGGTCGCGAGGAGGTTCGGGACCCAGTCGAGGCCGAACTGCGCCGCGCCGCCGGCGACCACCGTCTCCGGCGTGATGTCGGGCCCGCCGACCTTGATGCTCACATCGAGGTTCTGCTGCTTGTAGTACCCCTTCGCTTTCGCCGCGTAGTAGCCGGCGAACTGGGCCTGCGTCACCCACTTCAGCTGGAGGGTGATCTTGTCCGTCTTCGCGTGTCGTGCCGTGCCTGCCCCGGCCGTCCCCACCGCCGCCCAGACCGCGCCGGCGAGTACGAGCAACACGAATCCCCCGACCCAGTACCTACGGTGCTTCATCCGCTCCCCTTTCGTGATTGCGAGTCAGGGTCGATTTTGACCCCTCTTCAGGCCGATGTCGATGGCGACCAGCGGAGGGCGAGCCATTCCGCGATCGACACCGCCACGTACAGCGCGATTCCGAGGAGACAGGCGAGCGCGATGCCCGCCCAGGCATCCGGAAACTGGAAGATCCGGGTGCGATCGAGGATCAGGACGCCGAGCTGCTCCTGCGTGCCGCCGAAGTACTCGCCGACGACCGCTCCGATCATCGCCAGAACGGTCGCGACCTTGAGGCCCGAGAAGATGAACGGCAGCGCAGTCGGAATACGAACTCGCCGGAAGATCGCGACCTGCCCCGCGGCGTACGAATGCATCAGCTCGAGGTCCTGAGGGCGGACCGAAGTCAACCCACGCAGCGTGTTGACGAGCACGGGGAAGAAGCAGAGGACCGCCGCGATGAAGATCTTCGAGCTCTTCGTCAGCCCGCCCGCGAACCACTGATTCGCGATCGGCGCAAACGCGATGATCGGAATCGCGTTCGCCGCGATCGCGTACGGCAGCAGGGCCGCGCTGAGCGGGCGCCAGCGCGCCAGCACGAGCGCCACGAGAATCGCCAGGCTCGATCCGATCGCGAAGCCGCCGAGTGCTTCCTGGAAGGTGAACCAGCCGGCGTGCCAGAGCTCGCTCCGGTTGTTCCAGAACGTCGTCGCGATCGACGACGGCTTCGGCAGCAGGAACTGCTGCACGTGCAGCGCGACCACGAGCCCTTGCCAGGCAGCGATGCCGCCGACGAGCACGACTGCGGCCGGCAGCCAGTCGACGAGCCGGCGGCCGACGAGTTTTCCCAGGCCGCCCCGCGGAACCGGCTGGACGGCAACAGGTGCCGCGCTCGTCACGCGGTCGCCTCCTGAGTCTCAGGTGCCGGCGCGGTCCGATCGAGATCGGAGCCGAGGTGCAGCGCCTCGCGGACCTGCGTGACGAGCTCGAAGAAGCGAGGTTCCTCGCGCGTCGAGGCCGTGCGTGGTTGCGGCAGGTCGATGGGAATCACACTCGTGATCCGCCCCGGGCGGGCGGACATGACGACCACGCGTGTAGAGAGGAACACCGCCTCCGCGATCGAGTGCGTCACGAAGACGATCGTCGAGCCCGACTGCTCCCAGATCCGGAGCACCTCCATGTTCAACCGCTCGCGCGTCATCTCGTCGAGTGCGCCGAACGGCTCGTCCATCAGCAGCAGCGCCGGGTCGAACGAGAGCGCGCGCGCGATCGACACGCGCTGCTGCATCCCGCCGGACAGCTGCCACGGGCGGTGGTCCTCGAAGCCCGTGAGCTCGACGAGCTCCAGCATCTCTCGAACGCGGGCGGCCCGCTTCTGTCGTGACCATCGCGCCATCTCGAGCGGCAGTGCGACGTTCTTCGCGACGGTGCGCCAGTCGTAGAGGACCGGGTCCTGGAAGACGATCCCGTAGTCGCGGTCGATTCGCGCCTTGCGTGCAGGCTTGCCGTTGACGACGACGTTGCCGTCCGTCGGCTGGATCAGGTCGCCGATGATCCTCAGGAGCGTCGACTTGCCGCAGCCTGACGGCCCGATGAGTGAGACGAACTCGCCCTCCGCGATCGAGACGTCGATGTCCTCGAGCGCGGTGACGTTCCCGAACCGCTTGCTGACGCCCTCGATCCGGACGACGCTCATGACTAGACGAGGTTCTCCGGTGCGCGGCGCACGACGATCTTCTCGGCGATCAGCACCGCCAGGAAGAAGGAGATTCCGAGCAGCGCGGCAATCACGTTCGTCGCCCACAGGCCGGTCGGCTGGGTCGTGTAGTACTGGCTGTAGTTCAGGATCTGTCCGCCCAGCCCGTCCTGGATCGACGACGGCAGTTCCCCGATCACGGCCCCGACGATGCTCGCCGTGGCGGAGACCTTGAGCGCCGCGAAGATGAACGGGAGCGCCGCCGGGAACCGGAGCTTCCAGAGAATGCGCCAGCGGCCGGCCGCGTAGGAGCGCATCAACTCGAGCGCGCGTCGATCGGCGGACTGCATGCCGCGAATCGTGTTGATCGTGACGGGGAAGAACGTCAGGTACGCGGCGATCACGGAGACGGAGAACCAGCCGGGAACCCCCTTGCTCCCCAGGTAGATGACCACCATCGGCGCGACGACGAGGATCGGAACGGTCTGGGACGCGACGACGTAGGGGAGGAAGCCGCGCTGAAGGACGCGGAAGTGCGCGAGGACGACGCCGAGGGCGAAGCCGGCTGCGGCGCCCATTGCGAAACCGATCGCAGCTTCCTTGGCCGTGAACGCGGCGGCCTTCAGGAGCACCGAGATGAGCAGCGGCCCCTGGAATCGGGCGGGCCGGAAGA
>VAXU01000024.1 GCA_005885125.1 Actinomycetota bacterium
GACGAGCAGACGCGCGTATCGGATCTTCCGCCTGCCGCCGCTGCCCATGAAGCGCCGGAGCTGCTCCTCAGTCATTCGTCCCTGCCACGGAGACTGCATTTGAAGGGTGCGGAAGGATCCGAGGTCACCCTGCGCGGCAACGACCTGTTCCACTGAGGCGGCGCCGAGGGCCCGGATCAGCTCGTCCTCCAGGTCCGCGACGCACACGTAGAAGCCCAGCCGCTCCATCTCGACGCGAGTGAGGTCGGAGCCCAGGCCGGCTCGCTCGAGAGCGCACCGGAAATCGCTCTCCTCTCCAGCGTCACAGAGACCCGCCAGCCTCACGTCGAGCCCCTGCGGCCCGAACCGATTCAGGAAGCGCCCTAGCGCCTGCGCACCGCCGATCGGGACGACGGAGATACCCTCGGCGTCAAGATCACGGCCACGGCGCTCGGCGAGCGCCTCCAGCGCGACCTGGTCGCTGATCCCCTCGACGAGCACGACCGCACGCGCGTCGGCGCTTGGCACCAACGGGTGTGCTGCGGCGAGAGGTTCATCCACTCCCATATCTTCACAGCTGACAGGCAGCGTCCATGAGCGATGATTTCCGGCTTCGACCGGAGTCTCATCAACGACAAACAACTACGAGGAGGTCGAAGAGGTGAGCACAGTCGCATCGACGGTCGGCAGGTTCGTCTGGCACGAACAGGTTTCGTCCGACCCCAAGCAGGCGCAGGACTTCTACACGCAGCTGTTCGGCTGGGGCACAGAGGTGTTCAAGCCCGGCGAGCTCGACTACACGATGATCTCGTCAGGCGGACAGAACCACGGCGGCATCAGCAAGTCCATGGAAGGAGCGCCGCCGCCACACTGGCTGAGTCACGTCCGGGTCGAGAACCTGGACGAGACGATCGAGAAGGCGAAGAGCGCAGGCGGCAAGCTCGCGGCCGGCCCATTCGAGATGGGCGAGGTCGGACGCATCGCGATCATTGCCGACCCGCAGGGGGCCTACATCAGCGCGTACGAGCCGGAGAGCGAAGGCCCTGTCGCCGAGGGCGTCTTCGTGTGGGACGAGCTCGGGACGACCGACGCCGACGACGCGCAGCGCTTCTACAGCGAGGTCTTCGGCTGGACAACCAGCGACATGGGGCCCGACTACGGCGGTTACCGGATCTTCAACCGCGGCGAGACTGGCATCGCCGGACTCATGACTCTCCCGGACGCAACGGTGCCGCCGCACTGGCAGCCGTATGTCGCGGTCGACGACCCCGACGCGACGACGGCGAAAGCAGAGGAGCTCGGCGGCGTCACGCTCGCCGAGCCGATGGACGTCCCCAAGGTCGGACGCATCGCCGTCCTCCGCGATCCGCAAGGCGCCACGTTCGGGATCATCAAGCCTGACCCCGCTTCATAGCGCTTCCCAGCCGGCCGCCGCCACGCGGGCGGCGGCCGGCGATCGCCTACGGAGTGACCGACGGCTCCGCTCGAAGCCGACGTGGGCGCGGAACACCGCTTTCGTCCGAGGCTTAGAAGGGGCAGTTGCCGGGGCTCGGCTCGTCAATCCGCCTGGCGAACCCCGCCGGAACAAAGGAGACCACGACCGTCACGAGGTCGACGCTGCCCTCGTTCCGGACGACGTGGGTGTCGTGGCCGTTGTCGACGAAGCCCGATCCAGCTGGAACGACGCTTGGCGTGCAGGTGGGATCGTCGCCTTTGTAAAACGTCGCCGTACCGGCCTTGACGATCACCAGGCTGGGGCCTGGGTGGCTGTGCCAGCCGAAGGTCCCGCCCGGTGCGATCGTGTTCTGCCTGCTACTCGGCCGTCCGCAAGGCGGTGACGGTCGAGCCTTCGACGACACCGCCGCCCGCATCCAATCGATCGCGATCGTCCACCGACTGCTGACAGAGACCGACGACCCCGTCGAGGCAGGTGCTCTGCTCAACAGCATCGCGAGCGGGGCTCCGGTGCCGGTCGGAGTCGAGGTCGAGCCCGTAGCCTTCGACGCTTCCACAGCCCAGAAACTCGGGATCGTCGCCAACGAGCTGATCACGAACGCGTTTCAGCACGGTGCGCCCCCAATCACCGTGCGCCTGAGCTCTGGAGAGCAGCATCGCCTACTCGTCGACGACTGCGGCAACAGTGCCGACGGTACGACAGGTCTCGGTCTTCAGCTCGTCCAGTGGATGGTCGAACAGGGCCTCCACGGGCACTTCGCTCTAGGCGCGCGACCCGGCGGCGGCACCCGCGCCGAGGTCGTCTTCCCCGCGGAGCCGGGATGAAAGTCCTGATCGCCGAGGACGACCCCGTCGTCGCACTCGGTCTCACCGAGCGTCTGCGCTCGCTTGGACACGACCCGATCGGCCCGGTCGGCGATGGCGAGCAGGCCGTCGCCGAGGCGAAGGCGAGCCTGCCCGACCTCTATCTCTTCGACATCGAGATGCCCGCTCTCGACGGGCTCGCGGCCGCCGTACAGCTGGCCGGCGAGGGCTTTCGGCGGCCGGTCGTGATCGTCACGGGCGTCGATGACCCAAGCCTCGTCGAGCGCTCCATCGCCAGCGGCGTCAGCGCGTACCTCACCAAGCCGATCGACACGCGCGAACTGGACGCTGCGATCAAGCTGGCGGCCGCGCGCCACGCCGAGTTTGAAGCACTCGAGGCCGAAGTCAGCAAGGCGCAGCAAGCGCTCGAGGACCGCAAGCTCGTCGAGCGTGCCAAGGGCTTGTTGATGTCAGCGCTCAAGCTCTCTGAACAGGACGCCTTCCGCAGACTCCAGACGACCGCGCGCGAGCGCAACCTGCGGCTTGCCGACGTGGCACGCCGCATCGTCGAGCAGCAGAGCCTCCTCGAACCGAAGGCGTGACTCTTATGTGCCGCCCCTGTGGTCGGCGAGAACTTCGCGGATGAGATGTCGCGCGGTGGCTGCGAGCGCCGGGTTCGTTTCCTTGTAGTACGGGAGAGCGATCAGCGCGATAGACAGCGCCCAGCCGCGACCGCGAGCCCACGTCGCATCGTCGACGCGCAGCTCGGCGCGGAAGATATTCCGCGCCTCCGGGGAGAGAAGGCCCCAGGCGACGATCAGATCGCAGGCAGGGTCGCCCACACCCAGGCAGCCCCAGTCGATGACGCCCGTCAGGCGACCGCCTTGGAGCAGCAGATTCCCCGGCAACAGGTCTCCGTGTATCCAGACAGGCGGACCCGACCAAGCCGGCGTCTCGAGCGCTGCGTTCCAGGCGACAGTCGCCGCATCGACGTCGATCATCCCGTCGAGCGCGGCAAGGGCCGCCCGAGCCCCTTCGTCCTGCACTACGAGCGGTTTGCCGCGAAAAGCAGGCGGCCCGCCGCCGACGTCGACCGCGTGCAACGCCGCGACGAACCGCGCCACGTCCGGCCTGAGCGAGTCGAGGTAGGCGATGCCGTCGACATTCGGGTTCTCGCCCTCGAGCCACGGGTAGACGCCCCATTCCCACGGGTAACCCTCGGCAGGCGCGCCCCTCGCGAGCGGCACCGGGATCGCAACCGGAAGACGCGGCCCAAGTAGGGGCAACCACCGAACGTCCCTGTCCACGCTCCCGACAGCCCAATGGATGCGCGGGAGTCGCACGACCATGTCGTCGCCCAGCCGATACAGCGCGTTGTCGGTCCCACTCGACGGGACGCGTTCGAGGGGAAGGTCGGCCCACTGCGGGAATTGCCCGGCGAGCAACCGCCGGACGAGAGGCTCGTCGGTGTGGATCTCGTCGACGTGCATCCTCATCAGACGCCCCGCGGATCGCTGACGGGGTTGACCGCGTTCGCCGTCGTCCGCCACCGGGTCGGCTGCTCGCCGGTCACCGGCTGGTAACCGGCGAAGCTGGAGTCGAGCGCGCCCTCCCCGCCGGTCAGCCCCGGCAGCTGCCGCAGGAGATCATCCGCCCGCGCCGCGGGCAAGACCGCGTTGATCGTCGCCAGCCTCCGCTGGAGCGACGGCGTCTCGACCGAACCACCGAGCCGCGACAACGCGGGCATGACTGCTCCGATCGTGTCCGTCGGAATCTCGAGGCTGACTCGGACTGTCGGCTCGCAGACCACCGTCCCGGCCAGCTCCAGCGCCTGCACAAGGACCAGCGGCGTGAGCTTTCGGAAGTCGGCGGCGGTGCTGAGCGGTCCGCGCGTTGCTGGAGGGCCGTCCGGAGAGCTGTAGTTGCTCTCGGTCATCGTCACGATGCTGTCGACGACCTGCCAGCCGAAGAGTCCCTCTTGCAGCGCCTCGCGGACATACTGGCCCATCGCTTCCGCGAAGTTCTCGAGCTTCTTGTAGACGTAGAGCGGAACGGTGCGATGGTCGACCTGCAATCGGAATTCGATCCCCGAGCCGTCAGGCGCAGGCTCCACGCGCAGCCCGATGGTCGCGAGATACGGATTCGATTCCGCATGAAGGATCTCGACGGCCTCGCCGGTGCCAATGGGGCGTTCGACGTAGATCGGCGTCGTCTCGCGGAACTCGACGTCGACGCCGAAGTCGTTGACCAGCGTGGCCTGGACGACCTCCTTCTGGACCTCGCCGTAGAGCGAGACCGAGATCTCCTGCCGGTCGTCGTTCCGCCGCACATCGATCAGCGGGTCTTGCTCGGCGAGCTGGGTTAGCGCAACGTAGAGCGCTGCCTTGTCGTTCACGCGGCGCGGAACGACGATCGACTCGAGCGTCGGGGGAGCGAACGACCGCCGCGCCGGCCCTCTTGGGCCGGGCTCGCCGATCGTGTCCCCGATTTGGATCGCGCCGAGCCCCCAGAGCTTGCCGATCTGCCCTGCAGCGACCGACGCGCTCCGGACGGTCGACCCGCCGTCGAAGAGGCTGACGGCGGTGACCTTTGCTTCCTCGTCGTCTGCCAGGCCTTCGCGGCGGAACCACAGCCGGTCTCGCACGCGAATCGTCCCGGAGAAGAGGCGCGCGTACGCGACCTTCTCGCCCCCCGCGCCGCGTTCGACCTTGAAGACGCTGGCCGAAACGGGTCCGTCGGCGTCGCCTGCGGCGGCCGGCAGCAGCTCCGTGACGGCGGCGGTCAGTTCGTCCACGCCGGCGCCGGTGATCGCCGAGCCGAAGAAAACAGGATGCACGAGCGCTTGCTGTGTCTGCGCAGCGAGTTGCTCGCGGAGTTGACGCGGTGAGACACGCGTCTCGTCATCGACGTAGGCAGCAAGCACTGCATCGTCGTGCTCGGCGAGCACGTCGACCAACCGCGACGTGAAGGCTGCATCGCCTACCACATGCGAGGTGTAGACGGCGCTGCGAGTGCCCTCGCGGCTGACCGATCCCATCGCGATTACAGACGGCGTCAGCCTGTCGCCAATCTCCCCCAGCACCCGCCCGCTATCGGCACCGCGACGGTCGACCTTGTTCACGAACATGAGCGTCGGAATCTGCAGCCGCTGCAGCGCACGCATCAGCACACGCGTCTGCGACTGCACACCTTCGACGGCCGAGACGACCAGGACGACGCCGTCGAGGACACTCAGTACGCGTTCCACCTCGGCGATGAAGTCGGGGTGGCCCGGCGTATCGATCAGATTGACGGTGAGGTCGTCGATCGGAAACGAGGCGACCGCCGACTTGATCGTGATGCCGCGCTGTTGCTCGAGCGCTAAGGAATCGGTCTGGGTCGTGCCGTCGTCGACGCGGCCGATCGCATCGATGACGCCGGCGGCGTAGAGGAGCCGCTCGGTGAGTGTTGTCTTACCGGCGTCGACATGCGCCAAAATCCCCAAGTTGAGCGTTCTGCGAAGCAAGCGTCATACCCTCCGAATAGGTCGAAAAGCCCGTTTCGATGGACATGAACGCTCTGCGCATCTTCGCTCCTTGCTCGATCGGCGCCAGCTGGAAACTAAGCATAATCGACGCCCCGACCGCTGCGATCTACAGTTCGATGTACGGCGGGACGCTCATGTACTTGAAGCCGCTGTCGACTGCGAGCGTCACGATCACGGCTTCCGGCCCAAGCCGCTCGGCCAGCCGGTGAGCTCCGACGACGTTCGCGCCAGTCGAGATGCCCGCGAAGATGCCCTCCTCCTGCGACAGCCGCACAGTCATCGCTAGGGCCTCCTCGTCCTCGATTGGCTCGATGTGATCCACTCGCTCGGGGTCCCAGTGCGGCATCACGATGCCGGTCCAGCCCTGGATCGCGAACGAGCCGGCCGCGCCGCCGCTGATCGCAGCCGACCCGGCGGGCTCGTGCGCCTGGATGAAGACGCCGCGCGGCTTGAGCGCTTCCGAGACGCCCATCAGCGATCCGGCGGTGCCGAGCCCGTGACAGAACGCCGTCACTCGGCCCTCGGTCTGCTCCCAGATCTCCCGGGCGAGGTGCTCGCGGTGGTGCGCAATCGGATACGGATTGTTGAACTGATCGGTCGGATAATGGCCGGGACGAGCGGCCAGCTTCAGCCGCCCGCTCGACCATGTTGGCGATGTCCTGCGCGGTCACGCGCGGCCGACCCTCCACCGACCGAATGACGTCGAGCTCGGCGCCGAGCGCGCGCATCAGCTTGATGCGCTCCTCGCTGAAACAATCGGCGATCACAATCAGGCAGCGGTAGCCCTTAGCGCGGCAGACGAGCGCGAGCGCCGGTCCCGTACTCCCGCCCGTGTACTCGACGACGGTGTCGCTGTGCGTCAGTGCACCTTCGCGCTCCGCGCCCTCGATCATCGCGAGCGCCATCCGGTCTTTCATCGAACCGGTCGGATTGCGGTACTCGAGCTTCAACCACAGCTCGGCGCCGTTGACAGGCGCGCACCGCGTCAATCGCACGAGCGGCGTGTCACCGATCGTGTCGAGAATCGAGCGCAACCCGGAGACTCGTTAGACCGTCATGCGAGTGGCGACGTTGTACTTCGTCACCGACGTGCGCCGGCCCGGAGTGTCGCCGGCCGGCATGGCGTTCAATACCTCGTCGCCACGCTTGTAGTCGTCGTCCGTTTCGAAGAAAAGGATGACGAGCGACTTCTCGGCCTCGGGGTCGTGGAGCGCGAGAATCTCTGTCGCCGGGAATCCCTCCGGCGGCTGCCCTTCGCGCATCTCGCGGTCCATCTCCTCCATCCGGTCCTTGCTGACCCCTTCGAACGTCACAACTCGTGCGACTGGCATCCGAGCCTCCCTGTCGATTGAGGTAACCCTACGCCTACCGCGACCGCGTACTTCCGTGAGAATCACGGAGAGAGGAGGTCACGTGTCCACCACCAACGGTTCGATCAGCTTCGAGCAGCACATCAAGCCGCTCTTTCGGGAGGGCGACCGTCAAACTATGAAATGGGCGTTCGACCTTTGGTCACACGATGACGTCGCCGGGAACAGCGCCGCCATACTGGAGCGCCTCCGCAACGGCACGATGCCCTGCGACGGCGCCTGGCCGGACGAGCAAGTCGCTGTCTTCCAAGACTGGATTGAGGCGGGAACGGCCGCCTGAAAGTGCTCCGGCGCTCTCCTGCGTTGTATCGAAGAGCGCTTCGATTGCGCCGCGACGCGCACGAGCTGCGCCGACGCCTGTCTCGGCGAGAACGACGTTCAGGGCGGCCGGCGGCGTCGCAGACGTCGGCGCAGTCGAGGTTGAGACGAACGCAGCGGACCAGCTCCGATCGGCTAGGCGATGCCGCTCCCGGCCCGCTCCAGGGCGCGGAGCAACCCCACTCGGTTGCACTCATGAGGCGTTCTCCTTCCCCAGGTTCTCGAGCGCCCGGAGGATCCCGTCTGCACCGGGGTTCACACCCACGGGAGAGACATGGCTCCACCGCACGATGCCATCGGCATCGATCACGTACAGGGCCCGCTCGCTTGTGCCGTCTTTGGCCCGATAGACTTGGTGCGCGCGAGCCACCTCACCCTTGGGCTCGAAGTCGGCGAGCAACAGTGTCCCAATGATCGCTCGTCGTCCTTGGGTAACGTGGCCTCGTGGATCCACACCGGGCTCGCGAACTACTGGCCGCCGAGCGCGAGCGAATCGAGCGGGCGCTCGCGCGGCTCCGGCACGAGGACACCGGCGAGCCGGCGGACGAGGCGGACCCGGCCAATCTGGCCTCCGAGCTGTACCAGAACGAGCTCGACGAGGGTCTGGCGGACGACCTCCGCGAAGAGCTCGCCGCCGTCGAGCGAGCCGAGACGCGGCTTGCTGCCGGCACCTACGGCCTCTCGATCGAAAGCGGAAAGCCGATACCGGACGAGCGTCTCGAAGCCCTCCCAACGGCTGAACGAACGGCCGAGGAGGAAGCGCACTGACCGAGCGGGGCGATGGCGCGCATCGCCGTCTCTCCGCTGGAACACCCGCAGATCTGCTGTCGTTTATGACTCCGGCGGCGCGTGACCGTTTTGCAGCGCCGTCATCACCTAAGGAGGAAGTCTGTGACGCAGCATCCAAACCTGCACCTCGTCGAGGTGCGCTGTTCTTCATGCGGGGCCGCTTTCGGGATCCGCTCGACCGCGGAGACGATCTCCGTTGACGTGTGCTCGAACTGTCATCCCGCATACACCGGGCAGGCGCGCACGCTTACAAGCGGCGGACGGATTGAGCGATTCAACCGGCGCCGCGCGCTCGCGGCTGCCTAGTCGAACTGAGAGTTAGCGGTTGCCGGCCGCCGGAGACTCGGCATGCCGGTCCGGTCGGATTGATTCATGATCGCGCGATGAGCACGTCGCAGGGTGGGATCTTCGCTCTTGGGACGGCGTCACATGCCTACCTCGAGTTCGACGCCCGGCAAGGAAGAACCGCACGGGAGCTGGTCGCAGCGGTCGCGTCGCTGCGCGAGCCGCGAACGACGATGGGCGGCGTCAACCTCGTTGCGGGCTTCCGCCCCGAACTCTGGCGCGCGCTCTTTCCCGACGACATTCCTCCGGGAGTCGAGGGCTTCAACCGCGCCCTGCTCGGTCCCAACGGCTACACCATGCCGGCGACGCAACACGACGCGGTGCTCTGGCTGTCCGGGAGCGCCTACGACGTCGTCTTCGACATGGCCCGCGAAGCCATCGCCGACCTAGGCGCGTTCGCCTCGGTCGCCGAGGAGTCCTCCAGCTGGCCCTACCGCCACGACCGGGATCTCACCGGCTTCATCGACGGAAGCGAGAACCCGGACCTGATCGACGCGCCGGGGTTCGCCGTCATTCCCGAGGGCAGCCCGGGTGCCGGCGGCACCATCTTGCTCCTGCAGAAGTGGAGCCACGACGCGACGGCCTGGGAATCGCTGCCTGTTGCACGGCAAGAGCAGGTCATCGGGCGGACGAAGGACGAGAGCGTCGAGCTCGAGGACAAGGCGGCCGACTCCCACGTCGCCCGTACCGACCAAGACCGATTCGGCAAGATCTTCCGCCGCAACATGCCGTACGGGACCGTCACCGACCACGGCACGATGTTCGTCGGATTCAGCGCCGAACAGCAGCGACTGTCCGCGATGCTCGAGAGCATGGCCGGGCTGACCGACGGTGTCCGCGACGCACTCACGCAGTACGCTCGACCCCTCACCGGGGCGTATTACCTCGTCCCCTCGACGGAGAGCCTCCGCGCCGGCAGCGGCACGTAAGAAGGGCGCCAAAGCTACGACGTGATGGCGGCGCGGGCGCGGGCAGTGCGCACCGCCGTCGTGAGAGTCTGGATGTCGTAAGCGCCGGCGTGGCGACGGCCGTTGACGAAAAAGGTCGGCGTGCCGGAGACGCCGCTCAGGTCGGCCGTATCGACATCTTCCGCGATCCGTGCGGCGCCTTTGTGCCCTTCGAGCGCGGCCGTGAACCGTTCGGTGTCGAGCCCCAGCTGCTCCGCGTACCCGGTTACGTCGCTCGAGCGCAACGCGTCTTGGTGCTGGAACAGGAGGTCGTGCATCTCCCAGAACGCGTCCTGTTCGCCCGCCGCCTCGGCTGCCTCGGCCGCGAACTGCGCATTCGGGTGGACGTCGTTGAGCGGCAGGTGTCGCCAGACGTAGCGGAGATCGCCGAAGTCGGTCAGCAGCTCGCGCACCGTCGGCTCGGCCTGCCCACAGTAGGGGCACTCGAAGTCGCCGTACTCGACCAGCGTGACCGGCGCCTCTTCGGGACCGCGAATGTGGTCGCGTCCGGGATCGACGGAGGCGGCGAGATCGACGATCACATCCGATGTCCCCAACAGCGCCCGGATCCGGGTACGCGGCGGAAGCAGCGCGGTCAGACGAAAGACGAGCCAGGTCGCCACCGACGCGCAGAGTGCCGCGCTGAGCACGCCGAGCTTCGCCTCCTCCAGCTCCGCACCGTGGAAGGCGAGGTTTGCGATCAACAGCGAGACGGTGAAGCCGATGCCGGCGATCGACGCGCCGCCCGCGAGCGCGGCCCAGCCGACCGGCGGCCGGAGGCGGCCGCGGCTCAGTCTCGTGACCAGCCAGGACGCGCCGAGAATCCCGACCGGCTTCCCGGCGAGATAGCCGACCAGAATCCCGAGCGTGATCGGCGAGGTGAACGCGCGCGCGAGAAAGCCGCCGTTGATCGCGATGCCGGCGTTCGCAAGCGCGAACAGCGGCACGATCACGTAGCTCGTCCATGGGTGGTAGAGGTGTTGGAGTCGCTCGTTCGGCGAGACCGCCGCCCGCAAGCCGACGCGCGCTGAACGTGCCAGTTCCGGCGTCGGCTGCTCGCGGAAGAGCCGGAACAGGTCGGTGGCGCGCTCCAGGCTCTCGCGCGGGGCCGGGGATGCGTAGACGACGAGGCCGGACGCGAGCCCTGCGACAACCGGGTCGATGCCCGACTTGTACAGCGCGAACCAGGTCGCCACAGCAAGTGTGGCGCCAATCGGACCGCGTGGAACATCCAAGCGGATCGTCAGCAGGATCGCTGCGAACAGGCCGACCGCGGCAAGGAGCGGCCAGAGCGCCACGTGACCCGAGTAGACCGTCGCGATCACGATCAGCGCTACGACGTCGTCAACGACCGCGAACGTGAGCATGAACGCGCGCAAACGGTCAGGCAGCCGTCGACCGACCAGCGCGAGCATGCCGAGCGCGAGTGCCGTATCCGTCGACATCGCCGCACCCCAGCCGTGCGCCGAGCTTCGACCCGCGTTTGCCGCGAGGAAGATCGCCACCGGCACGGCGATCCCTCCGAGCCCGGCAGCGAGCGGCAACGCCACCCTGCGCCGCTCGCGCAGCTCGCCCATGTCGAACTCGCGCCGCGCCTCGAGACCGACGACGAAGAAGAAGAACGCCATCAGCCCGCTGTTCAGCCAGTAGCGCAGATCCTCGGAGATGCCCGTGTCGCCGATGCGCATCGAGAGCACCGTCCGCCAGACCCGCTCGTACGAGGAAGCGTCGACGTTGACCCAGACCAGCGCGGCAAGCGCCGCCGCGAGCAGAACCGCGGCACTGCCCGTCTCCGTGCGCAGGAAGGTGCGCAACGGCGTCTCGAGACTCCGCGACCACGCAGTCCGGCTCGGCGCGGCCGTGTTCCCGGCCGCCTCTCCCTGCTCATGCGCCACGTCCCTCGCTCTCGATTCTCTCCCTAGAGGAACCGCGGACGTCGAGGCCTATCCCAGAGCGGGTGTGGCAGCTAGGCGTGCCGCCCGTCGAGCCGGATCGTCCACGGGTCGATCGTGTCGACCCGGAGATGCGTCTCGCTCCACGGATCGCGCGCGAATGTGGCGCGAACGGCGTCATCCGACTCGGCCTCGACGACGTGCGCCACACGGTGCTCGTCGGCGAGCGGCCCGCCCAGGACGATGAAGCCCGCGTCCACGAGCCCATCCATGAAAGACGCGTGCGCGGGCCAATCGGACTGCTCCTCCAGCGGGCGAGACGAGTCCCACTGAGGACCGGAGCGGCGGAGCACGACGAGAAACATCGCCACGCTCGCGTTCTACCAGTCAGCCGCGCTCACCTGCGAAGCGGGGGTTCCAGATGATCTCCCAGAGATGTCCGTCGAGGTCGCGGAAGTAGCCGGAGTAGATGCCCCAGGGGCGTTCGCCCGTCTGGTCGGTGCGGGTTGCGCCGGCAGCCTCGGCCCGCGCGAGCACTGCGTCCACGTCAGCCCGGCTGGCAACCAGGCAGCCGAGGCTGAACTCGCCCGTCTTCGGCGGTCCAAACGCGACATTCGCGTCCTTCGCCAGCTCCGTGCGTGGGTACAACGCGAGAGTGAGCCCGCCTCGCAGCTGGAACATGGCTGCGGCCCCGGCGGGAGTCGTGTCGTCACCGATGAACTCGGTGCCGATCACACCCGGCGACTCCAGCCCGAGGCCGTCACGGTAGAACTCGAGCGCCCGATCGAGGTCACCGACCGCCAGGGTGATCACATCTACGCGAGGTTCCAAGTTTTTGGCTGCCGCCGATCTACTTCTGGGCCATGACCGAGGTGCCGTTCCAGTCGGCCGGCGGCGGATTCTCCATCAGCACTCCGCACTGATCGCGGTACAGAGCGGAGACCCGGTCAGCCGGATTCGCCTTCAGCGCCTGCTCGAACCACTCCCCGGCCCGGTCGAAGCTGGCCTCCCGGTAGCGCACGAGCCCTTCGTTGAACGCGCCTACCGCCTCCATCAGGTTGGGGAAAGAGTCCGCATCGTGGTAGTCGAGGCACTCGAAGATCGCGACCGGCTTGGTCTTGCCCTTCACGATCACCTTGTCGACCTCGCGCACGCGGTAGACGCCCTTCAGCTTCGCCTGGGTGTGCTCGGAGAAGAGGATCCGCGCTCCGTAGTGCTTGCAGGCGCTCTCCAGACGCGACGCGAGGTTCACGCCGTCGCCGATGATCGTGTAGTCCATCCGCTTCGGGCTGCCAATGTTGCCGGCGACGACGAAGTCGGTGTTGAGGCCGACGCCCATGTCGAGGGTGGGCTCGCCGCGCTGCCCGCGCTCGCCGTTCCACTCCCAGAGGCTGCGGATCATCGCGATCGCGGCGCGGAGCGCCCGATCCTCGTCGTCCTCGCCCGGCACCGGTAGTCCGAACACCGCCATGATCGCGTCGCCGATGAACTTGTCGAGCATCCCGCCCTGCTGCGAGATGCAGTCGACCATGCGCGCGAAGTAGTCGTTGAGCAGCGTCACGGTCGGCTGAGCCCCCAGCTGCTCCGCCAGCGTGGTGAAGCTGCGAATGTCGGAGAAGAGGACGGTCGCGACGGACTCGTTGCCGCCCAGGACCTCCTCCTGGGACCCCGCGGCCAGCAGACGGTCGGCGAGATCGGGATCCATGTAGCGCGCGAGCGTCGACTTGACGCGCTTCTCGTTCGAGATGTCCTCGATCATGACGAGGGTGCCGAGTTGGGCGTCGTCGCTGGAGAGCAGCGGCAAGACCGTGACGTTGGCCGACACCGTGTCCCCGTCGACCGCGAGCTCGGCATCCATCGCCAGATCGGTTGTGCGCGCCTGGGCGACATGCCGGATCCGCTCGACCAGCCATGCGCTTCCGCGGAACACCTCCTCCGTGGGCTGCCCCACGAGCTCCTCCTCGGTGCGGCGCAGAATCCGGGTTCCCGCTGCGTTGCACGTGTTGACGCGTCCCTCCTCGTCGAACGTGATCACACCGTTCGACATGCTCTCGAGCATCGCGGCGTTGTAGTTCTTCATCGCCTGGACGTCCGAGAAGAGCTTCGCGTTCTCGAGTGCGCTCGCGATCTGAGCCGTGAACGCTCTCAGCCGGCTCTCGTCTTCAGCTGTGAAAGGGCCGCCGCGCTTGTTCAAGGATTGCGTGACGCCGATCGTCCTGCCGTCCTTGTTGAAGATGGGCACGCAGAGGAGGCAGCGCGTGAAGTAACCGCTCTGCCGGTCGAAGGCCGGATTGAAGCGGAGGTCGGCGTAGGCGTGCGGAATGCGGATCGACTGCCCGGACGTGAAGGCCGCGCCGGCGATCCCGAGGTGATTCGGAAAGCGGATCTCCCTGAGCTCCAGCTTGTCGACGACGTAGCTGACCAACTCACCGGCCTTCTCGTCGTTCAGGAACAGCGTCGTCCGGTCGCAGTTCAGCATGCGCGTCGCCTCCGACACGACGCGTGAGAGCAAGGTCGTCAGCTCGAGCTCCGAGGTCAGGTCCGAGACCAGGTTCAGGAAGTCGACCTCCCGCTGGCGCTCACGTGACGTCCGCTCGAGCCGCTGGAGGGCCTCGAGCGTGTTGGCGCACTGCGAGGTCATGCCTTCGAGCATCGCGAGGTCGCTCGTATCGAAGGAGCCGGCGATCTTGTTCAGCATCTCTGCGACGCCGATCGTCTCTCCCTTTGCGTTCTTGACCGGGGCGCAGACCAGCGACTTCGTCGTGTATCCCGTCTGCTCGTCGACATCGCGATGGAAGCGGGGATCCGCGTAGACGTCATGGACGATCTCACCGACGCCGCTGTGGAACACGGCCCCGGCGATGCCGAGGTCGTCCATGAGCCGGATCTGTCGCGACCCGAGGCCGGTGGAGATGTACGTGTAGAGCTCGCCGGTTTCCCTGTCGTGCAGGAAGATCGAACCTCGGTCGGCGGCGATCTCCTGAATTGCCGCCTGCAGCAAGGTGTCGATGACGGCGTCGAGGGAGTCGAGCGCAGCAACCCGGCGCGAGAGCGAGGCGAGCATCTGCAGCTGCCGAAGCTGCTCGAGCTGCTCGGTGTACGTGGCCTCCACGCTTGCCGTGTCGCTCATCCGGCCTTCTCTTCCAACTCGCCTCGTATCGCTTGGATTGTGGCCTGAAGCTGTCTGGCTTCGTCGGCCGCATCCAGCTTCTGCTGCTGCAACACCTCTCCGTGCCGCTGCTCCTGAGACTCGAGCTCCTCCCGCAGCGCCGTGATCATCGCCTTGAGCTGCTCGGCCTCCGCCGACGCTTGCGCGGCTACCGCCTGGACGCGGTCGTCGGCCTCCCGCTGGGCGAGCTCGAGCGCCTCGCGCATGGCGACCACCGTGGCCTCGAGGTCGCGGATCTGCCGATCGCGCCCGTTCTCAGTGGTCCGATCCTCTTCGGACGAGGCGAATGACACGACGCAACCCTACTCAGTGCGTTCGCCTGACAACCCAGACCGCGCCGAGACCGGCGACGAGATCGACAGGTTCAGCGCCGACGGGGATCGTCCTGTCGACGGCGTTCCGGCTCGGGTCGATGCGCGAGACGGTCCCGTCGGCGCGGTTCGAGACCCAAACCGAGTGTGCGCCGACCGCGACTGCGGAGGGGCCCCGGCCCACAGGGATCCTCTTCGTGAGCCGGTTCGTTGCGGGGTCGAGGCGGACGACAGCGTTGCCGACGCGGTCGACCAGCCACACGGCGCCGTTCCCGGCGTCAATGGCCTGCGGAGCGAATGGAAGACGGACGCGGGCCACGATTCGCCGAGAGCCCGGATCGACTCGCCACATCGTGTCGACGCCAACGACCCAGACTGCGCCTAGGCCGGCGGCGACGAGTCGCGGCGCGCCCGGCAAGCGCACCGTCCCCGTGATCCCCGTGTACGGGGGATCGAGCAAGTCGAGACCCCGGGCGCTCGGGTTCGCGATCCAAACATCCCGACCGAATGCGACCGCAGTCGCCGACACACGGCCGCCGGGAACATCGACGAGATCGCTGATCTGCCCGAAACCCGCGTCGACCATCGTGACCCGCTCCGGCGGACCGGATACGACAGCGGCCAGATCCCCGACGTTGGCGACGTCGCTGGGCGTCCCTTGCACTCGAATCGTGTGCGCAACGAGCGACTTGGGATCGATCTCGCTGACCGTACCGGCAACGCCCGTCACCCAGACACTTCCCCCGCAAACCGTCACGGCCGTCGGTTGGGTGCTCAGGGCTACACCGCCGGCGGCGGCTGCACGGCCGGTATCGATACGGACGAGCGAGTCCGCACGCGCGATCGAGGCTCCGCCACCGCCCAAAAGAACCGCCGTGATTACCGCTGCGACGGCTGCTGCAAATGCGCCCGCGACCGAAAGCGCCCGGATTCTGCCGCGCCGCCGAAGTGTCGGAGTCGCAGTTCCCGCGTCCAGCGCGGAACGCGCCGCAGCGACGAGAGCGCCGCACGTCTGCCAGCGCTCGGCGGGAGCCTTGGCCAGACCGCGCTCGAGGACCGCGTCAAGCTCCGCATTCAGCGCGACCACCCGTTCGCTGGCTTTCGGCGCGGCCTCTTCGAGATGGGCGTAGATCACGGCGACGTCGCTCGGCCGCCGGAAGGGCACGTCTCCTGTCAGACACTCGTAGAGCAGACAGGCGAGCGAGTACACGTCGGCGCGGCCGTCGATCTCGTCGTCCCGGATCTGCTCCGGCGCCACGTAGTCGATCGTTCCGACGACGTGGCGCGGATCTGCGGCGACACTGCGATCCGAGGCGCTCGTGCTGAGCCCGAAGTCGGCGAGGTAGCAGTGTTCTTTGCCCGGACGGCCCGTGAGGAGAATGTTTGACGGCTTCACGTCACGATGCACGAGCCCTCGTTCGTGTGCGGCGTCGAGCGCGTTCCCGACCTGTGTGACGAACGCGAGCGCGCGGTCGGCGGCAAGCGCGCCCTCCGCTCTCAGAAGCGCCTTCAGGTCCGTGCCGGGGACATAGCGCATAGCGATGTAGAGCAGGCCTTCGAGCTCGCCCGCTTCGTAGACGGGCACGACATTCGGATGATCGAGCGACGCTGCGAGCTGCGACTCACGGAGGAACCGCTCGCGGAACCGTTCGTCCTCCGCGAGCTCCGGCGCAAGGAGCTTCAGCGCGACCTTGCGCTTCAGGCGCAAATCGTGGGCGCGATAGACCACGCTCATCCCACCGCGTCCGAGTACGCCCTCGATGCGGTAGCCCGCGAGCTCCGTCCCGATCCGGTTGCCTTCGACGACCGACACAGCTCAAGCGTACGACGCGGTCGGCGCCTCGACTAGCCCGCCGACCCCAAGGTCCAGGTGAAGCGTGTGAGGCTCTCGCCCGGCGCGAGGCCTCCAGGGCGCAGACCGCGACGCACGAACAATGTGGAGGGCCCAGCCTCTGCGGCGAGTGCGCTGCGCACCGGCCCGAGACCTTCCCGGCTCCACCGCTCGGGCAGACCGACCACGACAAGGGCAGCTTCGGCCGCGGCCGCGAGCACGTCCGCCACGGCCGGAGCCACGAGCACCGGCTCAACGCTGATGCCGAGCACCCGCTGGACGGCGAGCGACGCGCTCGCGAGGGCCCGACTCGCGTCTCGTTCGGCGCCTTGTGCCGGCCCGGCCAGCCTCAGCGGCTGATCCCGCGCGCGCGCGATCCAGGCGCCGACCTCGACTGCCGTCCAGTCGTGGTCGCCACCCGCGAAGAGGACGAGAATCGGACCGTCGTGCAGCGGCTCGTCACGGCCGACGTACACCGCAACGTCACACGGTGCACGCGCGAGTACCGTCGCGAGCACGGAACTTCTTCGCAGGTCGGAGTCGCTGTCGAGGAGCAGTAGGTCGACGTCTTGTCGCAACGCGATGCGAAGGAGGTCGTCTCCCGCGGCTTCGGACGTGAACGTAATCGAGCGCGCGGTGACGCCGCGGGTAAGCAACGCGCGTCGATGTTCGTTCAGGAGTGCCGCGGTTTCGCCCACGTCGGCGCCGTCCTCGATCAACCGCACGAGGATCAGCTCGTGGGCCGGCGCATTCGCCAACGGCTCGGCGAGGGCGAGCAGGGCCTCGAGCGCCTGCGAGTCCTGCGGCGAGACGAGGATCGAGCGCTGGGGTGCGGCGACCGACGGATCCAGCGAGGAATCCTGGCGGAGAATCGACTGCTGAAGCTGCCTCATGGCCGGACCGGGCTCGATCCCGAGCTCGGCGACCAGCTGCTTCCGTGTGCGCTCATAGACGGCGAGGGCTTCGGCCTGGCGGCCGCCGCGGTAGAGCGCGAGCATCAGTTGTCCGCGCAGCCGCTCGCGTAGGGGATGCGCAACGACGAGGTCTTCGAGCTCGGCGACGACTGGAGCGTGCAGGCCCAACGCGAGTTGGGCATCGATCCGCAGCTCGAGCGCGGCCAACCGGAGCTCCTCGAGCCGCGCGATCTCGAGCTGCGCGAACGACTCATAGGCGAAGTCTGCGAGCGCCGGTCCGCGCCAGAGCGAGATCGCGTCGGCCAGTGCTCTTGCCGCGGCTGTCGCATCTCCTTCGGCGAGCAGTTCTCTCCCCTCGGAAAGCAGCCGCTCGAAACGGTGAAGGTCGAGCTGGTCGCCGGCAATGGAGATCGAATAGCCGCCGCCGCGCGTGAACAGAATCCCGTCGGGCAGGACGCGCCGTAGTCCCGCAACGCGGACCTGGAGCGATTTCCGCGCGGTCACGGGCGGCCGGTCGTCCCACAGCTCGTCGATGAGCCGGTCGACCGAAACCGTCTCGTTCGCGTGCAACAAGAGGATCGCGAGCAGAGCGCGCTCCTTCACGCCGCGGATCCGGACCGGCCGGCCCTCGTGCGAGACCTCGAGCGGTCCGAGGATCCGAAACTCCACGCGCGTTCGATCGTAACCGGCTCGTAACCGGCGAGGGTCACGCTCGTCGCGGAAGGCTTCACGAAAGGAGGAAAGGACCGTGCGTTTGCTCAAGCTCCTCGTTGTGGCCGCGACGCTGACGACAGTGGCCGCCGCCGCGGCACAGGCCGACTCGGTCGGCCCGCCGTGGGGTCCGGCGACGCCGAACTTCAACCTCGAGGTCGTATTGCAACCGGTCGCAGGTGGACCGGACAACGGCTTCGGACTGGTGAAGTTCCGTCAGCCGAAGGACGCCGCCAAGATCGTCGTGCTGGACACCTGGGTGCGGGACCTTGCCCCGAATCACGGCTATTACCTCCAGCGGGCGACCGACTTGAACGTGAACGACGACTGCACGGGAACGAACTGGCTGACCCTTGGCCAGGGCCCCGTGCCCCAAGCGATCACGACGGACGAAACCGGGACCGGTCGAGCGGACCTGTTTCGAGACCTGGCGGCCGTGCCGCTGGGGACGCACTTCGACATTCACTTCCGCGTCATCGACACGGCGACGTCGGCTGTGGTGCTCGAGAGCGGCTGCTACCAGTTCACCGTCAGCCAGTGAGCGAGAGGGCGGCCGGCGCGCGTCGGCCGCCCTTCCTCATCCGCTGACGGCGTAGCCGCCGAAGTAACCCGACGGCGGCCCCGGCATGTTTCCCTCGCCGCTGAAGGCGATCCTGAACGTCTGGCCGACTCGGCCAAGCTGCACCTTCCCGCGGCCGGCGATGAACGGCCTCGTCGACGTGATCGTGCTCTGGTGGAACGTCGTGAACGAATTGGTGACCGTGTTGTTGACGACTTGCTGCCTGAACTCCGCGACGAGTACCGGCGTCCCGTCACGAAACGTGTCGGGCTTTGCGAAGTTTCCGTTTGCCGAGGGATCGCGGTAGATCGTCAGCTTCCCGACGCGCGTGATCACGCGCAGCGGGCCGTTGGAGATCACCCGCAAGGTCGTTGCGTCGGCGAAGAAGGTGAAGAGCGCGCTTGTCTCGTTCTGAGGCGAAGCCCTGAAGACGGGAACTCCCCGAATGTATGAGAGGTAGCCATAGTGCACGTGCGTCGCCGGCGTCACGCCCGCCGGTGAGTTCTGGAACTGGCCGACGAACTCGAGCGAAAGGTTGCGAATCTGGCGCGCACGCGTCGAACGCACCGCGTCGTCGCGCTTCGCAGGTGCGGGGCCGGTCGCGGTCATCACCGCAACCACCAACGCTGCGACGAGCACAACTGCCCTTGCCATCGTGGTCACCTCCTCGATTGCCGCGAGTCGCACCCCGGTGCGCGATCGCCGCGAGACCGTACCGCCGACCGAGCCTGTGGGACGCCGTCACGCGGTCCTGTTGAAGGAGGCGGACGCCCTTAGCCGCCGCTGATCGCGGCGATGACGTCGACGCGGGAGCCCAGCTGGAGCGGCGTGTCGAGTGTCGCCCGCTCCCGGTCGACGTAGACGTGGATGTGCCCGCGGAGCAGCGGCCCCGGTTCGCACAGCCGGTCTCGCAGGCCCGGCCAATCCCGGTCCAGATGCTCGATCGCTTCCCCGACCGTGTTCGCGTCAACGTCCACCTGGCGCGGCAGGCCGGCGAACAGCGGCGTCAGCGTCCCGGGCAGATGCAGGTCGGCCATCAGTCGATTTGTGCGACCTCGACCGACGAGATCGCCGGCAGGTAGTTCGCGATCTCGCTCCAGCTCTCTCCCTCGTCGGTGCTCGCGAAGAGCTGGCCTGTGCTCGTGCCGAAGTAGAGGCCGGGCGCGTCGTACGAGTCGATCGCCATCGCCTCGCGCAGCACGCCAACGTACGCGTCGCGCTGAGGCAGACCGCGGTCGAGCCGCTGCCAGCTCGCGCCCGCGTCGCGCGTTCGCCAGACGGCTGCATGCCCGTCGGGCATGCAGCGCCCGTGGCCGGGGTCGAGCGGGACGACATAGAACGTGTCGCGGTCGTGAGGATGCGCCGCCGCGGCGAAGCCGAACTCGGTCGGCAGTCCCTCGGTGATCTCCACCCACGTGTGGCCGGCGTCGTCGCTGCGGTGCATGCCGACATGGTTCTGCTGGAACATGCGGTCACCGTCGGCAGGCGAGCGCACCAGCTTGTGGACGCAGAAGCCGACGTCCTCGTGCGGGCGCGGCCAGTCCGCGCGCAGGCCTTTGTTGCGCGGCGCCCACGACGTGCCGTCGTCGCCGGTCTCGAACAATCCGATTCCCTGCACGATTGCCCAGAAACGCGAGGGCTCGTCGGTGTCGAACATGAGCGCCGAGACGCCGAGATGGCCCGGCGGCTGGTTCGCCGGATCGTCCCAGACGTCGCTGCCGGGCTCGCCGGCAAGCGTCGTGAGCACCGACCAGCTCGCGCCGCCGTCGCGGCTCTCGAAGATCCCCGGCGCTTCCACGCCGACGAGCACACGCCCGTCGTTCACCGCGAGCGTCGAGACCTTCGACAGCTTCCGGCCCCCGTCGGCGTCATACGCCAGGCCCTCGCTCGAGAGCGTCCAGGTCTCCCCGAGGTCGGGGCTCTTCCACACGGCCGAGCCGTGCCACTCGCTCGCTGCGGCGGCGTAGATCGCGCCCGTGGAGGGATCGTGGACCGCGTGGTACACCGGCCAGCCCTCGCAGAACGGCCCGCGCAACGCCCAGTCGCGCCGGTCTCCGTCGCTCTCCAGCAGAAAGCACCCCTTGCGCGTGCCGACCAGCAGCAGCGTCCGTGGCATGGCGTCTCACCTCCGGGTCGGATCCCTAGACACTTATCAGACTACGCCGGGCCGGAAAACTCATCGGCGACCAACGTGGCAAAGTGATCCGGTGGCGACGATGGCCGACCTCGACGCGCTCGCGCTGTCGATGCCGCAGACGACGAAGGAAACGTCCGACGACGGGCGGCCGTCGTACCTGGTTCACGGAAAGCTGTTTTGCTGCCATCGCGGCCGCCGGCGCGACGCAATCGACCCGCAGACCGGTGAGCGGCTCGACGACGTCTTGATGTTCCGCGTCGGGGAGCTCGGGCTGAAGGAGCTGATGCTCGCCGACGATCGCGGCGTTTTCTTCACGACGCCGCATTTCGACGGCTACCCGGCCGTGTTGGTCCGTATTCCCGATCTGGACCGCCTCGATCGCGACGAGCTGCACGACATGGTGATCGAGGCCTGGCTCACGAGGGCGCAGAAGCGCGCCGCAAAGTCGTGGCTCGCTGAGCACGGGGTTGCCGACGAGCCCGCCGACCGTCCGTGAACGTCCGGACCCTTAGCCGGCGGGCGAAAACTCATCGGCCGGTCGCAGGCGTGGCCCGCCGTCCCAAGACGACGAGCCCCGACGCAAACGTGACGCCGACGAGGATGAGGGCGAGACCGCTCACCTTGGCTCCCGTCACCGGCTCGC
>VAXU01000025.1 GCA_005885125.1 Actinomycetota bacterium
CGGGGGATTCCCCGAGAACAACCTCGGCCGCGTAGCGGTCACCGCGCGCTGACCGCGGCCCTGAGGGGTTCTAAGCTGCCGCTCGAGCCGGTCGTGTTTTAGACCTCCGCGGCGCCGAGGCGCTCTGGTGGTGTCGGGTGTGTGAAGAGGAGGAGGTAGAGCAGGCGTGGGGGGTCGAGGTCGCTGAGGTTCGTTCGGGCGAGGCGGCGAAAGGCGGCCACGTAAGCGGCGTCGTCGCCGGTCAGCTCGAGTGAGTAGCGGTCAGCTTGGCGCTCCCAGCGCCGTGAGACCGCTGTCAATGCCGGCAGCGAGGAGAGCGAGAACGCAAGCCCGAGCAGCAGCAGTAGCGGGACTCTGTGCGGGTCGGCCACCCGCGTACCGAGAAGCGCCCAGAGAACGACGGTGGAGGCGATCGCGCCGGTGATCGCGAGCACCGTTCCGCGCGGCTGGTGCTGTTTGCGGCGGTGGCCGAGCTCGTGGGCGACGACGAGCCGCACCTCCGCCGGTGGTGCCTGCTCGAGCAGTGTGTCGGAGACGACGACCCGGTGTGTTCGCCCAAGCCCTGACACGTATGCGTTCGCCTTGCGGGTGCGCCGGCTCGTGTCCTGAACGAGTACGTCGCTTGTGGCGACCCGGCCCGCTGGGCGAGCGCGCGCAGCTCCACGGCGAGCGCCGCGTCTGGCAGCTGCGAGTAGCGGTTGAACAGCGGCTCGAGCACGACCGGGGCAAGATACGAGAGCGCGAGCGTGGCGAGCGCGAATCCACCAGCCGCGGGCGCGGCCCACCAGCCCGGCAGCTCGCGCGCGAGCGCGACCAATCCGAGCAGCAACGCAGACGTCAGCACAACGTTCACCGCGGCTGCTTTGCACCGATCGGCCGCCCATGAGGGCAGGCGCTGTGTCGAGAAGCCCCAGCGACGCTCGCGGATCAATCCGCTCCAGAGCGCACCCGGCGTCCGCACCGCCGCCGAAACAACAATCACGATCGCCGCGTATGCGGGAGTCCGTGCCCACCACGGCAGCGAATCCGGATCCAGCGCGTTTCCCACGCCGCTCCACACAAACGCGGCCAGCACGCCCACCTGGATCGCACCATCAACCGCCGCCGCCCAATACAACGGGCGGTGATAGCTCCGTGCGCGCGCCACCTCCTCTGCCGAGAAGAACCTCAGTGCCTCCACCCGCACGATCGTCGACAGCCCCCAAACTCGTTCACTTCTGCAGTCTTGACGTCGTGGCGGCGCGCCGCCCACGGCTGACTATTATTTACACGCGCGCACGGGAGCCCACGGTCCGGCTTGCCGCGGCGGGCGTTCCTCTCGTTGCGTGGCGGAATCGGCGGACCTGGCGGACGCGAGCAGACGCGACACGAGAGCGCTCGCTGGAGCGGTGCCGAACCGATGCTTGAGCTCGCGCTCTTGCCGAGCCCGTTGACAGGCGGTCCCGAGGCATGCGATCGTAGGTCGGGGCAGGGGTGTCGACTGAGGCGGGTCCGACTGGGAGAGCGTTGGCACCGCAGGTCGAGTCTGTCTACAAGATCCATCCGGCGATCGGGATCGCACGGCTCGGGAACGCGCCGGCCGATCAGTTCTTCATCGGTCCGGAACACCCGGGCACCCCCGTAGGCGGCGACGCTCCGGGAACGCCCGTCCCGCCCTATAAGCACGCGGGCGCGGTTAAGCCGCAGGCCGCGCGTTTCCGCATCTTCGAGTACCGGCGCGTCGGAGGGAAGTTGAGTGTCGCGCGCGAGGTCACTCTTGCCGAAAGCGACGTCGTCACGATCGACTGGCAGGTGCACCTCGCGAACCGAAAGGCGTCATTCCACGAGTTCGACGGGCTGGCCGGCGAGGGGACTCGACCTGCTAAGCGTCGCAACGAAGGGCTGACGGTCGCCGAGCTCGAGATCGATCCTGGTCCGCGGTCGATCTCGGGGACCGATCAAGAAGGCGTCGAGTTCTCGAAGGGAACGAGCGCCAACCCAGGCGCCGAGACCTGGCCGCTCTACCACGGTCCCTCGCCGCCTGCGGGAACGCCGGTGATCGGGTACCTCGGCGAACTACGAACCGATGAGGCGGGGCGGCTGCTCGTCATCGGCGGCCGCGGGCATTCCGCGACGAACACCGGCACTCGTCTCAATCATTACGCGAACAACGACGGTTGGTTCGACGACGTCTCCGACGGCCCGGTCACCGCAAGGGTGACTCTCAAGGTGGCTGGCTCCGGAGGCACAAGCGAGCAGACAGTCAACGCGATCGGAGCATGGGTTCTCGTCGGCCCGCCGGATTTTGGGCCGCAACTCGCAAACGTCGTCAGCCTCTACGACTTGCTCTACGACCTCGCCGCGCGCAAGCTCGACCTACCGGCGGGCGAAGCGGTCTACGACGGGCCCCTGAAGGCGCTCGCACAGATCAACGCGGAACTCAAGGTGAAGGGCCGTCCCGAGCTGCATGATCACCGGCCCGCCTTCGATCTCGAGGTTCGACCGACTCTCCGCCACGCGATCGACGCGATCTGGCTCTTCAGACCGGCGCGTCACGCGCACACCACGCTCGGCGCAGACGCGAGCATCGAGCAAGTGATCGACAAGCCGGGCGCGGCGGGCGCCGCAATTCGCATGCTCGTGTTCCACCGGCTTCGCTCGCCGCCAGGAATCGTCGCGACTGTGGGCCTCCGCGACATGCCCCGGCTGCTCGGCGACGACCCGTATGCACCGGGACATCCGCGCTATCGTCTCGCGCTCACGCGAACGCAGTACCTCGTTCTCAAGCGCTGGGCGCAAGGCAATTTCGTCGCGTCGGACGGAGCCGCGCAGGCAGCCGCGCGCGTGCTCCACGGACTGAGGCATCTGCTCGGCCGCGCCGTGCAACCGGCGAGCTCCGGCGCGCCCACGCCATGGGGCCTCGACCGGGCCGGGCTCGAGAGTTGCGTCGGCGGCGCGTTCTATCCGGGCATCGAGGTCAGCTGGCAGATCCGGCACAAGGAGCTCTTCCTCGAGCCGTTCAGGATCAGCCATGCCGCGAAGAGCACCTACTGGGGCGAGACGCAAACGATCCGCGCCGGCCATTTCAGCAGGCAGATGGCCGTGCCCTGGCAGGCCGACTTCCGCGACTGCAAGATGGAGCGGCAGGCGCAGACCGGGATCGAGTTCGGGTGGTGGCCCGGTCAGCGCCCCGACTGGGTGTACCCGACCAAGGCGGACGCGGTCGCGAAGAAGATGGCGCGTTGGCATCGGCCCTCGACGCCGCCGGGAATCTGGCCCGCAGGCGATCCTGAGACGCCGACGCACGCCGAGATGGTCGAGCACTGGTACAAGCTCGGCTTCATCGTCAAGGACGGACCCGACTTCGTCGAGAGCGAGCGCAACCCGCACGTCCCGTGACCTCAGCGGACGTCCTCGTCCTCGGAGGGGGCCCGGCCGGGAGCGCCGCGGCGCGGACGCTCGCGCGCCTCGGGAAGAGCGTCGTCGTCGTGGAACGCTCGACCTATCACGACTGGCGACCTGGTGAGAGCCTACCGCCGCAGGCACGCACGACACTCGCGGAGTTAGGAGTGGTCGAGCGCCTCCTGGAGTTGGAGCCGGCGACCTCCTTCGGGATTCGAGCGTGTTGGGGTCAGTCGGACCCTTACGCGATCGATTTCATCTTCGACGCGTCTGGAACCGGCTGCCAAGTCGACCGGCCCCGGTTCGACGCGATGCTTGCGTCTGCAGCCGCCGACGCCGGGGCCGCGCTGGTCACCGGCGCTCGCCTGCTCGCACTCGAGCTCGAGCGATGCTGCTGGCAAGCGTGCGTGGAAACGGCCGGGCAGCGTCGTGTGTTCAGGGCCCGCGCGTTGGTCGACGCCACTGGTCGCAGCGCCCTGGTGGCGCGCCGACTCGGTGTCCGCCGTCGAGCCTTCGATCGACTGATCGGGCTCGTCGGGCTCGTCGACCTGCCGGAGAGCGCGGCCGTGGAGTCGAACTTGCTTCTCGAGGCGGTTGAAGACGGGTGGTGGTACTCGGCACCGCTGCCGCGCTCGCGCATGACGGTGGCCTTCATGACGGACGCCGACCTGATCGGTTCTCGGGCGTGTGCGTCGGCATTCGCGGCGCGCCTGCGACAAGCGCCCTACACGACCGAACGAGTCCAGGGGTTGCGCCTGCGAGACCTACGCGTACGCTCCGCCGCCACCGCTCGGCTCGACGAGCCCTCCGGCGCCGGATGGCTCGCAGTCGGCGATGCAGCCGAGGCGCACGACCCACTCGCGGGCATCGGCCTGACGAATGCGATCGACTCGGGTCGTCGCGGCGCACGGGCGCTCGCGGCGGCGCTCGACGGTGACACCGAGGCGAAGGCGAGGTACGCGGCTGACACCGCCGTGTCGTTCTGGCGCTACTTGCGGCAGCGAACCGAGCAGTACGCGCGCGAGCGGCGCTGGGCGAGCTCGCCGTTCTGGCGGCGGCGCTGCACCGATGACGCTTCAAGTTCGCCGGGCGGGATCGGGTCGGACGCTTGGGGGTGAGCCGTCATGCGGACGAGGTCGCGCCGACCGGGGGCTGTGGGGGAGACGGAACCGGTGCTCGACGAATGCCTTTGCGTGTGCCGCGGAGAAGGGAGAGTATCGCCCGGCCTTGTTTCCGTTGCCTCGGGAGTAAATGGAACGCGCCTCTCCGTCCGTGCGCTGGTGCAAACGGACACAGTCTCGCTCGAATGTTAAGAACAGGTTGTCGCCTTGATCTCATAGGGAATTCTCAGAATGCGCTGCTTAACTGAGCCTCTGTGATCGAGGCACAGGGTCTAGCGAAGGATTACGGTGACAAGCGTGCCGTCGACGGGCTGACGTTTTCGGTTCGGCCGGGAATTGTGACGGGCTTCCTTGGGCCGAACGGGTCGGGTAAGTCGACGACGATGCGTTTGATCCTCGGATTGGACGCGCCGACGGGCGGCGATGTGACGGTGAACGGGAAGCACTACCGAGATCACGCGGCACCGTTGCACGAGGTTGGCGCGTTGCTCGAGGCGCGGTCGGTCCACACCGGCCGTTCTGCGTACAACCATTTGCTCGCGTTGGCGCGAACGCACGGGATCCCACGTAGACGCGTTGACGAGTTGATCGATCTCGTCGGTCTACGCGAGGTTGCCGGGAAGCGAGCCGGGAAGTTCTCGCTGGGGATGGGGCAGCGGCTTGGGATTGCCGCGGCTCTGCTTGGTGATCCGTCGACGGTCATGCTCGACGAGCCTGTGAACGGGCTCGATCCGGAGGGGATCCACTGGATGCGCTCGTTGTTGAAAGGGCTGGCGGCGGAGGGTCGCACTGTTTTCGTTTCCTCGCACCTGATGAGCGAGATGTCGTTGACGGCCGACCATCTGATCGTGATCGGGCGCGGCAGGAAGATTGCGGATACGAGCACCTCGGAGTTCCTGAGCGCGGCTTCCGGAAACGTCGTACGCGTTCGCTCGCCGCAGGCGGCCGAGCTGGGCCGGCTCCTGGTCGCCCCGGACGTCACCGTCGAGGCTCTCGAGCCGGGACATCTCGAGGTGCGTGGGCTCACCGCGGTGCAGATTGGCGACGTCGCCGCGGCGAACGGATTCGCCCTACATGAGTTGACCCCGCAGCAGGCATCGCTCGAAGAGGCGTTCATGGATCTCACCCGAGAGGACATCGAGTTCAGAGCTGCCGAGCTCGAGTCCAAGGAGGCCGTAGCGTGAGCACCCTGGCGAGCATCCACAGGCTGCCGCGAGCCGCCCACACCGGCCGCGTTACACAGGCGCGGGTCGTCCTCTCAGAGTGGACGAAGCTGCACTCGCTGCGCTCGACGAGGTGGTCGCTGTTCGCCGGCGTCCTTCTGACGATTGCCTTCCCGATCATCTTCGCGGCCGTGACCTCTTCGCATTGGGGGACGATGAGCGTTCACGAACGGGCCGACCGGCACCCGCTCGACATCGCGCTCGCGGGTGTCAACGTCTCGCAGCTTGCGATCGCAGTTCTCGGTGTGCTCGTGATCACCGGCGAGTATTCGACCGGAATGATCAGAGCCAGCTTCACCGCGGTCCCGAAAAGACTGCCCGTCTTGTGGGCAAAGACCGCTGTCTTCGGCGTCGTCTCGTTCCTCCTCATGCTTCCGCCCGTGCTGATCGCATTCTTCGCGAGTCAAGCGATTCTCTCCAGGCATCACATCCTCCAGATCTCGTTCTCGCACCCGGGAGTCGCTCGCTCGGTGATCGGCGGTGCGATCTACTTGTTGCTCGTCGGTGTTTTCGCCTTGGGGATCGGAGCGATCGTCCGCAACACCGCCGGAGGGATCGCAACCTTCGCTGCGATCTTCTTCGTCATTCCGCCGCTGATGAACATCCTCCCGACGAGCTGGAACAACGCAATCAGCCAGTACCTCCCGAGTGAAGCCGGCCGCCAGATCTTCTCGCTCACACACGGGGCGCACAGCCTCGCACCGTGGCCCGGTGGGCTGCTCTTCCTCGGCTATTGCGCGCTGACGCTCGCAATCGCCGCCGTTTTGCTCGTTCGCCGCGACACCTGACGGACCGCCGTCTGGGACGCATAACCCGGAGGGTCGCAGGCTCAAATCCCGCGGTTCGCGAGCAGGCACCGTCATTGCGTCGCGTGGCAACTGTCGGCGGCTAGCGCGGCAAACGGACGGAGCTCGCGTGCACGCGGACGAGGACCTCATCCGTGTTCGGCACGGGTCGCGCGACGGCTTCGATCCGCAAGACCTCGGGCGGTCCGTAGCGGTCGAAGGTCACTGCACTCATTGGTTCCCTCTCCTCTTGTTCGCTGCACGGACATCAAGAAATTGATGTTCGTTCTGGGAAGACGTTCCGCGAGCCCACTCTCTCGTAGACCGAGAGCGGCATGGCACGGCCATTGATTAACGTTAGCCCCGTGGCCGGACCTCCCTACACGGGGCACTGCATGTGCGGCGGCGTGCGCTTCGAGGTAACGGAGCGGCCGCTCTCCGCCGGCTATTGCCACTGCACGCGCTGCCAGCGCCGGACCGGGACGGCAGCCTCGGCGCAGGCGCGCATTGTTCCGGGATCCTTCCGGCTCCTCGCGGGCGACGAGCTCGTGCACGAGTACGCGCCGGGCGACGGCTGGCCGAAGTGCTTCTGCTCCGTTTGCGGCAGCGCGCTTTGGAGCAAGTATCCCGATACGGGGGAAGTCGGGAGCGTCCGCCTGGGGCTCTTCGACCCGGGCCACGGGATCCAGCCGCAGTGGCGGACGTTCGTCGACTATGCCTGTGAGTGGGAGCCGATCCCCGACGACGGGCCCGAGCGCTACTCGGAAGGTAAACCGCGCTAACGGGGGCGCTACAACAGCGCGGGAAGAGCTTGGTCGTGCTCGTTCATGGCACTCGCCGACCGTTTGGGCTTAACGGGTTGGCGCCGGACACTTCACGCCGGAGCCGCTCTTCAGAATGAGACAGCTCTGCATGGTGACCTTGCTCTCGCTGCGAGCGCGGACAAGGCTCAGATTGGTGCTTGATACCCGGGCCAGGAAGCTCTGGCCGTCCGTGCTCACGTCGAGCTGGACGCTGAGGCCGATCGCCAGATCGCTTGCCAGCCGGCCGCTTGTCGTGAGCAGGTCTGTCAGATGCGGCGTGAAACGGGTGTGTGCGGCCTTGTAGCTCTGCTCGCCTTTGTCGATCAGGTTCATCGCATCAATCGCCTGCGTCGCCTTCGTGCTCGCGGTCGGCCCGGACTTGTGCTTCTTCAGTACTGTCGGCAGGACGAAGATTGCGAGAGCCGCAATCAGGATGAGCGGCAGGAAGCGCTGGAAGTTGGGCGGCATCCAACGACCTTACTCTCCTCGGCCGACCAGTCGGACATGCGCGTGGCCGCCGGTCAGACGACGTAGGCGCAGCCGTCCCAGTACGCGTGGACGTGCTTCCGGCGTCGGCCGCCGACGTCGAGCTCGAGCTCGTCCGGCTCGCGCAGGCGCTCGTCGAGGTAGAGCTCGATCCCGTCCGCCGGGACGCGCCGGAACGGCCGCTCACCCGCCTCGCTGGACGTCTCGAGAAAGATCAACGAGCCGCCGCAGCAGCGCGTCTTCTTAGCCCATACGTACAGCTTTCCGCCCCGGTCTTGCACGAGCTGGACGGCCTCCGGAGAGGCTCTCACACGCACGTGGCCAACCGTACCAGCGTTCATCGACACACCGACAAGTTCGGCTCGGTCTGCGCGCCGACGCTAAGGGTCGCCGCGTGATCTGGGTCGAGGCAGATCAATGCGGCGGCGGCGAAGTGGGCGACGATTCGTAAGCTCTCGTGAAGGACGTCGCCTGCGTACCAGGGCGAAGGGGGCGCGTTCTCGGAGGAAGGCGCCCTCGCGCTCTTCCCCGAGGCAGAGCACCAGTCGCACGCGCCAGAGATGATCGAGGCCGTCGCGGTGTTGAGCTAGCACGCGACCTTCACGCGCCTACTCAGCTCTTACGCCGCTGCGATCCAGCGGCGCCCTTGGAACGCGGCGCGCCGGACAGCGAGCCCGGTGGAGATCTGCGGAGCTGTGAGAGCCGAGGCGGTCCATAGAATCGGGTGCTTGCGTCGGGTCGGGATGATCCTGCTCGGAGTGACCGTTGCCCTTGTCGCTGCGGGTTTCTGGTACCACGACGAGACTCGAACGCGGTCGAAGCGCGGCTCGGCAACCGTGGAATTCGAGTCTTTGCATGGGCCGAAGGAGCGAGCGTTGGCGAGCGTCTCCACAGTCCCGTGGCCTATGTATGGATACGACGCGCAGCGAACACACGATGCGTTCCAGTTCGCGTTACGTCCTCCGTACCGGGAGCTGTGGCGCCTACCCGAGTACGGCGTAATCGAGTTCCCTCCGGTCGTGGGCTATGGCCTGCTGTTCGTCAGCGACCTTCGCGGCCGGTTCCTTGCGATCGAGACGAAGACGGGCTCGATGCTCTGGCACAAGCAGTTCGATCATTGCGCGGCAGCGTCCCCGGCGCTCGGGAAAGACGTCATCTACATGGCGTACATGCAGCCGCACCCGTGCAGACGGTACCCCCGGAGCCAGAAGGGTTTCCTCGTCGCGATGCGGTTTCGCAATCGGCGCGGCGTTCTCTATCGGGGCGATCATCTCGCGAAGATCCTCTGGCGCTTCCGAGCCGGCGCGATCGAGTCGTCGCCGCTGCTCGTCGAGAACAGGCTCTACTTCGGCTCGTGGGACGGCCATCTGTACGCCCTCGACGTGCGGCGGCCTGATCGACCGCGGTTGCTCTGGAGCTTCGATGCCGGTTCCGAGGTGAACAGCTCGGCCGCGTACTCCGGCGGAAGCGTGTTCTTCGGGACCGACTCGGGCAACGTCTACGCGATCGATGCGCGGACAGGGAGGGAGCGCTGGCGGGCGTCCGCGTACGCGCATTTCGGCAGCCGGCAGTATTTCTACGCCACTCCCACAATCGCGTACGGCCGTGTCTACATCGGGAACACGGACGGAACGGTGTACGCGTTTGGCGCGCGGAGTGGGCGCCTGCTCTGGGCACAGCCCGCCGGAACGTACGTATACACCGCGGCTGCCGTCTGGCGGCACGAGGTGATCGTCGGAACCTACGACGGGAAGCTGATCGCGTACGACGCGGCGACGGGCGCGCGCCGCTGGGTCTACGACGCGCCCGGGGCGATTCACGGTGCGCCCACGGTCCTGGACGGCTTGGTGTACTTCTCGACCTGCGCTCGTTGTGGCTCGAACGCGTCGCGCTACGCGAAGCGAGGGTCAAAAGGGACGTATGCGGTCGACGCCCGCAGCGGCAGGCTAGTCTGGTCGTTCTTCGACGGCCAGTACTCGCCGGTCGTCGCAGACCGGAAGCGGATGTATTTGGTCGGAACGGCGGGCGTCTACGCGTTCGCGCCGGCGCGTGGCTAAGAGCGCCCAACAGGAAGACGAAACGGCATGTGAGGGCGCGGTGACCACGTGGGACGCCTGTCGCCCGTCAGGAAAGGATCGTCGCAAGCTTCGGCGACGATCCGGCTCGGTCACGGCCGCGAACGACAGCACCGCGAAGGCGTTTCTCACTTCGGAACAGCGGTGCGAGGATGCGGGCCGTGACAGCGTTCGAGGTACGGCTGGCGCGGCCGGAGGACGCCCGGGGGCTGGCTGAGCTGTTCGCGGCTGTCGCCGAGGAGCGCGACGGGATCGCAACGGAGCCGCCGGTCGACGTCGCCGCCCGGACGAAGCAGTTTGCGGCCTCGATCGACGGCACGATCCTCGCCGTCGCCGCCGGAGACCTTGTGGGGTCGCTGCACGTTGACGAGAGCCGTTTCGGAGTGGGCGACCTCGGCATGGCGGTCGCGCGGCCTTGGCGCGGCCGCGGCGTCGGATCGGCGCTGCTCACCGCCGCGATTGAGAGGGCGCGCAGTGAAGGGTTACACAAGCTCTCGCTCGAGGTCTTCCCGCACAATGAGGCGGCGATCGCCCTCTACCGCAAGTTCGGCTTCATCGAGGAGGGCCGGCGCGTAAAGCACTATCGCCGCGCGAGCGGCGAGCTCTGGGACTCGATAGTCATGGGGCTCCTCCTCTAGGAAGCGAGCGCGCTGTGCGCCAATCCTTGAGCACACTTAGCTTCGCCTAGCAGTCCGCACCGACAGTGACTCGGTCAGGCCGATCGGCTACAGGCTTTCGTCAGTAACCCGCCTCACGGGGCGCCTTGACCTCGCGTCGGATCGGTGCAAGGATGAATTCGCCAAGTCCCTGTGGGCCCTCGGGTTCGCAGGGACTAGGCATTTCTGGGCCGGGTTGCTGGTGCGCCCACTCGCGATGTGGTGCGAAACCCCGTGCGGATGGAGGTCACCCTAACCCGGAGGTCGCAGGTTCAAATCCTGCCCCGCTACTGAAAAAGCCCGCATTTGCGGGCTTTTTCGTGTACGCCAATAGCGGTGGTCTCGCAAGCGGGCGGCGCGCGAACACACCGCTTCGATCAATCCGAGGACGAAGGGTCGATGGCGGTCTTCACCAGCCGCGAGGCGGCTGAGGAGTTCGCGCGCGAGGAGCCGTTCGTACTCAACGGCGTCGTCCGCGCCTGGCAGATCCGCGAGTGGAACGAAGCATTCGTGCCCTGAGCCGGAAAAATGTCGACACCATGGTCGCTCTGGGACCGTGGGTTACGTCACGCTCTTGGCCGAGTCGGGGCGGCGGGCGTAGGGTGCGGCGACTCGTGTGTGCCGTCTGCCTTGGGAGGAGGATATGACCTCGGTTGAACTGCGTGCCCGTCCCGGCCTGCGGCTAGGAGGGGGACGATGGCTCGTCCCGCCCTGGGTCGCGCCTGCACTTCTCTTGTGCGCCGTGGTCTTGATTCCATGGACCGCGCTTCTGTTCTTGACCCTGCCTCCGCACTACGCAGCGAGTCACTGGCGGCTCGCCTGGGGAGGATTCGACGTCGGGCTGGGTATCGCGATTGCGACGACCGGTCTGACGGTGGCGCGGCGCTCTCCGTTCGCTGAGGTTACGGCCACGATCACGGGAACCCTTCTCTGCTGCGACGCATGGTTCGACGTTCTCACCTCGCGCGGGGTCTCTGATATCGCGCAGGCGGCGGCTTCCGCGGTCCTCGTCGAGCTTCCGCTCGCCGCGTTGTGCTTCTGGATGGCGAGGAACCTCGCCCATGCGGTCGAAGTCGCACGACCATTTCTGCAAGCCGCTGGATTCACTGTGAGCAACAATCGGCTCGTGCCGCCGGTCTCGGGCAGCGCCACGGCAGCACCGCGGTGATCGTCGCGCTCCATGTGGCGACGGGCGCCGCGGCGGGTGCGGGCACCGGGTCGCGGCTCGCGGCGCTCCTCTTGGGTCCAATCCTCCACCTTGCCGGCGACCGCCTGCCGCACGAGGACATCCGCTCGCGCCGCTTCGAGATCAGCAGCGGTCTCGCGTGCCTCGTCCTCCTCGCCGCGCGCCGCGGCCTGCTCGATCCGGCGACGCTCGGTGCGGCGGCGAGCTCTGCCCCTGACCTCGAGCACGTCCTGCCGAGCCTGCGCCCGCGCGGTAGCAAACTCTTCCACGGCCGCCGAGGCTGGCACCGCTCGGGGCGCTTCCCGGCAGACCTGCAGCTCCTGCTGGCCGGCGCGATTCTCGGCGGGCTCGTCGCGCCACGGAGTAGAGGCGCCGGAGAGAGTCGCGACTTGCGTTAAGTCGCTTCTAGCGCTCCAGGAACTTGGGGTGGAGCGTCAGCTTGATCTGCGTCGATCGTGATGCCGCCGGTCGCGCGGGCAAGGAGTGCGACGGTGGCGAAGGAGAGGAAGAAGACGGCGGCGACTACGGTGACGATCCCGAGTAGCTCGACGCCGAGTTGGTGAGCGGCCAAGCCGCCGCCGCCGAAGAACAGTCCGTTGGGGAGCTTGGGAAAGCCTGAGCCGGCGGCGAAGCGTTGTTGGGCGAAGAAGGCGATCATCGAGACGCCGAAGAGACCGCCGACGAGGTGTCCGGCGAGCAGGCCGGCGGGATCGGAGAACCAGGTGAAGCGCGACAAGACGCGCTCTGCGCCGAGGAACAGTGGGCCGCCGCAGAGACCGAGGATGATCGCGCTGGCCGGGCTGACGAAGCCGGCGAGCGGGGTGATGATGATCAGCCCCATCAGGATCCCGTTGACGGCGTACAGCGGCCGCAGTTGCAGCTCGTGCTTGGTCAGGACGTAGGCGCAGACCATCATCGAGAGCAGGCAGGCGGCGGCGGCGAGGAAGGTGGTGATGACGACGACCATCGCCTCGCTGTTGAAGGCGAGGACGCTGCCCGGGTTGAAGCCGAACCAGCCGACCCAGAGCAGCAAAATCGAGAGCGTCAGCCAGCCGGGACTGAGCTTGAACGGCACTTGCGGGCTTGTCCGCAGGCCACGCCGTCGCTCCTCGCGCCAGATCTGGCAGAGGATCGCGAGGCCGGCGGCCCCGGCCGCACCGTGTACGACGAGCCCGCCGGCGAAGTCGACCATGCCGCGGCGGGCGAGCCAGCCGGTCGGGTTCCAGATCCAGGCCGCCGGCAGGTTCCAGATCAGGATGAAGTAGACGACCGCGTAGCCGACAAAGGAAGCGAGCTTGACCTTGCGCAGGACGACGAGCCCAACAAGCGCGAGCGTGACGGCGGCGAACGCGGTCTCGAACAGGAAGTAGGTGGCAGGCGTCAGCCCGGTGTTGAAGAAGCCGTGGCGCATCGACCACCAGACGCCGCTTGTCGCAGAGAGCTCTTTGGTCGAGAAGCCGCCGAGGAAGAAGCCGGGAGAGTAGAACGGGTGGCCGATGAACCCCCCGGCCGTCGGCGCGAAGGCCGTGTTGAAGCCGACGAAAGCCATCACGACGAGCGCCAACCCCGTCATCAAGATCGTCTTCAACAGGCTGAAGTCGAGCTCCTCGCCGAGCTCGCCGATCTCGAGGAAGCCGACCGAGATCGTCATCGTAAAGACGAGCAGCGCGGCAATCAGCACCCAGAGGTTGTTGATCGTGTCGACCACATCCGTTTCGTTCCGCGCCCCAAATCGAATCCCTCTCGCCCGTCGTAACCCCGACTGGGCGATGCAGCGGGCGGCGAGCCGGAAGCGCCCTTCCCACTTTGGGGAGTGCGCGCGATACTCGGCAGATGGTGTCGATACTCGACGTGCGGCCGTCGAGGGTGATTGGACGCGAATCCGAGCTCGCGACGATTCGCGACTTCGTCGCGGGGATCCCTGGGGGCCCGCGCAGCCTCCTGATCGAGGGTGAGGTCGGAATCGGAAAGACGACGCTCTGGCGGGCAGGGGTCCGTGCGGCGCAGGACCAGTCCCACCGCGTTCTCACCTGCCGTCCGGCCGAGCTCGAGTCTCGTCTCGCGTTCGGCGCGGTCATCGACCTGCTCGCGGACGTCGACGACGCAGTGCTCGCATCCCTGCCGGCGCCGCAGCGGCACGCGCTCGAGGTCGCGCTCCTCCGCCGCGAGACGAGCCCGGCCGCCGCGGTCCAGCCGCGCGAGGCTGCCGTAGCTGCGCTCGGAGCGATCCGGACGCTCGCACGCTCGGCCCCGGTTCTGATCGCGATCGACGACGTCCAATGGCTGGACGCGCCGTCGGCCCGAGTCGTCGCATATGCGGTCAGGCGCCTGGAGCACGAGCCTGTCGGATTGCTCATGACCTGCCGCGACGAGCTCAAGCCGCCGTTCCAGCTCGAGCAGCTCCGCCCCGAGCACGAGATCGCGCGGCTCGAGCTCCTGCCGCTGACGCTCGGCGCCCTGCACCGGCTTGTCCGCGAGCGTCTCGGCCTCTCGCTTCCGAGGCCCACGCTCACCCGGCTTCTGCGCACGTCCGGCGGCAACCCGTTCTTCGCCCTCGAGATCCTCCGCTCCCTCGGCGGCGAGATGCCGAACACCGCTGCTGAGCTGCCGATCCCGGGCAGCCTCCGCGAACTCGTCGCGGAGCGGCTGGCGACGCTTCCGCAGGCTGCTCGCGAGGCGGTGCTCGCGAGTTTTGCTCTCTCGCGGCCTACGCCGGCGGCGATCGACTCTGCCCTTCAGGCTGCGCGGCGGTCACGGAGCGGCCTCACCGCGGCGCTCGAGGCCGATGCGTTGGAGCTTCGCCACGAGCTCGTTCACCTTCGGCATCCGTTGATCGGATCGACGCTGTACGACGAGCTGACGTCCAAGCAGCGGCACGCGCTCCACGCGAGGCTCGCCGGCGTCAGCGAGGACCCGGAGGAGCAAGCTCGCCACCGCGCGCTCGCGGCTACAGCTCCCGACGCGAAGGTCGCCGATCTGCTCGAGTCCGCGGCACGCAGCGCTCGCAGCCGCGGCGCTCCGGACGCGTCCGCGGAACTGCTCGAGCTCGCCGTCACGTTGACCTCAGAGGACGACGACGACAGCCGGATCCGCAGAGAGTTCGCGCTCGCGCAGGACCTCTACGTTGTAGGCGAGATGGAACGCGCGCGCGAACGCTGGCGCGAGCTCGCGCAGCGAGCTTCACACAGCGCCGATCGTGCCCGCGCCCTTTGCAACCTCGTCCAGTTCGTAGAGGCCGATTTCGACGAGGCCGAACGGTTACTCACGCAAGCGTTCGCCGAGGCGGAAGGGGACATCGCGCTGCAAGCGACGATCGAGCTGGCCTGGGCGCGCGCCGGTTGGTGGGCGGGGCGGCTCCGAATCGCCGAGGCGCATGCGAACGCCGCGGTCGCACTCGCGGAACAGACGCACGACGCGGCGGTGCTCGCGCCCGCGCTCGCGCAAGCGGCAGCCGTTGCCTTTCAACGTGGCCGCCCCGAGTGGACGGAACTCATCGAGCGGGGCGTCGCGGCGGAGCTCGAAGTCGAACATGAGCTGCCTCTCGAGACGCTGCCGCGGATGCATCGTGCGCTGGCATACGAGCGCCTCGGTGACGACCTCGATGCGGCGCGCACGTACTTCGACGAGGTCCGCGCGCTTGCGCTCGAGCAGGGAGATCAGCGCGCTCTCGCGATTCTCGGCGTCCCGCACTGCGTGACCGAATGTCTCGCGGGCAATCTCGAGCTCGCCGACGCCCGTGCGCAAGAGGGAGCGGCCTACGCCGCGGAGGCGGAGGTGTTCCACCTCGAGGGCGCGTACAAGTACGCCTTTGCGCTGATCGACGCGTATGCCGGACGCGCGGACGAAGCGCTCGCGGGAGCAGAAGAGGCGTTGGCGTCGGAGGCGAAAGGCCTGGCCACCGTCGCGCTCCGCTGTCGCGCTCTGCTCGGGTTCGTCGAGTTGTCGCTCGGGCGTCCCGAAGCGGCGCTCGCCTGGCTCGAGCCGCTGTGGCCGCTGCTGACGAACGCCGGCTACGTCGATCCCAGCGCGTTTCGGTTCGTGCCCGACCAGGTGGAGGCGCTCGTCCTCGTCGGCCGCCTCGGGGAGGCCGAGGAACGGCTGTCGTCGTTCCTGGTGAAGTCGACGAAGGTCGGCAGGCAGTGGGCGCTGGCCGAGGCCGAGCGCTGTCGGGGCTTGCTCTTCGGCGCTCAGGGACGGCTCGACGACGCCGCGGCGGCGACGGAGAGCAGCGTGCGGTTGAGCGAGGTTCTCGATCAGCCCCCGCTGCTCGGGCGTGCGCTGCTCGCGCAGGGAACGGTTGCGCGGCGCGCGAAGCGGAAGCGCGAGGCCGACGATGCGTTGGCCCGAGCGCAGCGCGTCTTCGAGCGAGCCGGGATGGAACTCTTCGCGGCGCGAGCCCGGGCGGAGCGTGCGCGCGTTGGTCTTCGTCCGCGCGCTCCGAGCGACTTGACGGAGACCGAACGGCGGGTGGCGGAGCTCGCCGCAGCGGGGCGACGCAACGTCGAGATCGCGGCTGAGCTGTTCATGAGCGTTCACGCCGTCGAGGCGAACCTCACGCGCGCGTATCGGAAGCTCGGGATTCGCTCGCGGAGCGAGCTCGCGCCGCGACTGGTGCCCGTGCGCCGCGACTGATCCCGGTTTCGACAGAACGGGGGTTTTCCGCACTATCTCCGCCCGCCCGGCCTTCCTAGGCTCGGGCGATGCTCGAGTACCTCGCCGAGCGCTACGAGCCGGGGGTAACCGGCGACCAGATTGAGGCCGAAGCCGTTCGGCTCGCCGCCGCAGTCCGGAAGCTGAGGACCGAGGGGCACCCGATCGAGTTCCTCGGGTCGACGTTCGTGCCCGGCGACGAGGCGACGCTCTCGCGGTTCGCGAGCAGCTCTGCCGAGCTCGTCGAGACCGCGCACCGGCTTGCGTCGGTACCGGTCGAGCGGGTCGTGGAGGCGTTGTCGTTGCCGCGGAAGCCGGCCGGCCAAAGGAGGGAGACATGATCCGACGATTCCTGATGTCTGCAATGGTGGTGGCGTTGGTGGCGACGTTGACCGCCTCTTCGACGTCCGCCCAAGGGTTCGGCTCGCCGGTCCAGGCGAACGACGGTCGGGACATCTCCGTCGCGGTTGGACCGGACGTGTCCAGCGTTCCGGCGACCGCGAGCTTCATCGGTAAGGAACGCTGGGAATTGGCGCTGAACAACGTCAGTGAACCGTTGCTGACCGGGGCGCAGATCAGCGTCAACAGCGCCTACGACCTGACGGATTCAACCCTCTTCCGGTTCTTTGCGTCACTTCAGACCTTCGGCGGGACGCCCGGGCCCCCGGTGGAGGTCCCGTGCAGCGTCACTCAGCACGACGCCGCCTGCACGACCTCCCCGAGCCAAGCCCTGCCCGCGGGGACGAACCTGTTCGTGCAGGCGAATATGCCGCCTCCCGGGCCGCCCCCGCCCGGCCCTCCGACGCCGCCCTGGCTCGCGCCCGGCGTGCCCGCGCCGATGACGTCCGGGTTCGATTCGGCCGTCAGCGAAAGCGCATTCGCCGGGGGCACCGCGAGCGTGCACGCCCTGGTGACGCTGCGGGACGCGGCCAGGTACGCGAGCCCGGCAAGCAACAACTCGCAAATCCAGGTCAAGATCGATGGCAACCCGGTCCCGGGCTCGGGCACGGTCACGACCTCATCGGGGCCGGTGCCGCTTTGCGGCCCGCCCGCACCCGGAGTGCCGCCGAGCACGTGCTTCCGTGTCGACTACGGACCCCCGATGTGCAACGACTCCGGACTGGGACGAGGCAGCGCGAACTTCTTCCTCGACGTGCCCCAGATGGACGTGACGTACGACTTCGGCTCGGCCCAGACGGCTACAGCGACTTGCCCCAATCCGCCCGTGCGGGCGCACGTCAGGGTCACCGTCCAGCAGCGCCTGCCCTGCCCTGGTAGTCCGGGTTGCGGGGCGAATCTGGCCAACAGCATCACGATCCCGGATGCCGACCTGCAGGGCAGCGTCACGTACAGGTTCGACCTGCCGGCCGAGCTTGAGGGGCACATTGGGACGCAGTGGAGCGTCGACTACTTGCCGATCTTCGCACCGCAGCGTCCGGCCAAGATCGCCTTCGCCAGCAACCGGGACGGCAACTTCGAGATCTACTCGATGAACGCCGACGGCAGCGCGCAGACGCGGCTCACCGCGAACCCGGCCTTCGACGCGACGCCGTCCTTCTCAGCCGACGGGACGAAGATCACGTTCGCCAGCAGCCGGACGGGTAACGGCGACATCTATGTCATGAACGCCGACGGCAGCGGGCAGACGCGGCTGACGACCAGTTCTGCGATCGACGGCTTCCCGGCCTTCTCCCCCGACGGGACAAAGATCGCCTTCACGAGCTGTCGCACCGGCAACGGCGACATCTACGTGATGAACGCCGACGGCAGTGGGCAGACGCGGCTGACGACGAGCGCGGCAGTGGACGCCGAGCCCACCTGGTCATCCGATGGGACGAAGATCGCCTTCACGAGCGGCCGCACCGGCAACGGCGACATCTACGTGATGAACGCCGACGGCAGCGGGCAGACGCGGCTGACGACGAGCGCCGCGATCGACAGCTCGCCCGACTGGTCTGTCGACGGTACGAAGGTCGCTTTCACCAGCAACCGGGACGGCAACTTCGAGATGTACTCGATGAACCCGGACGGCACCGCGCAGACCCGGCTGACGAACAACGCCGCCTTCGACGGCGACCCGGCCTTCCTGTCGACCGGGAAGATCGCGTTCGCCAGCAACCGGGACGGCAACTTCGAGATCTACTCGATGAACGCCGACGGGAGCGGTCAGACCCGCCTCACGGTCAGTCCCGCGGTCGACATCTCTCCGGACGCGCCTTAGCAGGTCCAACAGAAACGTCCTAGTCCGGAGAAGGAAACTGGAAGGGCCCGCTCCGGCGGGCCTCTCCAGTGCTCTCTCGAGCGACGCGCGTCCTGTTCGACGACGTACCCTGATGCTCGATGGGCATGTTCTTTCACTCCGCCGACGCGCCGTCGGAGCGCTCTGCCGATCCGGCCGTGCGCCGTGCGAACATGCGCCGGATCGGACCGCTCTTCGCGCCGTACAAGCTACGGCTCGGCGGAGTCCTGCTGCTGATCGTCGTTTCGGCCGGCCTCGGCGTCGTGCCCGCGTTCCTGCTGAAGCGCGTGCTGGAGTCGATCGGGCGGAACGACACGACCTCGCTCGCGTTCAACGCCGGCGGGATGATCGCGATCGCGATCGTGACCGGTGTGCTCGGCGTGATCCAGACGCTGCTGTCCAACCAGGTCGGCCAGCGTGTGATGCACGACCTGCGCGCCGCGGTTTTTCGGCATCTACAGCGCTTGTCGCTCGCCTTCTTCACGCGCACGCGCACGGGGGAGGTGCAGTCGAGGATCTCGAACGACATCGGCGGCGTGCAGAACGTCGTCACGAACACGGCGACGTCGATCGCGTCGAACGTGACGACGGTCGCCGCGACGATGGTCGGCATGCTGGTGCTGAACTGGAAGCTCGCGTTGTTCGCCTTCGCGTTGATTCCGTTCTTCGTGCTGCTCACTCGCCGTGTTGGCAACGAGCGCCGCCGGATCGCGAAGACGACGCAGGAGACGCTCGCCGATATCTCCAGCCTCGTGCAGGAGTCTCTCTCGGTCTCCGGGATCCTGCTCGGGAAGACGATGGGACGCGGGGATGAGCTCGCCGATCGCTTCGAAGGCGACTCGTTGCGCCTCGCCGACCTCGAGGTGCGCCAGCGGATGGCAGGCCGCTGGGTGATGGCCTCGATCCAGACGAGCTTCGCGATCATGCCAGCCGCGGTCTACTGGTTCGGCGGGGTCGCGCTCGCACACGGATCGCATGCGGTTTCCATCCCATTGCTCGTGTCCTTCACGACGCTACAGACCCGCCTCTTCTTTCCCGTCGGCTCGCTGCTCGGCGTCAGTCTCGACGTGCAGACGTCACTTGCGCTCTTCGACCGGATCTTCGAGTACCTCGACCAGCCGATCGACATCGAGGAGAAGCCGGACGCGATCGCCATCGGGCGGGCCGGCGACGTCGTGTTCGACAGCGTCTGGTTTCGCTACGGAGAGGAATGGACGCTCAGGGACATCTCGTTCACGGTCGAGGCGGGCACGACGACCGCGCTCGTCGGGGAGACAGGCTCCGGCAAGACGACGCTCGGCTACCTCGCGGCCCGGCTGTACGACGTCAGTCGCGGGCGCATCACCATCGGCGGCATCGACATCCGCGACCTGAGCTTCCAGGCACTGGCCGAGCTCGTCGGTGTTGTCTCGCAGGAGACGTACCTGTTTCACGAGTCAGTACGCGAGAACCTGCGCTTCGCAAAACCCGATGCGACAGACGAGGAGATCGAGACGGCGGCCGAGGCGGCGCGAATCCACCATGTGATCGCGGCGCTGCCCGAGGGGTACGACACCGTCGTCGGGGAGCGCGGTTATCGGTTCTCGGGCGGAGAGAAGCAGCGGATCGCGATCGCGCGCACGGTCCTACGCAATCCGCCGATCCTCGTCCTCGACGAGGCGACGAGCTCGCTCGACACGGAGACCGAGCGGCTCGTGCAGGAGGCGCTCGACCGGCTCTCCGAGGGACGAACAACGATCGCGATCGCGCACCGGCTTTCGACCGTGCGCGCAGCCGACCAGATCATCGTGCTCGAGCATGGGCGCATGGTCGAGTCGGGCCGGCATGAGGACCTGATCCTTGCCGGCGGGCGCTACGCGACGCTCGCCGCGCGCGACCTCGACCGCGGCACCGCCGCCCCCGCTCCGGGCGAGGTCCCCGCACTCGCCCCCGCAGACAGGCAGGCCGCCTTTCGGGTGGCGCGTCGGCCGACGTAGGTCGCGCCCAGTTCGATGCCTTAGTACTCGTCGTGGCGGCGCAGCGGGAAGTCGGCGTCACGTCCGTCGGGGATCTGGTCGAGCAGTTGGGAGTAGTAGGGAGCGAGCAGGAAGCGGTCGGGCGCCGTGCGCGAGTATGTGTGGTAGACGACGCCGTCCTCCAGCGCGAAGACGTTCCAGCCCGGCGACTCGGCCATCCCGGAGGCCAGATCGGTGCCCACGTTGTCCGCCCAGTCCTTGAGCCAGTCGTCCGCTTCGGCGACCATCTTCGCGAGCTCCCCGGTCGCCATCTGCTCCGGTGTGAACGCGAAGTTGAAGTCGAAGTTGAAATCGCTCGCGAACGACGACACGTACGGGAACTGCCAACCCATCCGCCGCTTGTAGGCCTGCAGCTTCTCGATCGGCGCGCGTGAGATGCAGATCAACGTCACGTCGCGGTTGTTCAGGTGGGGGAGAGCGGCGTCCAAGTGGTCGGCCAGGCCCGTGCACCCGGGGCAGGCGGCTTCGTAGGTCGGGCCGAACATCAGGTGGTAGATGAGGAGCTGCGACCGCCCCTCGAACAACTCGGCGAGCGTCTTCTTCCCTTCCTCGGTGTCGAAGGTGTACTCCTTCTCGACGCGGACCCACGGCAGCTGCTGTCGCTGCTTCGCCAACTGCTCGTCGAGCTTGCCCAGCTCCTGCTCTCGTTCGAGGAGCTCCTTGCTTGCCGCGGACCATTCCTCCAGGGTTCCAACTGTGTGTTTCGGCATTGCGTTCCCTTTCTTCTGCAGCGTCTCAGGTGTAGACCGACGGGAGGCTCGAAACTCATCGGTCGCTACGGTGACTGGAACCGTCGCCCGGCAGCTGGAAGTAGTACGGAGATGACGCTCGCCGATCACCGCTCGCCTCGGGCTCGACGGCCGTTTTCCCCGTTGCTCACGATTGGGGTCGCCGGCGCAGTCCTCGCGCTTCCGGTGGCCTTGGGCGAGGCGTCTCATCGCAGCCTCATTCTGTTCTGGAGTGACCACGGCCAGCCCGGACCTGCACTGTGGGCGATGCAACCGGACGGCTCGAACCAGCACCTCATCTATCACGCCTACGCGAACGCCAAGCGACCGATGCTCTCGCCGGATGGATCGTGGATCGCTTTTGACGGCGCTTCCCCAGGCACGAAGCCCTTCGACGACTTCGACGTCCAGATCGTCCGCACGAACGGCACACGCCGACACACAGTCGCAGGAACGACTGCAAACGAGGTCGACGCGCAATGGTCACCTGATGGGCGCCGCCTGAGCTTTTCACGCTGGCCGCGCTCGGCCGACTGGCGCAGTTCCTCGGTCTGGACGGTGCGCCGGGACGGCAAGCAACTGCGGCGCGTCGGCCGGGGCCAGTTCGCACGGTGGTCGCCCGACGGCAAGAGGCTCGTCCTCGATGCGCCGACCAAGGGAAGTGACGGTGATCTCTTCATTGTCAACGCGGACGGATCCGGGCGTCGCCGAGTGACGAACACGCGAGACCTCGAACAACCCGCGGGCTGGTCTCCCGATGGAAGGACGATCCTCTTCACCCGCTACACGGTGAGCGGCTCCACGCAGATCGGCGTCATCAAGGTCGACGGCGGCAGGGCCCGAACGCTCGCCACGGTACACGGCGACGAGGCTGGGGCCGCCGCCTGGTCACCCGACGGCACGAAGATCCTCTTCACGAACCAGCCAGGTCGCTACGCGCAGTGTTTCGTCATGAACGCCGACGGATCGCATAACCGCGCCGGCTTCGAGCCGCCACGCTGACTTCAGCACGCGTGCGATCGCATCGCGCGCTCGACACACGATCGAGCTCCGATCGTGTGTGCACGCACCCCATCGATAATCGTCCGGCCGCCTCTCGTTCAGTCCGGCAGAAGCGGCACCAGCAGACCCGGGTCGCGCCCCAGGAGCACGCCTCGCGTGATCGCCGCGGTTCCGAAACGCTCGCGGATCTCGTCGAGCGCGGCGTCGAGCGCGCCTTCGCTGCGGAGATCGAACGGCAGGGGAAGCTGGATCGGACGGTCGTTCTCGAGATTGGCGACCGCGACGCCGACGAGCGTGAGCCCCTCACGCTCGATCATCGGCAGCGCGCTCGTCAGCAGCCACCGCGTAGTGGTGAGGATCGCATGCGTCTCTGCGGTCGGACGGGGCAACGTGTACGAGCGCGTTGCGCGCGAGAAGTCGTCGAAACGCAGCCGCAGGACGACAGTGCGGCCGACGCGCCCGGCGGCGCGCAGTCGGCGCGTGACCCGATCGACCAGGCCCACCACGACCGTGTCGACGCTGTCGCGCGATTTCCGCGACCGGCCAAGCGCGCGCTGCGAGCCGATCGATCCGCGGCGGCGACCGACGCGGACCGGTCGAGGATCGCGGTTGTGGGCAAGCGCATGGAGCTGGAAGCCCGACGCGCGACCGAGCATGGAGACGAGCACGCTCTCGTCGATGCGGGCGACCTGGCCGACGGTCGAGATGCCCAGGTCGTGCAGCTTCTCCGCCGTGATCGCCCCGACGCCCCAGAGCCGCTCGACCGGAAGGGGGTGGAGGAAGGCCAGCTCCCGCTCAGGCGGAACGACGAGCAGGCCGTCGGGTTTGGCGACGCCGCTCGCGACTTTCGCGAGGAACTTCGTCCTCGCCACGCCGATCGAGATCGGCAGGCCGACCCGCTCGCGAACGTCTCGCCGCAGCCGCACCGCGATCTCGGTGGGCGAGCCTGCAAGCCTCCTCAAGCCGCGCACATCGAGGAATGCCTCGTCGATCGAGAGCCCCTCGACGAGCGGCGTCGCGTTCTCGAACACGCGAAACAGCGCCTTGCTCGCCTCGGAGTACGCGGACATCCGCGGCTCGACCACGATCGCGTGCGGGCACCGCAGGCGCGCCTGCCACCCGCTCATCGCCGTGCGCACCCCGAGGGCCTTGGCCTCGTAGCTGGCCGCCAGCACGACGCCGGCTCCGACGATCACGGGTCGACCGCGCAGGGCCGGGTCGTCGCGCTGCTCGACCGACGCGTAGAACGCGTCGACGTCTGCGTGCAGGATCGTCGCTTCTCCTGACACGAACATATGTTCGCATAAGATCGCGAGCGCACCCAGGCGGCGGGGGACGCTGATCCATCCGCCGCGTCATGAAAGGTATGCGGCGATGTCGCTCGACCTCAAGGAGCTCTTCGGGGTCGAGAGCCCGGCGATCGCGATGGCGCACCTGCCGCCACTGCCCGGGACGCCGTTGTACGACGAGCGGGGAGGGCCCAGCGCCATCGTCGAGTCCGTCGGTCGGGACGTCGACATCCTCGCGCGTGCGGGCTTCGACGGGATTCTCTTCTGCAACGAAGGCGACCGTCCCTATCAGCTCGAGGCGACGTTCGAAGGTGTCGCGATGATGGCTCGGGTCGTCGCAGAAATTGGGCCGCGTGACCGGCCCTTCGGCGTCGACTACCTGTGGGATGCGCAGGCCGCGATGTCCGTTGCGGCCGTCTCGGGCGCCTCGTTCATTCGCGAGGTGGTCACCGGCGTCTACGAATCCGACATGGGGCTCTGGGCGCCGAGCGCGGGAAGGCTCCTGCGCTATCGACGGGAGTTGAACGCCGCGAACGTCGGCGTGTTCATGAACATCACTCCCGAGTTCGCGTCGAGCTTGGGAACGCGAGACATCGCGACGACCGCCCGCTCGGTCCGCGTTTCGAGCCTTGCTGACGCCATCCTCGTCTCCGGGCCCATGGCCGGCGCGGAGCCGGCGATGGAGGCAGTCCGCGAGGCCAAACGAGGTTGTGGCGACGAGACGCCTGTGTTCGCGAACACCGGCGTCAAGTCGAGCAACGTCCGAGACTTCCTGACTGTCGCGGACGGTGTGATCGTCGGATCGGACCTCAAAGTAGACGGGGGCACATGGAATCCCGTCGATCCCGATCGCGCGATCGGATTCATGTCCGAAGTGCGTGCCGTGCGGGAGACTCCGAGCGGGCGGAACGACTAGAACGGTCGTCGGCGCTCTTGGTCAGCGCGAGCGCCAATGCCGTTGGGCTCGGCGGAGCGCTTCGAGACGCCGACGGTCGAGCTTCGTCGGCCGCGCGCCCAGGTCGGCGCCCGGCGGTCTGGCGAGTCGCCGTTCGAGCGCGGCTTGCTCGCGCGCGCTGGCCGACTCCGGCGTCTCCGTGTAGAGACCCGCGGCGACAGCTGCCGGGCCGCGCTTGTCGGTCAAGGCCGCAACTTCCACCGTGCGTTTCACCGCTCCGATCGTCATCGCCACCGTGTCTCCAACTCGCAGTGTCTTCGACGGCTTCACGCGCACGGCGTTGACGTGAACACGGCCGCCGAGCACCGCCTCCGCGGCGGCGCGACGCGTCCTGAAGAAGCGCGCCGCCCACAGCCACTTGTCGACTCGTACGTCCTCCACGCGGTTGACTCCAAGATAGTCGGTTCTTGTCCGGTCCCAACCTACGACGCCGGTTCCTGGTAGAGGCCGATGATGTTCCCGCCTGGATCGCGGAACCTCGCGGTTATCTCGGGTGCGTCGGCGCCGATCGACTGCACGATCTCGCACCCCTGAGCGGTGACCGCGCCAACGGTCGCAGCGGCATCGTCGACCATGATGTAGAGCAGGAGGCCGGGATCCGCCGACGCGGGCCGGCCGGTCACCCAGGCGCCGCTCACCTCGCCCGTCGTGTCGTCGAAGGCCGTCTGGCCGTCACCGCGCTGCCTCACCTTCCAGCCGAACACGTCTTGGTAGAAGGCGGCGGAGCGGGCAACGTCGAGAGCGGGGATCTCGACGTAGCAAAGCTTGCCGTTCACCGATGTGGAAGGCATGGGAACTCCTTTCGGTCGAAGAACTTGCCGGTTAGCGTCGACGCACACTTGCCGGGTCCGCTTAGGATGTTCGATCGATGACGAACCTGGAGGCAAGAGTCGATTCGGAGCTCGAGCTCCGGCTGGAGCAGCATCGCGCCGAGCTGACCGGGTACTGCTACCGGATGCTGGGATCCGCGTTCGAGGCGGAGGACGCTGTCCAAGAGACGCTCGTGCGGGCGTGGCGGAGCTTCGACCGTTTCGAGGGCCGATCCGCCTTGCGATCCTGGCTTTATTCCATCGCCACCAACGTGTGCCTGGACATGCTGGCCGGCAGAGAGCGTCGCGCCCGCCCGATGGATCTCGGGCCCGCGCAGACGGCGGATGCCCCGCTCGGCGCCACGCTGCCCGAGGCGACGTGGATCCTGCCGATCCCCGACGCCCGTGTATTGCCGACGGATGGGGATCCGGCCGAACTGGCCGTCGCGCGCGAGACGATCCGGCTCGCCTTCGTGGCGGCGCTGCAACATCTCCCGCCGCGGCAGCGCGCGGTGCTGATCCTGCGGGAGGTCCTGCGCTGGCAGGCGACCGAGGTCGCGGAGCTCCTCGACACCAGCGTCGCGTCGGTCAACAGCGCGCTCCAGCGAGCCCGCGCGACGCTCGCAGCCAGCGACGTCAGCGCCACCGATCCATCCACACCGCTGGACGAGGCCGACCGTGCGCTCCTCGACCGCTACGTCGACGCGTTCCAGCGGTACGACATGGAGTCTCTGACCGCGCTCCTTCACGAGGACGCCACGCAGTCGATGCCGCCGTATGGGCTGTGGCTGCGCGGCCGGGCCGACATCCTTCGGTTCTGGTCCGGGCCGGGAGCCGGCTGTCGCGGCTCACGCCTGGTGCCCACGGTTGCCAACGGCTTGCCGGCGTTCGGGCAATACCGGCCGAGCCCCGCCGGCGGCTACGAGCCGTGGTCGCTGCAGGTCATCCGGGTTGCGGGCGGTCGCATCGTCGAGTTCTCGATGTTCCTCGACACCGACAGCCTGTTCCCGCTCTTCGGTCTGCCCGCTCGGCTCGAGCCCTAGCCTCGCGGGCCGATGAGTTTCCCGCCTCGCGGCCGTCGTAGCTATGGGCGAATTGGATCGAGACAAGGAGTCCGGACATGAGAAAGGTCGTCGTTTCGGAGTTCGTGACGGTCGACGGCGTCATCGAAGACCCCGGCGGAAGTGAGGGATTCGCCCACGGCGGTTGGAGCTTTCACTCCTTCAGCGACGAGGCGGCGAAGTACAAGTACGACGAGCTGTTCGCAGCCGACGCTCTGCTCCTGGGGCGCGTGACCTACGCAGGATTTGCGGAGGCCTGGCCGTCCAGGACCGGTGACGAGTTCTCGGATCGAATGAACAGCATCGCGAAGTTCGTTGTCTCGACGACGCTGGACGAGCTCGAGTGGAGCAATTCGACGTTGATCAGGGAGAACGTCGCCGAGGAAGTCTCCAAGCTGAAGGAGCAGCCCGGTCAGGACATCCTGGTCGCCGGCAGTGCGAAGCTCGTCGACACGCTGAGGCAGCATGACCTCGTCGACGAGTATCGGCTCATGGTCCATCCCGTCGTCCTGGGCAGCGGGAAGCGTCTCTTCCGAGACGGAAGCGACACGACCGGCTTGCGGCTCGTCGATGCAAAGACGTTCGGTTCGGGCGTCGTCGTTCTCACCTACGAGCCGGCAGGAACAGAAGGGTAGGACGTGGACGGCGGGCGCGAGCCGCTCTCCTTCCTCGGAAGGCCGCTTGCGCCTGCCTTCGAGCTTCGGGTCGTTGCCGTCGCGCCGGGAGACACGCGCGCCTACGACGAGGCCGAGTGGCGCGATGCGCTGGTCGTTGTCGAGCGTGGCGAGATCGAGCTCGAGTGCGTGAGCGGCACCTGCCGACGCTTCGACCACGGTGACATGTTGTGTTTGATCGGACTCCCGCTTCGGGCCCTCCACAATCGTGGCGGCGAGCCCGCCGTGCTCGTCGCCGTCTCGCGCCGATGAGTTTCGTTTCGAGCGGCCGTCCTACGGTCATGACCACCCAACCAAGGAGACAGACACGATGAGCGTGCTCGACGCCGGAACGCGCGAACAGACGGCAATCGACGGGCAGAGGCGCTGGCTGGCGCTCTACATCCTCTGCCTGGGAGATCTGATGATCGTTCTCGACACGACGATCGTGAACGTCGCGCTGCCGTCGATCAGGGGCGACCTCGGCTTCTCTCCGACGTCGCTGGCCTGGGTGGTGAATGCCTACCTGCTCACCTTCGGCGGCTTTCTGCTGCTCGGCGGCAGGCTGGGCGACCTCTTCGGCCACCGGCGGCTGTTCCTCATCGGTGTCTCGCTCTTCACGGTCGCCTCGATCGGATGCGGCCTGTCCACGACACAGGGCCTCCTCATCGGGGCGCGGGCGGTCCAAGGGCTCGGTGGTGCGGTCGTGTCCGCGGTCGCGCTCTCGCTGATCATGAACTTGTTCACGGAGCCGGCCGAGCGCGCGAAGGCGATGGGCGTGTTCGGTTTCGTCATGGCCGGCGGCGGCAGCATCGGCGTGCTGCTCGGCGGGGTCTTGACGGACACCCTCAACTGGCACTGGATCTTCCTCGTCAACGTTCCGATCGGGGCCGTCGTGTACGTCCTCTCGCTGAGGCTGGTGCCGGCCTCTCGCGGATCCGCCGCTCCCGGCCGGCTCGACGTCGCCGGCGCGGTCACGGTGACGAGCTCGCTGATGCTCGCCGTCTACGCGATTGTGAAGGGCAACGACGTGGGCTGGACGTCCGGCCGCACGCTCGGCTTGCTCGGCGGCGCGGTGGCGCTGATGGCCGTCTTCCTCGGGATCGAGGGTCGCGTTCGCGCCCCGCTGATGCCGCTCGGGCTCTTCCGGCTGCGGAACGTTGCGACGGCGAACGTCGTCGGCATCCTGTGGG
>VAXU01000110.1 GCA_005885125.1 Actinomycetota bacterium
GGCTCGAGCACGTACGCGTTGTTGGCCACGAGGACGAGGTGCGCTTCCTCCGGCTCTCCGTCGACCGTGATCCCGAGCGGCTCGCGCTGCGTGAGCAGGATCATCAGCGCGCGTATGCGCGCAAGCGCCTCGCGGCGGCGGCGATGGTGTTCGCGGCGATGAACGAGGCGCGCGTAGACGCCGAGCGACACATTGTTCAGAAACAGGCGCGTCCCGGCTCGGCCGACGTCGATGCGCCGCTCGTCGCCGTCGAACGCGTCGAGCGCGCCCAGCGGATCGTCCCGGTCGAGGCCGAGATCGCGCGCAAAGTGGTTGCGCGTCCCGAATGGGACGCACACGAACGGAACGTCGCGCTCGAGCGCGACCTCGGCGATCGCTGCGAGCGAGCCGTCCCCGCCGGCGATGCCGAGCACGTCGGCACGCGCGCCGCGCGCGACCTCAGCTGGATCGTCGCCGTCCCGCAGCACGTGCGTCTCGATGCCACGTACGCGCGCCGCGTCGACGAGCTCCCCGGCGCCGGGCCGGTCGTCCCCCGAACGAGGGTTCACGAGCAGGAGACCGGCCATTTCTGGGCCCGAGGATATGGGTCCACCGGCCTCGAAAGTTGAGCCGTTTGGCCCATGGTGCCGTCCGATCCGGGTGCCGATAGTTAGAGGCGATGAGCGAGCGCGGCCTCCACCAGATCGAGGACGACCTCAGCGACACCTGGCTCGAGGACTGGGCCGGGGCGGGGGTCGCCGAGATCGAGGCATACCTGGCGAAGCACGCGGCGTTCCTGAAGTTCCTGGACTCTCAGGAAGCCTGAGCTTCGTCACAGCGGCCGCGGCGGAAATCTCCTAGATTCCGCCGCCATGAAGCTCAGCTATCTCTGGCACGGCCTGCCCGGCCATCCGATTCATCCGCCGCTGACGGACGCGACGATCGGCGCGTACACGTTCGCGACGGCGGCTGCATTCGCGCAGGTCGTCGGCATCACGTCGCATGCCGGCGCGTACGGCTGGTGGATCGCACTCGTCTTCGGCGCGATCATGTCGGCCGGCTCGGTTCTGACCGGTTTCCTCGACTGGCTGACGATCACGCCCGGCACGCCGCTCAAGCGGACCGCAACGACGCACGCGCTCGTGATGGCGACCGCAAGTGTGTTCTTCGTGCTCGCGATCATCGTCGGTCACAAGCACTACACCCGCGGGCTCGTGGGCACGTGGCCTTTCATCTTCACCGTGATCGGCTTCGGCGTGATGACGATCGGCGGCTGGCTCGGCGGCGCGATCGTCTTCGTGCACGGGATGCGCGTTCTGAGTCTCGTCGACGAGCCCGCGCTGAAGGCGGCCGCGCCCGTCGTCACTCCAGAAGAGGAACAGGCGGAGGGGGCCTAATACCGCGAAAAGTGCTTCGCACTTTTCGCGGGTTGAGTTAGTCGCATCGCTTCGCTCGCGAGAACGAGCGGAGGACGGAAGTCCTCCGCTCTCCTATGCCTCCACGAGGCCGAGCGCGCGCTCGAGCGCGCCCTTCGGCTGGGCGCCGATCGCGGCCGCAGCGGGCTCGCCGCCCTTGAAGAGGATCATCGTCGGGATCGACTGGACGCCGTATCGGATCGCCAGTTCCTGCTCCTCGTCCATGTTCACCTTCACGAGCCTCAACTCGTCCTCCCGCTCCGCAGCGATCCTCTCGAGGATCGGCGATACGGCATGGCAGGGGCCACACCACTCGGCCCAGAAGTCCACGAGGACGGGCTTGTCGCTCTGCAGGACCTCCTGCTCGAAGTCGGTCGTCTTTACAGCAGTCGTCATTGGTTCCTTTCGTTTCCGTCAGGTGCTACCCACGTTAGAACGGTTCGGAAACCGTGGGGATTCCCGGCGGTGCAGCCGCCCGTCCGCGAAGCGGACCGGTGGAGGGGGTTTTGGGGGAACCGGGAGGTTCCCCCGACGCCCCTAGACTTGCCGCATGTTCGCACTGCTCCCGGACAAGCCCGACCACATCGCCCTGGAAGAGGACGTCCTCGCCTGGTGGGAGGCCGAAGGGATCTTCGACCGGCTCCGGGAGCAGACCAGCGGCGGCCCGAAGTGGAGCTTCATGGACGGGCCGATCACGGCCAACAACCCGATGGCCGCCCACCACTGCTGGGGTCGGACCCTCAAGGACGTCTTCCAGCGCTACAAGGCGATGCGCGGCTTCGAGCTGCGCTACCAGAACGGTTTCGACTGTCAGGGCCTCTGGGTCGAGGTCGGCGTCGAGCGCTCGCTCGGACTGAACTCGAAACGGGAGATCGAGGAGTACGGGCTCGCCGAGTTCAACGAGCGGTGCAAGGAGCGCGTCACCGAGTACGCCGAGGTGATCACCGAGCAGTCGAAGCGGCTCGGCCAGTGGATGGACTGGGACAACGACTACTACACGTTCTCCGACACGAACATCGAGTACATCTGGCGCTTCCTCAAGGAGTGTCACGCGCGCAGGTGGCTCTACAAGGGCCACCGTTCCGTCGAGTGGTGTCCCCGCTGCGGCACGTCGCTGTCCCAGCACGAGCTGATCAACTCGTACGAGGAGATGTCACACCCGTCCCTCTACGTGCGCCTCCCTCTGCGCGCCCGCAAGGGCGAGTCGCTCGTCGTCTGGACGACCACTCCGTGGACCCTGCCGGCGAACGTCGCCGCCGCGGTGAAGCCCGATGCGGAGTACGGCCTGACCCGTGACGGCGAGTGGTGGGCGATCGCGCGGAAGCCGGACGGCCAGTTCGTCCGTCGCGTTCAGGGTGAGGAGCTCGTCGGCCTCGAGTACGAAGGGCCGTTCGACGAGCTCCCGGCGCAGCGGGGCGTCGTCCACCGTGTGATCCCCTGGGACGACGTCACTTTGGAAGAGGGAACCGGGATCGTCCACATCGCTCCGGGCTGCGGCGCCGAGGACTTCGAGCTCGCGCAAAAGCACGACCTGCCCGTCCTGATGCCGATCAACGAAGCGGGGATCTTCTACGCCGACTACGGCGAGTTCGAGGGCCGCTCGACCGAGGACGTCGAAAAGCCGATCGTCGTCGAGCTCGAGCGACGCGGGCGGCTGGTCGAGGCCGGCTCGATCGTCCATCGCTATCCGGTCTGCTGGCGTTGTGCGACGCCGCTCGTCTTCCGAATCGCCGACGATTGGCTGATCCGCGCGGACGAGATCCGCCGGCCGATGCTCGATGCGAACGCAACGGTTGAGTGGACGCCGTCCTTCTACAAGAAGCGCATGGACGACTGGCTTCGCAACATGGACGACTGGAACATCTCGCGCCGCCGGTACTTCGGTCTGCCGCTGCCGTTCTTTCCGTGCGAGTGCGGGACGCTGAACGTGATCGGCTCGCTCGCCGAGCTGCGCGAGCGCGCGACGAGCGGGCTCGAGCAGTTGAAGGAGCTGCACCGGCCCTGGATCGACGACGTTCCGATCTCGTGTGCGCAGTGCGGCCGGGAAGTGCGGCGAATCCCCGAGGTCGGCGACGCGTGGCTCGACGCCGGCATCGTGCCGTTCTCGACGCTCGGCTGGCAGAACGAGAAGTGGGTGGAGCACGGCTATGCAAGCGGCGCGTCGGCGGGGGTCTCGGGGGCCGACCTTCCGGATCACGCGTACTGGGAGAAGTGGTTTCCGGCCGACTGGGTCTCGGAGATGCGCGAGCAGATCCGCCTGTGGTTCTACTCGCAGAGTTTCATGTCGGTGACGCTGGTCGGCCGCTCGCCGTACAAGGCGGTGCTCACGTACGAGAAGCTGGGTGATGAGACGGGCCGCGAGATGCACCGCTCGTGGGGAAACTCGATCGACGCGGCCGAGGCACTCCAGAACATGGGGGCCGACGTCATGCGCTGGATGTTCTGCGAGCAGGTGCCGAGCCAGAATCTGAGATTCGGCTACGGGCCCGCGGCCGAGATCAGGCGGCGGCTCCTGACGTTCTGGAACTCGGTCAAGTTCTTCGTCGACTACGCGAACGTCGTGGACTTCTCGCCGACGGCTGAGTCGCCCGGAGACTTGCAGCCGCTGGACCGGTGGCTGCTCGCGCGCACGGAACAGCTTGTCGCGGAGCTGACCGATGCGTACGAGCGGTTCTGGACGCCCGATTTGATCCGAGCGTTCGAATCCTTCGTCGACGATCTGTCGAACTGGTACATCCGCAGGTCGCGGCGCAGGTTCTGGAACGGCGACACGGCGGCGCTGTGGACCCTGTGGAGCGCGCTCACGCAATCGGTGCGTGTCGTCGGGCCGGTGATGCCGTTTCTCGCCGAGCACCTTTGGCGGGTGCTCCGCACGGAGGAAGCGCCGGAGTCGGTGTTCCTCGTCGGCTGGCCCGAGGTACAGCCGGTCGACGAGCAACTCCTTGCGGAGATCGCTGAGGTGCGTCAGATCGTTGAGTTGGGTCGGCAAGCGCGCGGCGAGCTTGGATTGAAGATGCGTCAGCCGATCCGCCGCCTGCATGTGTACGGAGCGCGATTCGCCGAGAGCCATGAGGACGAACTTCTTGACGAACTCCGGGCGAAGGAATTGGACCTCAGTACGCGGCCGCTGGTCCGCCACACGTACAAGCCAAACCTCCCGGTATTAGGTCCGAAGCTCGGCAAAGAGCTATCCGCGGTCCGTGAAGCTCTTGCCGCCCATGACTTCGAATCCCTCCAGGACGGGCGGATCCGCGTTGCCGGTCATGAGCTCTCGCCGGATGAGTTGATTATCGACCGCGCGCAGGAACCCGGCTGGGCACACGCCGACAGCCTTGCCGTTGGCGTTGACCCGGCGCTCGACGACGAGCTGCTGCTCGAAGGCCGCGTACTCGACTTGATCCATCTCGTGAACGCGAAGCGCAAGGACGCGGGGCTCGAGCTCACCGACCGGATCAGGCTGACGCTGCCGGAGACCGAAGCGGATCTCCTGCAGCACGAGCAGTGGATCAAGGACGAGGTGCTGGCCGTGGAGATCCAGACGGACGGCGTCGCCGAGCCGCAGATCACGAAAGCCTGAGGACAAGGGTCAGACCCTCCGGGTCTGACCCGCTTTCAGGGCGGCGCGCAGACGCTCGAGGCCCGCGTCGAGCGTCTCATCCATGACGGCGAGCGACAGGCGCGCGTAGCCTCGCCCGCGGGGCCCGAAGCCTTCACCCGGTGCAACGGCGACTCGGTGCTCGACGAGCAGCGACTCGGCCGTCACGCCTTCCGGCAGCCGGAACCAGACGAAGAACGTTCCCTGACTTTGTTCATCGAGGCCGCGCAGCGCCGCAAGTGCGCGGTCGCGCCGGCGCTCGTAGGTCGCGCGACGTTCTTCCACCGACTCCTGCGGCCCGGTCAGCGCGGCGATGCCCGCCTCCTGCACGGGCCGGAAGATCCCCGCGAAGACGTGGTCCTGCAGCGTTTCGATCCGCGACACGAGCTCGGCGTTGCCGAGCACGAACCCCAACCGCCAGCCCGCCATGCCGTAGGACTTCGACATGCTGAACAGCTCGACGCCGACCTCGCGCGCGCCCTCGATCGCGAGGAAGCTCTTCGGCGGCCGGCCGTCGAAGACGAGATCGCCGTAGGCGAAGTCGTGGAGCACCACTGCGCCGGCCCGGCCGGCCCAGCGCACCGCGTCCTCGAACAGTCCGTCGGGCACGCACGCCGCGGTCGGATTGGACGGGTAGTTCAGGTAGAGCGCTGCGCCCCGAGCGGTCTCGAAGTCGGTGAAGGACCCGCGCTCGGCGCCGGCGAGTGCGACCGCGGACGGGTAGTCCGCGTAACCCGGATCCGGGAGCAGGATCGTCTCGCCGCGCTCGACCGCGACGAGCGCGAACTCCATCAGCGCGGTCTTCGACCCTGGCACGACCGCAACCTCGCGCGCCGGGTCGAGCACGACGCCGTAGACGTCGCGGTAGCGCGCGGCGATTGCCTCCTTCAATGCCGGCAGTCCCGCGAACGGCGCGTACCCGTGCACGTCCGGCTCTGCCGCGCTCCGCTGGAGCGCCTCGATCACGTGCGGCGGCGGGCCTGTCTCCGGATTCCCCCGGCCGAGGTCAATCAGCGGCTCGCCCTCCTCGGCTGCGGCCGCGGCGACCCGGGCGAGCAAGGCCGTGAAGTACTGCTCCGGCAGCCGCCGCACACGGTCGGGGACCTCGCGCATCGGCTGATGCTAGGGCAAACTATGAGGCATGCAGGCCTGCGCGCAGTGCGGAGGCAGCGTCGAGGAGCGGTTCCGCTTCTGTCCGTGGTGCGCTGCGCCGCTGCGCCGCAAGCTCGTCGAGTTCTTCCCCGCGCACCCGCGCGACGAGGGGAAGGCGCTGCGCGTCTCGCGCTACCTCGACGACGATCCGCACGTCAGGTTCAGCGTCTGGGACCAGACCGGTCGCGTCGAGAGCGCCGTCTCGGTCGACGAGTTCCAAGCCGCGCGCGTCGCCCGCTTTCTCCGACCGTCGAGACCGCGGCCGCACGGTCTCTCAGCCGCATTGAAGGGTTACGCCGCTGAGCTCTCGGCGCGGCGAAGCTCGACCGGCAGCCGGAAGACGACGTCCTCGTAGACGGACGCGAACGGCTCGATCTGCGTGACTCCACGCCCGCGAAACCAATCGCACACGCGTTGCACGAGCGCCTCCGGCGCCGACGCGCCCGACGTGACGCCGACGGTCTCGACCCCGTCGAGCCATGACTCGTCGATCTCGGTCTCGTCGTCGATCAGATGCGCGTCCACGCCCGCGCCGCGCGCGACCTCGACCAGCCGATTCGAGTTCGAGGAGTTGCGCGAGCCGATCACCAGCAGCAGGTCGACCTCGGAGAGCAACTCCTTCACGGCCCACTGGCGGTTTGACGTCGCGTAGCAGATGTCCTCGCGCTGGGGCGCGCGAATGGACGGGAAGCGGCGCCGCAGCACGTCGATGATCTCCGCGGTCTCGTCGACCGAGAGCGTCGTCTGGGTGATGTACGCGACCGGGCCGTCGGGAAGGTCGCCGCAGCGTACCGCCGCGCCTGCACGTGCACCTTGGTGACGAGCGGGCACGTCGCGTCGATCGTGTTCAGCCGCCGCGCAGACGCGCGTGCGTAAACCGCGGGTTCGACCCCGTGCGCGGACAACACGAGCGTCGCTCCCTCCGGTGCGTCCCGCTCGTCGTCGACGAACACGGCGCCGCGTTCCTCGAGCTCACGGACGACGTGCGCGTTGTGGACGATCTGCTTGCGGACGTAGACGGGTGCGCCGTACAACGCGAGGGCCCGCTCGACCGTCTCGACCGCGCGTTCTACCCCGGCGCAGTATCCCCGAGGCGAGGCCAGAAGCACTCGCTGAACCACCTACAGCCAAGGTAGCAACAGGCCTCTCGGAGGCACCCGGGGAACCGTCAAAGCCCCTGAAAATGGAAAAGACCCGTCGCTCGGGGGGGTCGGTGGCGACGGGCCTCTTCCAGTGCTCACCGCGGACTGCAAGGCCAGGAACGCGCCGCGGTTCGCATCGCCCAGTGGCCGGGACGCTAATGAGTCGGCCTCTCCTTTCCAATAGGCCGTTCGGCCCATCTTCGAAAGTCGCAGGAAGTCGGTCCTGACGCGTGAAAACCGCGCTGAGGACGGCCTTTTCGGCCCCGTCGACCAGCCGCTGACCGCTCCGTACAATCAGGACGCCCCAGTGACACAATCGGCTCAAGCTCTGTGGCTCAACGCGGTGCCGCTCCTCGTTGTGGCCGCGGCTTACCTCGGAGGGACGGCCCTGCTGGCGCCACGCCTCTGGGCGGAGCGGGGGCGGGCGACGCCCGTCGACTGGGCGCTCGTCCTGCTCTTCCCAAGCCTCGCCGTCGTGGCGGCGGCTTACGGGACGGCGCTGGCCGTCGACCGGACAGCCCTCCCGGGAGGCGTCTGGCCCACGCTCGCCGTCGCGCTTGCCCTGCTGGCGCCGCCCGCCCTCGTCCTGGCTCGGTGGCGGGAGCGCGCAGTCGTCGCGACGGCTGGCGTCGGCGTCCGGGAGGCAGTCGAGACCTCGACGCCGCGCGATCGCGAGCTCGGGTCGATGGCCGAGACCTCGGGCGAGCTCGCGGCGGCGCGCGAGGCCGAAGCCGTGGCGAGGCTCCTGCTCGTCCAGGTGGAAGGGCTCGTCGGCGTCGACGTTTCGGCGCTCGTTCTGGTCGCCGACGATGGACGAACTGCTCGCGGCTGTCTGCTTCGCAAGGACGGACGCGAGCTCGAGTGGTTCAGGGAGTTCCAGTTCGACCTCGAGCACGAGCCCTCCGGGATCGCGAGCGCCGTCTCCGAGGGCGCCCCGTTCACGGTCTTCGACGCCGCGTCCACGCAGGTCAACGGAAAGCTCGTCGATGCGGTCGGCGCGAAGAGCACCGCCTATTTCCCGGTGCTCGCGGAGGACCGCGTGATCGCGGTGCTCGTGATCGGGACGGCGGGCGAACGGCGTGCGTTCGACACCGAAGAGATGAATCTCCTGCAGGCCTTGGCCGACGATGCCGCGCTCGCGCTCGCGCGCGCACGAACGACGTCGCAACTCGCGGACGCACTCCACCGCGAGCGGCGGCGCATCGATCACTTCTTCCGGATCGCTTCGGTCCTCGGCCAGTCCCTGTCGCTCGAGGCGACGCAGGACGCGGTCGCGCAGGCGGCCAACGAGGCGCTCGGCGGCTCGTTCGCTGCGGTGCTGATGCCGCGCGGGTCGGCGCTCGAGCTGGCAGGTGCGGCCGATCTACCGGCGGCTTTGAGAGACGCGCTGCTGCACGAACTGCCCGGCTCGGCCGAGGTCCTCCAGCGAGCGGCGACGGACGCACGCGTGCTTGCGTCGACGGACGTCGCGGACGACGACCGTTTCGAGGCGGACTGGCTCGAGCTGGCGAAGCGGTGCGGCTACCGCGCGCTGCTCGCCGTTCCGGTCGCGAGCGCGCGAGAGGGGACGAACGGGCTCGTGCTCGTCTTCTTCGAGGCGACTCGTGCGTTCGCCGACGAGGACCTCGAGCTCGCGCGCCACCTGGCCGACGCCGCGCGCGGCGCACTCGAGCGGAGCGAGCTGTTCGAGGCCGAGCGCACAGCGCGGAGGCTGTCGCAGCAGCTCGCGCGTACCGGCGGTGTTCTTGCGACGGAGCTCGATCCCACTGCGGTGCTGGACGAGGTCGTCCACCAGGCGCCCGAACTGCTCGGGGCCGACGCGTGCGCGATTCGGACGGTCGAGGACGACGAGCTCGTCGTCGGCGCAGCGAGCGGTGCCGGCGCAGAATCGGCAATCGGCACGCGAGTCCCGTCGAGCGCGCGCCTCTCCGGGGACGTCTTCCAGTCCCGGGCGCCCGTCGCAGTCGACGACACGACGCAGGACGACCGACTGCTCGCGGCGGACCCGATTCTGACCGCGGGGTACCGTGCGTTCCTCGGTGTCCCGCTCTCCGGGCCGGAGGGATCCCTGCACGGGGTGCTCGCCGTCTACGCCGAGCGTCCACGCACGTGGCGTCCCGAGGAGATCGAGGCACTCCTCGCACTCGCCGCGAACACGTCCGCCGCGCTGTCGAATGCCGAGCTGTACTCGCGCGTCTCGCTCGAAAAGGAGCGCAGCGTCGCGATCCTGGCCAACGTCGCCGACGGCATCGTCGCCGTCGACCGCGACGGCCAGGTCGTGCTCTGGAACGCTGCCGCCGGGGAGATCACCGGCGTCCCGGCCGCCGAAGCACTCGGGAGCACGCCCGCGCAGGTGTTGCAACGAACGCTCGCGTCAGAGGAGGACGGCCCGTCGGGCCCGCGTCTGGTCTCGATCACCCGCGGCGGCGAGGAGGTCTGGCTCTCGCTGTCCGAAGCCGTGATGCGCGATCCGCTCGGCGAGGTCGCCGGCCGCATCTTCGCGTTCCGCGACATCTCGGCCGACCGGATGGTCGAGCAAGTGAAATCCGACTTCGTCGCCGCCGTCTCGCACGAGCTCCGGACACCGCTGACGTCGATCTACGGCTTCGCCGAGACGCTGCTGCGCCAGGATGTCCTGTTCGGGGAGGAGGAGCGGCGCATCTTCCTCGGCTACATCGCGTCGGAGTCCGAGCGCCTGACCGGGATCGTCGACCAGCTCCTGAACGTCGCGCGGCTCGACGCCGGCGACCTGCACGTCGAGCCCGAGCCGATCGACGTCGCGTCCGTCGTGTCGGAGGTGGTGGGGACGGTCCAGGAGACAGGCGCCGTCAACGGGCAGCGCGTCGAAATCGACCTCCCGTCCGAGCCGCTCTCGGCCGAGGCCGACCGGGACAAGCTGCGCCAGGTCTTCAGCATCCTCGTCGAGAACGCGCTCAAGTACTCGCCCGACGGCGGCACGGTCACGGTCGGCGCACGGCGCACGAAGGACGCCGTCGAAGTCCGCGTCATCGATGAAGGCGTCGGGATCCCCGTCGCAGAGCAGGAGCGGATCTTCCGGAAGTTCTACCGAGCGGAGTCGACCGTCCGGGACGGCGCGGGCGGCACCGGCCTCGGCCTCTTCATCGCCCGGGAGCTGGTGACGGCAATGGGCGGCAGGATCTGGGTCGAGTCGAGCGAAGGGGAGGGGTCGAGCTTCGCGTTCGAGCTGCCTGTTGCGCGCGAGTAGAAGACAGGCGCAACGGGTAGACGCGCGCAAACGGCCCTAAGCACCGCGTGATGACCAAAGTGCTCGTCATCGACGACGAGGCGCCGATCCGGCTCCTCTGCCGCGTGAACCTCGAAGCGGAAGGCATCGACGTGGTCGAGGCGGCCGACGGCCCCGCTGGGATCGAAAAGGCGCAGGGCGAGAAGCCCGACGTCGTGCTGCTCGACGTGATGATGCCGGGGCTCGACGGGTGGCGCGTGGCGGAGCAGCTGCTCGAGGACGATCGCACGAGCGGGATTCCGATCATCTTCCTGACGGCGCGCGCGGAGTTCCGCGATCGGGCGAAGGGGTTGGACATCGGCGGCATCGATTACGTGACGAAGCCGTTCAACCCGCTCGAGCTGGCGCCGCTCGTGCGCGCGCTCCTCGATCGCATCGATCGCGGCGAACGCGACGAGCTCCGTGCCGAGAAGCTCGGCGAGCTCCGGTCATTGATGGAGTCGGAGTAGTCCAAGCGAAAAGAGACGCGCGCGCCTCCCTGTGCGCGCGTCTCTTACGCCTTCACCAACGGCTAGAGGCCGGCGAAATCTGCCGTGACGACCAGCGCGCCGGGCCGGCCGGAGAAGGAGCCTTGAAAGGCGCCGATCCCGACGCGGCGAAAGCCCGGTCGAAGCAGTACGGCACGGTGGGCCGGGCTCGCCAGCCACTGGCCGACGACCCACGAGGCGCTCATCGGCCCCCAGGCCAGGTCCTCACCGAACACAGGGCCTGCGGCGCCCGAGGACCGGACGCGCGACGTGAACGCGCCGTGGGAGAAGTACTGCCGGTGCAGCATGTCCGCGGAGTGCGCGCGGGCGACGCGGACGAGACGGAAATCCACCCGCAGGGGGGCGAGGCCACGGCTCGTGCGGACCCCGTTCATGACGCTGAGCAGGGAGTCTTCCGAGGAGGTCAGCCCTCGTGCGGAGGCCGTCGACGCCGCCCCGAATACGAGCAAACCTGTAAGAAAAGCAACAAGAACCTTCTTTGTCTTCAACATTCGCGGCAGTGTGGAGAAGGCATCGGACAGCGCCTATCCCCCAAAAGGGGGATACGCGGCCCGTCTTTCCTGCAAACAGCGTCAACGGGCGGTTTGGGCAAGGGCGATTCCGGCCAGGGTCAGCGCCGCTCCGGTGAGCTGGACGCCGTCCAGGGACTCGCCCAGCCAGGCCCAGGCGACAAGGATCGCGACGACCGGCTCGAGCATCGCCACGATCGCCGTCCGCGTCGCTCCGATGCGTGGCAGCGCCCCCACGACGAGCGCGAACGGCACGATCGACCCGAGCACGATCATCCACGCGATCAGGAACCAGAGCGGCGCGTGCAGCGAGCTGATGTGGCCCAGGAGCGAGGTGCTGCCGCTGAACGCGTCGCCCGGGAACGACCACCACGGCTGGACCACGGCCCAGAAGAGGGCGGCGAACAGGAAGCCCCACGCGAGGAGTGAGATCGGGTCGCGCCCGCGCGTGCCGCGTTCGGCCAGCAGGATGTAGAAGGCGAAGCTGAGACAGGCCACGCCGGCCACGGCGATGCCGACCCCGTCGAGCTTTCCGCGCCAGAGCTCGACGATCAGGACGAGCCCGGCGAGGCTGAGGACGAGCGCGACCCACAACCGCCGGCGGACCCGCTCGTGGAACGCGAACCGCGCCCAGAGGGCGACGAGCAGGGGTGCGAGGAACTGGATCAGGAGTGCCTCGCCGATCGGCAGGCGGTGGATCGCGAAGAAGTACGACCACTGGACGAGCGCGAGGCCGCCGGTTCCGAGCGCGGCGACGAGCACGAGCTCACGACGGGTGATCGCGATCGCCCCCGGGCGTGTTGCGAGCACGATCAGCGCCAGACCTGCGAAGGCGCCCGTGGACCGCACTTCGGTCAGGCGCTGCGCGCCGAAGCCGGTGTGCTCGATCACCTTGACGACGGACGCGTTGACCCCGAACAATGCCGCGGCGACGGCGACCATCGTGTAGCCGGCGGCGGCTGAACGCTCCACCGCGCGAACGTATCCGACGGCCTCGCCGGGGCTTAACAATTTGCTGTCGCAATCCGCACGATCCCTTCAAGACACGGGCGTATCGTCGGCACGTTCGAGCAACCACCGGCTCGTCGCCGGGGCCGGCAACGACCGGCACGCGTTCAGGAGGGGGCAGCGGCCAGTCCGCGGCCGTCCCGGCGACGACCGAATCAGCGGCGCCGCGGCCTACACTTCCGGTACGGGGCGTAGCGCAGCCTGGTTAGCGCGTCGCGTTTGGGACGCGAAGGTCGCCGGTTCGAATCCGGCCGCCCCGACTTTCGCAGCCTGGACTTGCTCCTCGGAAGAGCCCTAAGGCGTCATCTGCATCTTCGGCGCGTGCATCGTGCCGGGCTGTGTCAGGCCCGGCACGGTGCCCGGTGCTGCCGCGAGCCAGATTCCGAAGGCGACGAACGCGACGGCGAAGACACGCGAGAGCCGGTCGCCGTAAGGGAGCACCTTCTGAGCGAAGATCACCGCGGCGACGACCGCCATCCAGAACAGGCTCATCACGCCAAGTGCGAACAGCACGACCATCAGCCCCCAGCAGCAGCCGACACAGTACGCGCCGTGCTCTGCGCCCATCCGTAGCGCACCCGAGACTCCGTCGCGCCACCCCGCGAGGACGAACTGCATCGGCGAGCGACAGTGACGCATGCAGACCCCCTTCAGCGGCGTCAGTTCGTAGAGCCCGGCGAGCGCCACGAGCGCGCCTGCGACGTACGGGCCGCCGCGATCCCAGTTCAGGAAACCAATGTCGAGCGCACGCACGCCGCGATAGAGGCCGAATGCGGCGAGGCCGTACACCGTCCAGACGGCGAAGTACGAAGCCGCGAAGATCCACGTCGGGACGTACGGAAGGTCGCGCCGCGCCTTCTCTGCCGAGACCCGGTCGAACAGAAGCACCATCGGCGCCACCGACGGCAGCATCATCGCGGCCATCATCGTCACCCAGATTCCGACGAACCAGCCGAGCCCGCCGAGATTCGTGCCCGGCCCCATGTCCATCCCCGACATCCGGTCGACGGTGACGATCCAGGCGACGAGCGCCGCGCCGAGCAGTAGCGCACCTTGCTGCGTGAGCCGCGCCGTCATGCGCCTGCGGTCCGCGTGCCGGCGAGCACGCCGAGGTTGGAGACGATGAACGGAACCACGAAGTTGAGACCAATCTTGACGGCAGTCGCGCCGGTCGCGTTCCCGTGCACGATCACGTCGCCCTCATTGATGATCGACAGGACGCAGCCGACGATCAGGGCGATCGTCAGCGTGCGCCGGAGGTTCGACGGCGTGCGGCATGTCGCGAGGGCAGCGCGGAGCTCCATGACCGAGACGATACGACGGCCGGCGCGGTAGCTCAACGGCGGTCGTAGACGCCGACGATGGCCTCGCTGCGCAGGAAGCGGGCCAGGTAGTAGGCGAACACCGCGAAGAAGACGATCGCCTGCTCCACCGCCATCGTCACGCCGGCGATCTGCTGATCGGTGAGGTGTCCAAGGCCCCAGAGATGCGGCGCATGCTTGTAGAACGAGTAAACCGGATGCGGGAGCAGTGCGAGTAAGAGCCCGAGCGGGGACGCGAGCACGAACGCCGCGAACAGGTACGCGGCCTTCGCGCCGTCGGAGAGATGTCCGTGGCTGTGTCGTAGATCCACGGCACGTGCCAGACGAAGTAGGTGCCGAGCCAGAGCGGCAGTGCAACGTGCGGAAGCGTGAGCGCCCGCGCGAGGCGGTAGCGCTCGACCTCGCGCGCGAGGGTGGGGGCGATTCCGACGACGGCGAGCCCAGGCGCCCATTCCGCGACGACGACGTTCTGGAGCAGATGCGCGGAGAGGAGATAGTGGAGCGCGAGCGTCTCGAGCGGCGTCAGGAAGACGGCAAGCAGGAGAAGCTGACTCACAGCAAAAGCGAGCCGGCGTCGTGACGACGCCGGCCACCAAACCTGCAGAAGCGCATAGCCGGCGACAAGTGTCGGAACGACGACGACTGCGTCGGGATCGACGGACCACGACTGCGGGTCCACATCGCTACGCTACTGGCGACGCGCCCGTGGTGTAGTGGTAGCACCGGAGATTTCCAATCTCCTGGCACCGGTTCGAGCCCGGTCGGGCGCTTTACGTCCGCGCTTGCCGCTAGTTTTCCAATGTGAAAACACGCGAGCGCGATCTTGCAAGGGCGATGCGCACCGACGACGGTCTCTCCATCAAGACGATTGCGCAGCGCCTCTGCGTCTCCACGTCGTCGGTGAGTCTTTGGGTTCGCGACATCGAGCTGACTGATACGCAAAAGGCTGCTCTGCTCGAGCAGAATCCCGCATACAACCGGCAGCTCAATGGCTGGACGGTGATGGCGGCTCGTCGGCGCTCTGCACGTCTGCAAGCGCAAGAAGTTGGCCGTGTGCTCGCGCGTCGACGTGAACCTCTCCACGTCGCCGGCTGCATGTTGTATTGGGCAGAGGGCGACAAAGGCAGGAATCAGGTTCGGCTTTCGAACTCAGATCCAGAACTGCTTCGGCTCTTTGTCAGCTTCCTCCGAACGTACTTTGACCTCGGCGATCACGAAATTCGGTTGACGTGCCACCTCTTTGCCGACCACATCGAGAAACAACGCGACATCGAGCGCTTTTGGCTTGATCTTCTCGGACTGCCCGAAGCGAATCTGCTCAAGTCGGTGGTGAACGTCTACTCGAGGCACAGCAAGAGAAAGCGGCTCAACATGCTTCCGTATGGGACGGCTCGCGTGGTCGTGAATCGCACAAGCGTCCTGCAGAGCATCTACGGCGCGATCCAGGAATACGCCGGAATCTCGCGCGAAGCCTGGCTCGGCTAGGACCGAAAGCCGAAGCGCTGTTCGGCCGGCTCGCGCTCCTCGACCGACTTCCGGAGGCGTTCGAGCTCCGCGCGAATCTCCTCGAGCTTGTCGACGAGCGGCTGCTGCTGGGCCGGCATGCGGGACCGCACGTTTCGCGCCACGAGCATCCAGAAGCCGAAGAGCAGCACGAACGGCAGGAAACTCGTCAGAAAGTAGAAGGAGCCCGAGGCCGCGAGCATGGCCTCACTATCGGCTGCCGAGCTTCGCGCCGTTAATCCGAGACTTCGACGCGCTCGATCACGACGTCCTCGTTCGGCTTGTCGTGCCCGTCGCGTGGCAGATCGGCGATCGTGTCCACGACGTCCATCCCGCTCGTGACCTGTCCGAAGACGGTGTGCTTGCCGTCGAGCCACGGGCACGCCTCCGCGGTGACGATGAAGAACTGCGACCCATTCGTGTTCGGGCCGGCGTTCGCCATCGCGAGCGCGCCGCGCTCCACTCTGTGGTCGTTGAACTCGTCTTCGAACGAGTAACCGGGCCCGCCGCTGCCTGTGCCCGTCGGGTCGCCTCCCTGGACCATGAAGTCCGGGATCACGCGGTGGAAGATGACGCCGTCATAGAACCCGTCGCGCGCCAGCTTGACGAAGTTGTCCACGGTCTTCGGTGCTTCGGCGGGGAAGAG
>VAXU01000111.1 GCA_005885125.1 Actinomycetota bacterium
CGCGGAGCTTCGCGAGGAACAGCCCTTCCTCCAGCTGCTCGAGCGCGCCGAGCTGCGTCAGGACGTCGGTCTTCTCGTAGCCGACGAACTCCGTGCGGAAGCCCGCAGCGTGCGCGAAGTCGACCGCGCGCTGGTCGTCGCGCGAAATCGCGGCACGCGACCGCTCTCGTTGCTCCGCCATCAGCCGTGTGAACTCCTCTTCGTTGACACCGAGACCGCGCTCGCGCCCCAGCTCCCGTGTCAGCTCGAGCGGGAATCCGTACGTGTCGTGGAGGCGGAACGCTTCCTCCCCGGGGATGTCGCCTCCTTTCGCCGCGATCTCCTCGAACAAGCGCATCCCGCGCGCGAGCGTCTGGCCGAAGCGCTCCTCCTCGGCGGAGAGGATGCGGTGGATCTCTGTGCGGTGCTGCTCGAGCTCCGGATAGCCGTCCTGCATCTGCTCGATGACGACGTCCGCGAGCCGCGCGAGATACGGCGGCTCGAGACCGACGCGGCCTGCCTGCTGTACCGCCCGGCGGATGATGCGCCGCATCACGTAGCCGCGGCCTTCGTTGGACGGTGTGATCCCGTCGGCGGCGAGAAAGGTCATTCCGCGGCCGTGGTCGGCGAGGATGCGGTGTGCCTTCGTCGCCTCCGGCGAGTCGCCGTACGCGACGCCGCTCTCGTCTGCGATCCAGCGCATGATCGCCTGGTAGACGTCGGTTTCGTACACCGTCATCACGTTCTGCAGGACCGCGGCGGTGCGCTCGACGCCCATGCCGGTGTCGACGTTCTGCTTCGGCAGCGGCGTCAGCTTGCCGTCCGCATGGAGCTCGAACTCCATGAAGACGAGGTTCCAGAACTCGAGGAAGCGCTCACAGCGCGTGCAACCGGGCTTGCAGTCGGCCTCGCCGCACCCGTGCTCGGTGCCCCAGTCGTAGAACATCTCCGTGTCGGGCCCGCAGGGGCCCGGGCCGCCGACGTCCCAGAAGTTCTCGCTCCTCGGCAGCAGGACGATCCGCTCGGGCGGCTGGCCAATCTCCTCCCACTTGCGGTAGGCGACCTCGTCCTCGCCGAGCCCGAGCTCGGGATCGCCCGCGAAGACGCTGACCCAGAAGCGATCCGGGTCGACCTTGAGCTGCTCGAAGACGAACTCCCACGCGAGGTCGATCGCGCCTTCCTTGAAGTACTGCCCGAACGAGAAGTTGCCCAGCATCTCGAAGAAGGTGAGGTGGTAGCCGTCGAGCCCGACGTCGTCGATGTCGGGCGTGCGGAAGCACTTCTGAACCGTCGACAGGAGCGGAGCCGGCGGTTGCTCGCGGCCGAGGAAGTAGGGCATCAGCGGTTGCATCCCGGCCGTCGTGAGGAGCACAGTGCGATCGTCGGCGCGCGGGATCAGCGACGCAGACGGCCGGAACTTGTGACCTTTGGACTCGAAGAAGGCGCGGAACCCTGCGCGCAACTCTCCCGCGGTTCGCATCTTGGGATTGTAGGGGCGGGGTTCGGCCCTCCCCCGCCGGCCTAGTGGGTGATCTGCTCCCCCTTGGGCGAGAGGACGAACCACAGGCCGTAGAACGCTTGCCCAGCAGGTCGACTTGTCCTTGTTCGTGCCTGGCTGTCCGCGGTGAACAGGTACAATGCGAATCCCCGGCCGTCGACCAGGATCGACTTCTGGAGCACAAGGTCGGAGGACGGAAGCTCTAAAGCAGATCAGCCGCGAGCGACTCGACGCGCGCGCTGCGGCTCTTCTTCTTCGGACGCGATCTCCTCGCGGATCTTCTCCAGCGAGCGGCGGATCAGACGCGACACGTGCATCTGCGAAATGCCGACCTGCTGCGCGATCTGCGACTGCGTGAACCCCTTGAAGAACCGGAGGTGGAGGATCCTGCGCTCGCGCTCGTCGAGGACCCTGAACCCGGGCGCGAGCACGGCACGGTCCTCCGAGACCTCGTACTGGTGCTCCTCGGTGCCGATCGACTCGAGCGGGTCGAGCTCTTCTCCATCCTCCTGCGATCCGCCCGACGACAGCGACAGCGACGAGTACGCACGGCCGGACTCGAGCGCCTCGAGCACCTCCTCTTCCTCCGTGCCGGCGGCCTTTGCGAGCTCGGCGATCGAGGGCGAGCGGCCGAGCTGCACGGTGAGCTGCTCCACCAGCCGCGACAGCTGCACGTTCAGTTCCTGCAAGCCGCGCGGAACGCGCACAGACCAACCCTTGTCGCGGAAGTGCCGCTTGATCTCACCGATGATGTTGGGGGTCGCATAGGTCGTCAGCTCGACGCCGCGGTCGATGTCGAAGCGGTCGATCGCCTTGATCAACCCGATCGCGCCGATCTGAACGAGATCCTCGAGCTGCTCGCCGCGATAGGAGTACCGCCGAGCGAGCGAGCGGACGAGCGACATGTACTGCTCGATCAGCTGCTCGCGCGCCTGCAGATCGCCGTGCTCGTGGTAGCGGCGAAGGAGAACCTTGTCGGACTCGCTCACGCGGCCTCCGTCGCGCGCTCGACGCGCTTCGTCAACCTCACCCAGTCGCCGCCGTCCCGCTCGAACACCTCGACCCCGTCGCAGACCGCGAGGAGGATGCGTCGCGTGTCCAGCGCATCGCCCGCCTCGCGTTCGAGGTCACTCTTCGCCTCTCCGAGGGGAAACGGCCCGATTTCGATCACGGCCTGGTCCTCGTCGATGCGCGACAGGACGGTGACCTCGTCGCTGCGTTCGCCGTAGCGTTCGAGCACCGCGTCGAGGGCGAGCGTCAGATCCTCCAGCGTCTCGACGGTCAGATCGTTGCGCGAAGCAAGGCCTCCCAGCACCAGGTGGGCAACGCCGTGGAACGCGTCGTCCCCCGGCAGGGTCAATGTGACTTCGTCGGCGCTCACGCTTCTCTCGCCCAGCCGATCACCCAGGAAAACGGAGAAGTCGGCGCCCTGGTTCCGCCTGGCCAACCGAAGGTGACCGCTAGGAAGCTCACCCCTGCCTGATCTTACGGATCAAGTGCGGATCAGTCCGGCGCCGACGACGGCCTCGCCGTCGTAGAGCACGGCGGCCTGCCCGGCGGCAACGCCGAACGCCGGTTGGTCGAGCTCGAGCGCGAAGCCATGTGGTCGCTCCTCGACGTGCGCGAGGATCGCCGGGGAGCGGTAGCGGAGCTTCGCGGCGACCCGGTGGACAGGAACGTAGAGGCGACCTTTCGCGTCGACCTGCGTGCAGGCGAGGGACGACCGCGGGCCGACGACGACCGTGTTCGTGCGAGCGTCCGACCGAAGCGCGTAGAGCGGCTCCCGGGCTGCGACGCCGAGGCCGCGCCGCTGGCCGGGAGTAAAGCGCCAGTAGCCGGAGTGACGCCCCACCTCTCGTCCGTGCTCGTCGACGACGGCGCCCTTCTCCGGACTCAACCCTTGCCGGCCGAGGAAGTCTCGGTAGTCGTCCCCGGCAAGGAAGCAGGCCTCCTGGCTCTCGACGCGCCCGGCGACCGCGAGACCGGCTCTGGCCGCTTCGGCGCGCGTCTCGGCCTTCGTCTGGTCGCCGAGCGGGAAGACAATGCGGTCGAGCAGCGCCGGATCGAGGCGGCCGAGCATGTACGACTGGTCCTTGTGCGGGTCGGTCGCTCGCGCCAGCAGCTGCCGGCCGCCGTGGTCGACGATCCGAGCGTAGTGGCCCGTCGCGAGGCGAGCCGCGCCGGCCCGGCGCGCAAATGCAAGCAGCTCCGCGAAGCGGAAGCTTCCGTTGCAACGCATGCACGGATTCGGTGTCTCTCCCTGGGCGTACGCGCGCACGAACGGCTCGACGACAGCGCGCCGGAACTCCTCGCGCAGGTCGAGCGTGACGTGCGGAACGCCGAGCGCATGGCACGTCTCGCGCGCCGCGAGCACAGCTTCCGGCGAACAGCACGCGCGCTCGGCGCTTGGACCCGCAGGATCGAGCCAGAGCCGGAGCGTCACGCCGATCGCATCCGGCTCATAGCGCAGGAGGGCCACGGCGCTGTCGACACCGCCGCTCATCGCGACTGCAACGCGCGTCGGAGACGACGCGGCGGTGAAAGCAGGGCCGATCGCGTTGGCGAGCGCGTCGACCGCAAGCGTCTCGCCCCCGACGGCCGCCGCCTCGAGCAGCGAGAGCCCGACGAGCGACCGCTCGAGTCCGGGAGCGTCCGCCCCGACGATCCGATCGCCGTCGACGCTCAGCCGCACGAGCGCGAACTCATCCCCGCGCGCCGAATCTCCAAGGAGCTCGATCACATGGCTCAGGCTAGCTGCGCTACTGTGCGATGGCTCGACCCTGTTCGTGGCTCGCGCATCCAACGTAGAACCAACACCACTGCTGAGGGAGCCCTCGTCCGACTGAGGACGTTGTCCGTAGGTCGGCAGGCACCCACCTGGTTTGTCCAGGTTCACAGCGGGCGCGAGACACGGCAGGGTCGGGGCGTCTACCTCGCATAGCGCCACTGGATCGTCTGGGTGCCGTGGAGACCCAACCGGTCCGCGAGCGCCTTGGTGATGTCGAAGTCACGGCCGGGCACGGTCGGGCCGCGGTCGATCACCTGCGTGAGGACTTCCTTTCCGTGGAACCGCACGTAGATCTTCACGCCGCACGGCAGCACCGGATGCGCGATGCCCTGCGTCTTCGCATTGAACGCCTCGCCGCACGCCGTGCGAGGCTGGCCGGGCGTCGGTCCGTACGGGGCCGCCCGGGAGGTGTAGTAGCCGCTCGACGTCCCGCGCACGGGCACGGCGCCCGGGAGGTTGTGCCCTCGGCCGGTGTCGCGCCGCGCCAAGGCCAGTGCCGCGATCGCGACGGCCAGTGTGATGCCCGCCAGCCACGCGGTGCGCTGGAGGACGGCGGGATTCACGAGTACGCGGCGTCCAGCACGTCCCCGAACGACTCGCGCACGACCGCGTCGAAGTCGGCGGGGAGAACGCCGTCGGCGTTCGCGAACTCGCGCAGATACATGAGCAGGAACGTCCGCTCCTCGTCGCGCGCCACGTCCGCGCCCGCGCGATCGCGGGCGACCCGCTCGAGGTCCCACAGATTCCATTCGCGCGCGTCCGTCCTGCGCGACGCCAGCGAAACGACCTCGGGCTCGAGCTCGGGCAGCGGCGCGGGCTCGGACGGCAAGGGCGGGACGGCAACCACATGTGGCGGCGCTGGAACCGGCTCCGGGGCCTCGACAACGGGCGGTTCTTCGGGCGCTGGAGCGGGCTCGAGGGTTGCGGCCGGCTCCAGGTCCGGCTCTGGGCTAGGCTCGGGCTCCGGTTGCAGAGCGACCGGCCGCTGCGTGGGACCGGCAGTCGGGCGGGCTGCAGACGTCGCCGGGTGCCTCACGGCGCGCTTCCGGGTACGCGCGGTGAAGAACTCAACGAACGCAACGAGCAGCCAGGCGGCGCCGACGGCGAGGATGATGGTCGTCGTCGAGAAGCGCTCGATGCCGGCCACGACGGCGACGGCGACGATGAATCCGGCCTCGATCAGAAACCGGGGACCCAGTCCGACGGGCACGGAGGGATCCTACGGCGAGTTGTCGTCCGGCGAGTCCCGCTCCTCGGCTTCGGCATCCGCCTCGGTGGCGGCGGGCGGAGAGACGGGCGGTTCTGCGATCGCGGGTGCCGGCGTGGGCGGCGCGTCCTCGACCTGTGGGGCCGCAACGATGCCTGCGGGCCGCGCCGGAGCGCGCGAAGCCTCCGTGACAGCTTCCGCTGCCTTGACGATCGCGTCGGCCACCTTGCGGATCTCCTCATCGCCGAGACCGGCGGCCGTCAGCAGCTGCTCGGCGCCGTTCTGGGCGCGCTGGAGGACGGCAGCGGCCTGTGCGCGCGCCCACTCGAGCGTCTGCTCGACCTCAGCGCGGGCGGAATTGGTCAGCTCTGTCGCCTGGTGGCGCGACTGCTCGAGCAGGCGGTTGCCGCGCGCCTCGGACTCGGTCAGCTCCTGCGTCGCGTCGCGGTTCGCGCTCGCGAGCAGCTCGCGTGCCTCGTTGCGCGCGTTGTTCAGCAGCTCCGCGCGCTGACGCTCGCTCTCCTGGCGGTAGCGCTCGACTTCGGCCTCGCGGTCCTGCAGATCCCGGTTGCGGCGACGGATCTCCTCCTCGGTCCGCTGCATCTGCGTCGTGGATGCCTGCTGGGCGTCGCGCTCGACGGTGTCTGCGAACTCGGACGCCGCGCGGATGAGATGCAGGGCGTCCATGCGGACGGCATGTCCCATCGATTCGGGCGCCTGTGCGCCGCCGCGGGAGGCTGCCTGAAGCACACGCAGCTGGGCCTGGAGCTGGGCGGCGTGCCGGCGGAAGGCCTCGAACGCCTCGGCGACCTGGTCCGCGTCGTAGCCGTCACGCTTGCGCGGGATGTCCTCCAACCGCGGGAGCGAGGTCAGTGCGGGCGAGCTTTGGCTTGGATCGTGCGTCGACATCTGTCCAGAGAGTATGCCGGTTTCATCGGCCGACCAGGCATTGCGCCTTAATCGCGCGGCACGTTCAGGCTAATTCCCAGTTCGTCCAGCTGTTCCTGCGGGGCCTCGCTGGGCGCGCCGGTCATCGGATCGACGCCGGCCTGGTTCTTCGGGAAGGCAATCGTGTCGCGGAGGTTCGGCTCGCCGGCGAGCACCATCACCATCCGGTCGAGACCGAATGCGATGCCTCCGTGCGGGGGCGCCCCCATCGCGAGTGCGTCGAGGAGGAACCCAAACTTCAAGCGCTGCTGCTCCGGCGTGATCTGGAGGAGGTCGAAGACGCGCGCCTGCAGCTCGGGCTCGTGGATCCGGAGGGAGCCGCCGCCGATCTCGTTGCCGTTCGCGATCAGGTCGTAGGCGACGGCGATCGCCTGGCCGGGATCCTGGTCGAAGCGCTCCTCCCACTCCGGCGCGGGCCGCGTGAACGGGTGGTGGCGCGCGTTCCACCGCTGCTCCTGCTCGTCCCACTCGAACATCGGAAAGTCCTCGACCCAGAGGAAGTCGAAGCGGCTCTCGTCGATGAGGCCGAGCTCCTCGCCGAGCTTCAGACGCAGGGCACCGAGAACGCGCGACGTCAGCTCCCAGGTGTCCGCCGCGAACAGCACCGTCGATCCTGCCGGCGGGCGCACCCGTTCGAGCTCGCGGTCGGAAAGGAACTACGCGATCGGCGAGCGCACCTCGCCGTCCTCGCCGGCGACGAGATAGGCCAGGCCCTTTGCACCCCACTCCTTTGCCAACTCCTCGAGCCCCTGGAGTTGCGCGCGCGAGAACTCCCGCGGCACGGTGATGA
>VAXU01000112.1 GCA_005885125.1 Actinomycetota bacterium
GTCAACGAGACGTGGCCGATCCTCGCAGCGACGAGCTCGCCGTCGCGCACGACTGGACGGTCGGCGATGCGACCGATGCTCAGGATCGCTACCTCGGGGAAGTTGACGATCGGCGTCTGCAGGAGACCACCGAGCTTCCCGGCGCTCGTGACGGTGAACGTCGAGCCGCGTAGCTCTTCCGGCTTCAGCGACCCGCCGCGCGCAGCTTCCGCGAGTCGTTCGACGTCTGCGCGCAGCTCGTCGATCGACCGCGAGTCGCAGCCGCGGACGACGGGGACGACGAGCCCGAGCTCCGTCTGCACCGCAACGCCGAGGTCGTAACGGTCCAGGTACACGATCGCGTCACCGTCGAGCCGCGCGTTCAACTCCGGGAACTCGCGCAGCGATTCAGCGCACGCCTTCAAGACGGTGGGCACGAGGAGCTTCAGGTCGAGGTTCGAGAAGTCGCATTCCTCGACCCATGTCACCGGCGGCACCTCACGGTGCGCGCGTGCCATGTGCTCGGCGATCAGCCGTCGAACGCCCCGCAGCGGCTCCCGCCGGCCCTCCGAGCCGCCGGCAGCACCACGCACGTCCTCCTCGGTGATTCGCCCTTGGGGACCTGTGCCGGTCAGCGAATCGAGATCGACACCGAGTTCCTTGGCAATGCGCCGCACGAGAGGAGTTGCCCGCCCCGCGACCTGCGCGCGGGGCGGGGCGGCCGATGTGGCCTTCTGCCGCGCGAGGTCTTGCGCCGCAGGCGCGACGTCGCGCGGTTCTTGACCGCCGATGACCACGAGCACCGTGCCGACCGGGACGACCTTGCCTTCCTCGACCAGGATGCGCGTCACGGTCCCCGCGGCCGGTGACGGGATCTCGACCGTCGTCTTGTCCGTCTGGATCTCGACAAGCGGGTCGTCCTCGCCGATCTCCTGGCCTTCGGAGACGAGCCAGCGGGCGATCTCGCCTTCGGTCAACCCTTCGCCGAGGTCGGGCAGCTTGAACTCGTACGCCACGCGCGGATTCCTACCTGATCGCGCCGTCGCGGAAAATCGCGTGGACGCCTTTCGCCTCGTTGACCAGCTGCGTCACTGCGAGGTCGACCGCGACGCTCGCGAGTGCGAGCGCGTGCTTGCGGTCGGTCGCGAGCTCGCGCTCGATCAGGTCGAGCATCGTCTCGACGGCGAGCTGGGCGGCAACGTCGAGATCGGCGTCGAATCCAAAGGCGAGCCATGCGTCCGAGGTCCGCGCCACCGGCATGCGGAGGTCGAGGTCGTCGCGGACGTCGACTGTGATCTGCGCCGCGTCGAGCGGACACTCGATCGCCGTGCCCGAGACCTCGCCGTCACCCTGGGCGGCGTGTCCATCGCCGGCTGAGAGAAGCGCGCCGTCGTTCGCAACCGGCAGGAAGAGCGTCGTCCCCGCGACGAGCAGCTTGCAGTCGATGTTGCCGCCGCAGCGACGAGGCGGGATCGTCGACCACACGCCCGGCTCGTCCGGCGGCATGCCGATGACGCCGAGGAACGGGGCGATGGACACGGTCCTGCCGCGGTCGTTCGTCGCAGTCCCGCCTTCGACGTCGATCTGCCACTTGAACATGTCTCCCTCGCCGAAGGTCACGCCCCCCGAGCGTGGCCGGACCTTGTCGACACGCACCGCGAGCGTCTGTCCCGGGCGCGCGCCTCGCACGTGCACGGGGCCGTTCAGGGCGTGTCCCGAATCGAGCTCCGCCTCGTCTCGCTCCTGCGGCTCGAGCTCGCGGGAGAAGTGTCCGTGGAGCGTGCGCCGCTCGAGCGGGAGCTCGTGGATCATGCGCGCGGGATCCCGATCCATGCGTCGCGAGGAGCGAGCAGCACGCGCAGGCCGCCGCGCCGGCCGTCCCCGACGTATTCCCACACCGAAACCGCCTGCCAGTCACGGGCGTCGAGCTCGCGCGCGATCTCCGCCGGCACGTAGCCCGCCTGCACGCGGCGCTGCTCGTCCCAGATCCCGATCGCGTTCGGGTCGTGCTCGTTGTCGGGCTCGGGCACGAGCGCGAGCCGGCGCCCCGCTGCGAAGGCGTCGTCCTGCAGCGCTTCGAGCCGGTAGGACACGCCGGCGACCTTCACGACGCGAATGCGCGGGTCGTCGTCGCGAACTGGCTCCTCCGTCGCAGCGTCGCGCAACCGGAAGCCGCTGCCGCTGCGTTCGAGCCAGATCCGCAGGCGCGTCTCAGAACTCAAGGAGCTTGCCGACCGCGTCGACGACGCGCGCGACGGACGGCATGTAGGCGTCCTCGATCTGCCAGTACGGGTACGGCACGTCGTAGCCGGTCACGCGCAGCACGGGCCCGTGCAGGTCGAGGATGGCCTTCTCGGCGAGGATCGCCGCGAGCTCGGCCGCGAAGCCGCACGTGCGCGGCGCCTCCTGCACGATCACGACGCGTCCGGTCTTCGCGGCGGAGGCCAGCAACGCGTCCTCGTCGAGCGGCTTCAACGAGCGGATGTCCAGCACCTCGACCGACGCGTCGAGCTCGTCCGCCGCGGCCTCGCACACCGGCACCATCGACCCGTACGCGACGAGCGTCACGTCGTCGCCCTCGCGGACGAGACGCGCCTTTCCCAGCGGGACGACGTACTCGCCCTCCGGCACCTCGCCCTTCAGCGTGCGGTAGTGGAGCTTCGGCTCCAGCACGACGACCGGATCGGGATCGCGGATCGCCGCTGCGAGGATCCCCTTCGCGTCCGCAGGCGTCGAGGGAATCGCGACCTTCACGCCGGGCGTGTGCACGTAGTACGTCTCCGGCGAGTCGTCGTGCAGCTCCGGCGCCCGCACGCCGCCGCCGTACGGCATGCGCACGACGAGCGGGAACTGCATCTTGCCGCCGGTTCGCCACCGGTAGCGGCCGACGTGCGTGATCAGCTGGTCGAGGCACGGATAGGAAAATGCGTCGTACTGCATCTCGCAGACCGGGCGCCAGCCGGCCATGCAGAGTCCGACCGCAGTGCCGAGGATTCCCGCCTCAGCGAGCGGCGAGTCGAAGCAGCGGTCCGGCCCGAACCGGTCGCGCAGCCCCGCCGTCGCGCGGAAGACGCCGCCCGCCCGCCCGACGTCCTCGCCGACCACCATCACGGACGGATCGCGCTCGAGCTCGACGTGCAGCGCGTCGTTGACCGCCTCGACGATCGACAGCTCAGCCACCGAGGATCCTCCGCAGCTCGTCGAGGTCCGAGCCGAACGACGCGGGCGGATCGACGTACGCGTGCTCGAACAGCAGCCCGGGATCGGCCGGGGGCTCCGCCTCCGCCGCTCCGATCCCTGCGCGCATCGCCTCCACCGCCTCGCTGCGAATCGACGCCGCCAGCTCGTCGTGCAGGATCCCCGCGCGTCGCAGGTACCCCTCGTAGCGGCCGACGCACTCGCGCTTCTTCTCTTCCTCCACGCGCTCCTGATCGATGTACGCACGCGGATCGTCCGCGGTTGCGTGTGGCGCCGTCCGATACGTGACCGCTTCGACGAACGTCGGGCCGTCGCCGCTACGCGCGCGATCGACCGCCTCTCGCGTCGCCTCGTACACGGCGAGCACGTCGGTGCCGTCGACCCGCGCGCCCGGCATCCCGTATCCCACTGCCTTGTCGGCGAGCGTCTCGGCGCGTGTCTGTGCTTCGAGCGGTGTCGAGATCGCCCACTGGTTGTTGTTGCAGAACAGGATCAGGGGTGCGCGCGTCACCGCCGCAAAGTTCGCACCCTCGTGGAACGAGCCCTCGGAGGTGGCGCCGTCGCCGAAGAACACGATCGCGCACGCACGCTCGCCCTTCAGCTTCTTCCCCCAGGCGAGCCCCGCCGCGTGCGGGACGTGCGTCGCGATCGGAACGCAGATCGATGCGAGGTTGTAGTCCTCCGGGTTCCACCAGCCCGCCGGGTGGCCGCGCCACCACGACAGCACGGTCTCCGGCGGCATCCCGCGCAGGAGACCGATTGCCGACTCGCGGTAGGACGGGAAGATCCAGTCGCCGTCCTCGAGTGCGTGCGCCGCGCCGGCCTGCATCGCCTCGTGGTTCCAGAAGATGGCGTACGTGCCGATGCGTCCCTGCCGGTGGTAGACGACTGAGCGCTCGTCGTACGTTCGCAGGAGGACCATCGAGCGGAAGAGGTCGAGCAGCTCCTGTTCGCCGAGGCCTTCGACCTCGCGGTCGCCCACGCCGTCCGCGTCGCCGATCACGCGCCGTAGATCGCGCTCGGCAGGGAGAACCTGCGCCATCGGCGAAAGTGTATTTAGACGAGCCCCTTAGACGAGCACAGAGAGGACTTCGCGCTCGGCCTCGAAGACCGCTTCGGTGACGTCGCCGAGGTCCTCCCCGTCCGCCTGCAGCGGCAGCGGCCGGTCGCAGCGCACCTCGAGCCGGTCGACGTCCTGAACGGCGAGGACCGACCGCGGCCGCCGGCGGCCGGTCACGACGTAGCGGCACATCTGCGGGATGTGACGCGGCCGAACCCGTGTCGGCGCGATCGCGTAGAGGCCGGCTTCATGCGTCGCCTCCGGTGCCACGTGGACGGCGATCGAGCCGAGAAACGTGTACGGGTCGGCATTTGCCACGAGCACGAATGCGGCACGGCCGACGCCGTCGATCTCCAGAACGGGATCGAAGCGACCGCGCCGTTCCGCGATGAACTTGAGGAGTGTGGCGGCGAACGCGACGTCTCCGGGGCGTCCGGCCTGTGAGCGTTGCGCTTCGATCCGGCGCACGAGCTCGGCGTCGAACAGGAGTCCCGCGTTGAAGAGGAAGCGCCGTCCGTTGACGCGGCCGACCGAGATGCGGCGTGTGCGCCGCTGATCGAAAGCCTCGACGAGCTGCTCGGTCGCGGTGACCGGATCGCGCGAGATCCCGAGCCCGCGCGGGAACACGCTCGTGCCGCCGCCGGGAATGCAGCCGAGCGGGGGCGCGTCGGGGCCGAGCCCGTTCACGACCTCGTTGAAACCGCCGTCGCCCGAGTAGACGAAGATCGCGTCCACATCGTCGGAAACGAGCTGCGCGATCTCGGTCGCGTGACCCCGCCGCTCCGTGAGATGGGTCGCGACGTCCGCCGTCCGCGCAAGCGCCCCTTCGACGAGCTTGATCCGATGCTCGTCGACGGCACTCGCGAAGGGATTGACGATCAGCGCGACGCGGGGCATGTCTGGCAACCATGCCACGCACCGTGGTGCCTAGCGAAGCGCCACTTCGAGCTTCAGGGCGCCGTCGCACCCGCTGATGTCGCCGGGGATGACTCCGAAACTTGCGTTACGGAGTCGCGTAGCCCCGCATGCCGTCCAACAACGCACCGAAGAAGCGGTCCGCCAACGCATCGGTGTCCTCACCCGGCCGAAGCCACGTGTAGGCCCAGTTGGCGGCGGAGAGCGCGAGCAGCGTCGCCGTCGCGTCGTCGAGGTCGGTCCGCAGGTCGCCCAGCTCGCGTCCCTCGCGGAAGAGCGCGCGGAACCGCTCCTCGTAACGTCGCCGTTCGGCGACGAACGCGTCCCGCCGCTCGCCTTCGAGGTAGCGCCACTCGCGGATGAAGACGGTTGCGACGTCGAGCTGCTCGGCGACGACACGCAGGTGCGCGCGGAGCGCGAGCCGGATCTTCTCGGTGGCCGGCAACTCGTCCGGGACGCCGTCCAGGGCGGCGTGGAATGCCTCAGCGCCGTCCCGGGCGACCTCCCAGAGCAGATCGGCCTTCGACCGGATGTGGGCGTAGAGCGACCCCTTCTGGACGCCCATGGCCTCGGCCAGGTCGCCCGTCGACGTCCCGTGGTAGCCCTTCTCCGCGAACAGCCGGGCCGCCTGCCGCACGAGCTCGTTTCGGCGGGTGCTCACATCCGGTACCCTAACGATCGTTAGGGTGACCGACCAGGCTTTCCTCCAGTACGTCCAGTCCGGCGGCCAGGTCGAGACGACCGACTGGATGCCCGACGACTACCGGGCGAAGCTCGTCAAGTTCATCGAGATGCACGGCAACTCGGAGCTGATGGGCGTCCTGCCCGAGCGCGAGTGGATCCTGCGCGCGCCGACCTTGCAGCGGAAGCTCGCGCTCACCGCGAAGGTCCAGGACGAGGTCGGCCATTCGCAGCTGATCTACCGCGTCGTCGAGGACCTCGGCAAGCCACGGGAGCAGTGCCTCGCAGACCTCATCTCCGGGAAGTCCAAGTTCCACAACGTCTTCCATTACCCGACGAAGACATGGGGCGACGTCGGCGTGATCGCGTGGCTCGTCGACGCGGCGGCGATCATCTCGCAGAAGGCGCTGCTCAAGTGCTCGTACGCGCCGTACGCGCGGATCATGAAGAAGATCTGCTGGGAGGAGTCGTTCCACATCCTCCACGGACGCGACGTCGTGCTGACGATGATGAACGGCACCGGCGAACAGCGCGAGCTCGTGCAGGAAGCCGTGACGCGCTGGTGGGGACCGCTGATGCAGTTCCACGGCAATCCGATCGCGAAGGACGAGGATCCGATGTACGTCTGGCGCATCAAGTCGCAGGGGAACGAGGAGGCACGCCAGCAGTTCCTCGACGGGTACGTGCCGCAGATCTGGGAGCTCGGCCTGACCGTTCCGGATCCGAAGCTGCGGAAGAACGACGACGGGGTGTGGGAGTACAGCGAGCCGGACTGGGACGAGCTGAAGCACGTCGTCACGGGCCACGGGCCGAAGACGCAGGAGCGGCTCGAGTTCCGCCGGACGTTCCTGGAGCAGGAAGCCTGGGTGCGCTCCGTCGTTCTCGCCCAAGCCGCGTGATCTACGAGGTCTTCCGGCAGGAGAAGAAGGGCTCGGCATTTGCACACGCCGGCTCCGTCGAAGCGCCGGACATCACGTTCGCGCAGGCGTTCGCGCACGAGCAGTACGGTCGGCGGCAGGAGTCGGAGGCGCTGTGGGTCGTTCCGCGCGATGCGATCCACGAGGTGCACGACTTCTACGACGAGCTGCACAAGACATACCACCGTGTCGACGGCTATCCGCTGAAGGAGAAGCTGCGTGTCGCACGTGAACGCGCAGGCACTGCTCGCGATCGCTGACGACTTCTCCGCGAAAGGTGCTGCGCACTTTTCGCGGGTGGGGTTTGACGCATCGCTTCGCTCGCGTGAATCACGAGATCTCGGATGACGACGACAAGCGATCTGCTTCTGGAAATCGCAGATGACGAGTTGATTTTGGGATGGCGCGACTCCGAATGGACCGGGATCGCGCCGTCGCTCGAGGAGGACGTCGCGTTCTCGTCGATCGCCCAGAACGAGATCGGCCACGCACGGGCGCTGTACGAGCTCGCCGCACGCGAGCTCGGCACGGACGCCGACGCGCTCGCATTCGATCGCGATCCCGGCGAGTACCGAAGCGCGCCGCTCGTCGAGCGGCGGCGGATGGATTGGGCGCACACGATCGCGCGCCACTTCCTCTACGAGACCGCGGACGAGATCAGGCTTGCGACGCTGAAGGAATCCGACAACGCTGAGGTCGCAGGGCTCGCGGCCAAGATGGACCGCGAGGAGCAGTACCACCGGCTGCACGCACGGATGTGGGAGGAGCGCCTGCGTGACGAGCCGCGCTTCCGGGATGCCGTCCACGAGCTGTGGCCCTTCGCGCTGGGAGTCCTGCCCCCGGAGCAACGAGCGACCCTTGCGCAGCACGTCGGCCTCGACGAGGTCGACGCGGTCGAGCGCGGCCAACACTCCGACGAGCTGCGCGAGCTCTGGGAAGAGATGACGATCGTGCGGCGCAGCGTCCCGGGCGCGACATGGTAAGCGAAGCGCAGGTTTGGGAGGCGCTCGCGGAGATCCCCGATCCGGAGATTCCGGTCATCTCGCTCGTCGATCTGGGCGTCATCCGCGCCGTCGCAGTCGAGAACGGCAGCGTGCGGATCGAGTTCACGCCGACGTTCCTCGGCTGCCCGGCACTCGAGGTGATGCGCGACGCGATGGCCGAGAGCGTGCGTGCCCTCGGCGCCGAGCCGGACGTGCGCGTCGTCCTCGACGACTCGTGGTCGACGGACAAGATCACGCCCGCCGGTCGCGAGAAGCTTCGTGCGTCGGGCTTTGCACCACCGGCGCCGCGGTCGGCGGGGACGGCCACGACGCTCGTCGAGCTGAACAGCATGGCGTTCCGGTGTCCGTACTGCGGCTCGAAAGAGACCGCGCTCGAGAACCTCTTCGGCCCGACTCCCTGCCGGAGCGTGCGCTACTGCAACGCGTGTCGGCAGCCATTTGAGCAGTTCAAGACGATCTAGGCGCCGAGCAGGCTTTAGCCCTACGACTTGGTCCTGGAACGTGGTACGGCCAGGTAGGTCTATCGTGGGTGGACACAGGAGCCAGCGTGAGCAAGGGGAGACCATGACCACACTCGAGAACCGGCCGAACACCGCACTCCTCGTCGTCGACGTGCAGAACGGCGTCGTCGAGGGCGCTCCCGAGCGCGACGCGGTCGTCGCGAACGTCGGCAGCCTGGTCGAGAAGGCGCGGCGGGAACGGGTCCCAGTTGTCTGGGTCCAGCACTCCGACGAGGGGCTTGCGAATGGGAGCGACGACTGGCGGATCGTCCCCGAGCTGTCTCCGGGCGACGCCGAGCCGCTCGTCGAGAAGAACTACGGCGACTCCTTCGAGGAGACCACCCTCGAGAGCGTGCTGTCGAGCCTCGGAGTGGGGCGACTCGTCGTCGTCGGCGCACAGA
>VAXU01000026.1:0-65734 GCA_005885125.1 Actinomycetota bacterium
CCTGGAGCTCCGTGGGTCGACGTCGGTGGCGGGTCGGCACCTCCGGCGTCCCAACCTTCTCGCACGACGCGCGATGAACGACGCGGTCGTCCGTGCGGAGGTCGTCCAGAAGAGCTACGACGGGCTCCCGGTGCTGCGCGGGGTCACGTTCGAGGTCGATCGCGGTGAGGTCAAGGTGATCATCGGGCCGTCGGGATCGGGCAAGTCCACGCTCCTACGCTGCCTTGCGCTCCTCGAGCCGGTCGACGCGGGCGCCGTCTATCTCGACGGCGTGAAGCTCAGCGGCGTGCACGAGAAGGAGCTCGCGCCGCACCGGTCCGAGGTCGGAATGGTCTTCCAGCGCTTCAACCTGTTCCAGAACATGACAGCGCTCGACAACGTCATGTGCGGACTCGTCGAGGTGCGCAGGCTAAAGAGGCGTGAGGCGCGCGAGCGGGCGCTCGAGTTCCTCCGCCGCGTCGGCGTCGCGGACAAGGCGAACCAGTACCCGGACGAGCTCTCCGGCGGCCAGCAGCAGCGGGTGGCGATCGCGCGCGCCCTCGTCATGCGCCCGAAGGCGATGCTCTTCGACGAGCCGACGTCCGCGCTCGACGTTGAGCTCGTGCGCGAGGTGCTCGACGTGATGGAGGGCCTCGCGCGCAACGGGATGACGATGGTGGTCGTCTCGCACGAGCTCCGTTTCGCCCACCACGTCGCGAGCTCGATCCTGATGATGGACGAGGGCAAGATCATCGAGGAGGCTCCGCCCGAGCGTTTCTTCTCCGCGCCGACCCACGAGCGAACGCGCCGCTTCCTCGCGCTCGTCGAGTGAAAGAGGGGCTGCCTCGCGCTAGCCGCCCGGCAGCCGGAACGGCGTCAGCGTCGACGGGCGCGACGGCACGTCGCACCGTGCGCCCGGGTAGTGGTCGCGCTCGACGGCCTGGTGTGCTCCGAAGCGTGCCTCGACGAGCAGCGGGCGTCCCGGCCCGCAGTAGTTGCGCCAGACGAACGTGAGCTGTGCGCGCGAGTGCTTGAAGGTGCTCGGTTTGAGGGTGCGTGACCAGGGATTCCCGCGGATGCGAAGGAGCCGCCGTGTCTTGGCGTCGCGCAGGGCGAGCGATGCGCGTCCGGTCGCTCGACAGGGCGAGCTCCCCGTCTTCCGGACGCTCACGTAGATGAAGATCGACCCGGTGGCGCCGTTTTCGTCCACTCGGACGACGTAGTCGCGAGCCCGGCACGGAGCAAGAGCCGGCGTCGCCGTGGCACCCGCAGTCGCCCCAAGAAGGTCCGCAGCCAAAACGAAGCAGAACAGGGTTGCGGAGCGACGGCGCGCCACGGCGAGAGGTTACGCCGTCTTCGTCGCAGGAGAGGACCCAAATGAGAAACTCTCGTCATGAAGCTCGAGGGCATCCACCACATCACCTGCATCACCGGCGACGCGCCTGGCAACGTGGACTTCTACACGCGCGTCCTGGGGCTGCGGCTCGTGAAGAAGACCGTCAACCAGGACGACCCGACGGTCTACCACCTCTTCTATGCGGACGAGCGCGGCAATCCCGGCTCGGACATCACGTTCTTCGAGTATCCGGGCTCGCCCCGAGGGCGGGCCGGGGCGGGGATGGTCCACCTGATCACGTGGCGAGTCGAGTCGGAGGATGCCCTCTCGTTTTGGGCCGAGCGGCTCGAGGCGGAAGGCATCGAGGCGTCGCGCGACGGCTCCCGGCTGCGGTTCGCCGACTCCGAGGGGCTCGTTCTCGAGCTGGCTGTCGTCGTCACGGACGACGCGCCGCTGATCGCGGAGCATCCCGAGATTCCCGCTGAGCTTGCGCTGCAGGGATTCGACTCCGTGCGCGCGTATGCGGAGGAGCCGGATCGGAGCCGCGGCTTCCTCGAGGAGACGCTTGGCTTCGAGCCACGGGGCGACAACGAATGGGAAGCGCGCGGCCCCAGCCGTGGCTCGCTCTACGCGTACGACGCGCCGCCCGCGGAGCGGGGGCTGCATGGCGCGGGGACCGTCCATCACGTCGCCTGGTCGTCGACCGTCGAAGATCACGCAACCTGGCGAAAGCGCGTCGCGGACGTGGGCGCGCGCCCGACGCCGATCATCGACCGCTTCTGGTTCAAGTCGGTCTACTTCCGCGAGCCGAGCGGCGTGCTCTTCGAGATCGCCACGCTCGGGCCCGGTTTCGCGACCGACGAGCCGCTCGAACGGCTCGGCGAGCGGTTGACGCTGCCGCCGGACTACGAGCGGCTCCGTGACCAGCTCGAGCATGTGTTGACCCCGCTCCCGAATCCGCGGGAACACTTCGTCCGTGCGCGAACCCAAACGCGGGATTAGACGGTCATGCGGGCGGAGCCCGCATGACCTTTACGCGGCACCGCAAGCGGCGCCGTTGGCGGATCCGCGCGCGGCCTGGTCTCGCAGCTGAGGCGACGCGGGGTCGTCATCGGTTCCGGGCCGAACGGTCTTGTAGCTGCCGTCGTGCTCGCGCGGGCGGGATTGGACGTCGAGGTGTTCGAGGCGTCCGCAGCGATCGGCGGCGGGACGCGGACCGAGGAGCTGACGTTGCGGGGCTTCCGGCATGACGCGTGCTCGGCGATCCATCCGCTTGCGCGCGTGTCGCCGGCGTTCCGGGACATCGGGCTCGAGCTCGACTGGATCGAGTCGCCGGCGGCGTGCGCGCATCCGTTCGACGACGGGACGGCGGTCACGCTCGAGCGCGAGGTCGACGCCACTGCCGCGCAGCTCGGAGCCGACGCGTGTGCATACCGAGCGCTGCTGGAGCCGGTCGTGCGCGGAGCGCGGCAATTCGAAGGGCGTCGTTTCCCGCGCGGCGCGCTTCCGCGTGTGCTCACGTCGCTGCGATCTGCTCGAGCAGTCGCGGAATCGGCGTTCGTGTGCGAGCCCGCGCGCGGCTTCTTCGCAGGGCACGCCGCGCACTCCGTCCTTCCGCTCGAGCGTCGTCCTTCAGCCGGCTTCGGACTGGTGCTCGGGGCGCTCGGTCATGCGGTCGGCTGGCCGTTCCCGCGCGGCGGCTCGCAGGCGATCGCCGACGCATTAGCAGCCCGTCTCGGCGAGCTCGGCGGCGTCGTTCACGCCTCGTCGCCGGTCGACGAGCTTCCGCGCGCGGATGTCGTTCTCGCCGACGTGATGCCTCGCGAGCTCCTGCGACTCGGCCGGTTCCCGGCGCGCTACGCTTCTGCACTGCGGGGCTACCGACACGGCCCCGGTGCCTTCAAGCTCGACTGGGCGCTCGACGAGCCGATCCCGTGGACCGCGGAGGTGTGCAGGCGCGCTGCGACGGTGCATCTCGGCGCGACGTTCGACGAGATCGCCGCATCGGAACGCGCGAATCGATCGTCGCGCCCGTTCGTCCTGCTCGCCCAGCCCAGCCTGTTCGACACGTCACGCGCACCGGCGGGGAAGCACACGGCATGGGCGTACTGCCACGTGCCGAACGGATCAGCGGACGACCGGGCCGACGCGATCGAAGCGCAGGTCGAGCGCTTTGCGCCTGGGTTTCGCGGAGTGATCGCGGCCCGCAGCGCGCGCGGCCCCGCCGAGCTGGAGCGCGACAACCGTAACTACGTCGGCGGCGACATCGGGGGCGGGATGATGGATCTCCGGCAGCTGCTCTTCCGTCCGGTGCGTCGCGCGGTGCCGTATCGAACGCCGCTGCCCGGCGTGTACCTGTGCTCGTCGGCGACGCCGCCGGGCGGCGGCGTGCACGGCCTGTGCGGCTGGCTGGCGGCCAAGGTGGCGCTGCGCGACGTCGCCAAGGGTCAGACCCTCCGGGTCTGACCCGCTTTCAGCTGCTGCGCAATCCACTCTGGCAACTCGCGTGCGAATCTCGGATCGATGGTGTGCGGCAACGGGTACTCGCGGTAGAGCACGTCGGCACCCGCCTCCTCGAGCAATGCCCTTGCCGCTCGGCCGAACTCGACCGGGATCACCGGATCGAGCGTCCCGTGCCCGATCGCGACCGGCGGGAGCGGCGGCGCGAGATCCAGGTCGAATCCGTCCACCGTCGGCACGAAGCTGCTGAGCGCGACCAGCGCCGCCGGTCGCGGCCGCCCGGCGCCGAGACCGAGCGCGTACGTCATCACCCCGCCCTGCGAGAAGCCGCCGAGCACGAGCCGCTCCGGCGGAACGTCGTTGTTTCCAAGGAAGTCGTCCAACCACCGGGCCGCGACGGGGTAGACGCGGTCGAACGTCGCCGGATCGGGGTGGCCAACCTCGCGGAAGGCGTACCAATGCCAGCCGCCGGGCGGCAATCCCAGCGGCGCGCGCGGGGTTGCGGCGACGAGCCGGCGTTCCGGATCGAACACGTCGAGAAGCGGAAAGAGATCGAACTCGTCCGCTCCTCGCCCGTGGAGGAGCACGAGCGCTCCTTCGGGCTCACCGTCCGCGGGCCGAACGCGTGACTCGAGGCTCACAGCCGCAACGGCTCGTACTTCGCCCGGATCTCGTCGACGAACGTGACCATCTGCTCCGCGAGCGCGGCGTCCTCCACCTCCACGACGTTCTCCGCATTCTGCTCGCCGGAGTGGGAGAGATTGAAGCTGCCTGCGAACACGGTGTCATCGCAGACGGTCACCTTGGCGTGCATGTAGTCGTGCACCGCTCCCGGCGCGTACGGTGTCGAACGCTTGCCTGTGAAGCTCGCGCGGTCGAGGACGAACCGAAGCGACGGCGTCTTCCACGTCGCATTGCCGTTTGCCTTCCACTGGCCGAGCACTTCGGCGATCTGCGTCGCATCGACGACGCCTGCGAGGTCGACCTTCCCGTCCGCCGCGACCTCCGCCAGCGTCCCGAGGATCGGGCCGGACGTGATCACCGGCGACGCGATGCGCACGCGCCGCTCAGCCGTCGCGATTCCGCGCGCGATCTGGTGCGCGAGCTTCTCGCCGCGCTTCGGCGAGAACCACGTGCGAACGGGTTTCCCGTCGACGTCCACCGGCGACGAGTCGACCTTGCCGCTGCGATCGACCTCACGCGTCTTCCACAGCTGTTCGAAGTCCTCGCCGAAGCGAGCGGCGACCGGGGCCGACTCGAGGATCGCGATCACGTTCTCCTCGCGCGTCCAGGAGTCGTCGGTCCAGTTCGTCGAGCCCGTCCAGACCGCAGCGTGGTCGCGGACGACGTACTTGTGGTGCATCAGGTCGGGCCACCCGGGGATGCCCGCAGTCTCGAACGGCAACGACTCGATCAGCTCCGGTTCGGTCTTCGGCGGTGGAGGCACCGGAAAGCGGTCGGGGCGGTCGACGTTGTAGAGGAGCCGGATCTTCACGCCGCGTTCATTCGCGCCGAGGAGCGCGGCGCGGACGACCGCGGCCGTGTCGTCGTCCAGGCGAACGTCGTAGAGCGCAAGCTCCATCGTTCGCTCCGCGCGCTCGAGGAATGCGGCGAGCTTGCGCGCGACGTCGAGCGCAGCCTGCCCGCCGTCCGTGAGCGTGTGGAACTCGATCAGGGCAGTCGGACGAAAATGGGAGTGGAGGTGAGCACGAAGGCCGTAGGTTACGTCCGGGTCAGCCGAGTTGGAGGCGGGAGGGCGACAGCTTCCTGTCGGAGGTGGTCGATCTCAGGTCGCAGACGGCGACAATCGAAGAAGAGATCAGCGATGCAGATCACGAGGAACGGGATCGACACCGCAGCGGGGCCGAGTGACTGGTTCAGCGGCGCGGTCTACGTCGACACCGTCGCGACGCCGTCAGGCGCTTCGCGCCTGAGTGCGAGCAGCGTCCACTTCACCCCCGGCGCACGCACCGCGTGGCATACGCACCCGAGCGGCCAGACGATCTACGTTCTCGAGGGCGTCGGCCTCGCGCAGCGGCGGGGCGGTCCGGTCGAGGTGATCCGATCCGGCGACCGTGTGTTCTTCGAGCCGGGCGAGGAACATTGGCACGGCGGTGCGGCGACGCGGTTCATGACGCACCTCGCGATGCTCCAGGTCGACGATGAAGGGAACAGCGCGACGTGGGGAGCCCACGTCACGGACGAGGAGTACGGGGCGGCGCCGGCCATCGACAACTGAGGCTGCGCGATCACAGTTATGGCTGAGTCAGGAACAGCCGCTTCTCAGTGCCGAGGTGCGGCGCCCACACGAGCCTGTCGGCGCCCGCGAAGCCGAGATACGCGCGCAGTGCGTCGCGCATCGCGTCGACGAACCCCTCAGCGCGGCGTGGCGCGAACCCATCCTCCCACCAGGCACCGAGCACGTGCACGCGAGCCTCGTCCCGGTCGATCCGCGGCTCGATCCGGCCGACGAAGCGGTCCCTGAAGACGATCGGCAGTACGTACCAGCCCCAACGGCGCTGGGCCGGTGGGAAGAAGAGCTCCCAGACGTACTCGAACTCGAAGAGGCTCCCGAGGAGGCCGCGATCCCAGACGATCGGGTCGAACGGGGGAACGAACGCGACGGAAGCGGGCGGGTTCGGCGGCGCTGCCAGCAGTTCGGCGTCCTCGCTGACGACGAAGCGTTTCCCGCGGACGCCCTCCACCTCGACGGAAACGAGGTCTCCGCGTTCGACGAGCTCCTCGCGTAGAGCGCTCCGGCCTGGGTACCCCGGCCACCGCTCGTCCGGCTTCGCGGGCCCGAGACCGCCGAAGATATCCCCGCCACCGGCGACACCGAGCAGGCCGTGCGCGCGGTACCGCGACAGGAGCTTGTACCGGAGCTGTTCTTCCAGCGGGAGTTTGCGGGCCAGCACTTCGGGCGGTAGCAGCCGTTCGAGCAGGTCGTAGTACCTGCGGTTCGCGTCGCGCCGGGCGAGGCCGAGCACGCCCGTGACGGCATACGCCTCGAGCACGGCCCGAACGACGTTTGTCGCCATCCCGAACCAGTCGGTCGTTGTCCCGCGCTCGCGCTCGAAGTCGAGAGATGACAGCGGGCCCTCGGCGCGAATCCGCTCGAGCACGCGCTCTGCCACGTCGGGGTTCTCGGCAATGGTTCGCGGCGCGTTACGGCTCAGGTTCCCGCGGAACCACGCGAACTCGCTCGTGGGTACGAAGGAGAGGCCTTTGTTGTACGCCTCGAAGATCTCGCGGCGTTCGTAGAGCCGGTCGCACCAGGCGGGGTCGTAGCCGGCGACGCGCGCATGCAGCACGAGGTCGTGGTTCCGGCCGGCGACGGCGAGCGGGTCGAACTGGACGGAACCGAGTCGGCGGAACACTTCGAGCACGCCGTCGGGACCGCCCTTCAGCGAGCGCGCCGGCGCAAGCATGTGTCGTGTGACGAGGAAGCGCCGTGCCGCCTCGGCGCTGACCGTCATGGCCTCCCGCTTCCGCGATCGCCGGTCGGCCATTCGGCGTAGCATCGCACGGCGCTGTACCGCGACCAAGGGGGAGAGTGCTATGAAGACCTTGCGAAGGCTGTCGTGTCTCGCGGGGATGTTGCTGCTGCCGTCGCTGTTTGCTCCGCTCGGCGCTGACGCCCGGCCGTTGCCTGCGGGATCCCTTGCACCATTGTCGTCGTTGTTGATGCCGTTGCCGAGCGTCGTCGGAGCGCACCTGATCATGTCCCGACTCAGCTCGGCCCCGCAGCACGCGCGCGCGGGTCACGTCTATGTGCTCCACGGGAGCGTCGTGAACGACGGGAGCGCTGCCGCGCGTGGCCCTGTCGTCGTTCATCTGCTCCGCGTCGGCACGCGACCGCTCGCAATCGGACGAACGGTGGTCGGTCTCGCGGCCCACGACTCGACCGATGTCGGAGTGCGCATCCGGCTGCCTCGCGGGCTGCACAACGGCTCGTACACACTCGTCGCTTGTGTCCAGCGTGCAGGACGAAGCGGGAAGCTCGGGTGCGTGACCGCCGAGCGTCATCTTCAGATCGGACCGAGGTCGCGCACTCGCGCGGCTCGCGTGTCCGCGGCGGCGCCGAGTGCTGCGTGCTCGTCCGGCGCCCATTCCCTGTCGCCGTTCGGTGCGCACGTCTATCCGGAGACCGGCAACGGCGGCTACACGAGTCTCCACACCGACGTGTACCTGAACTACGACACGGCGTCGAACCTCTTCCTGCCCGGGACCCACGTCGTTCTGAGCAACCAGGCGACGCAATGTCTGACCGACTTCAGTCTCGACTTCGAACGGACGTCGCCCAACACCAAGGACGGCCCCGATCTCACGGTCGGATCGGTGCTCGTCAACGGTCAGCCTGCGAGCTTCACGTTCGTGCAGCCGACGTATCCCGGCGATCCCAACGGCCAGAACGATCCCGACCCTCGCGCTCACGAGGCCGGCCAGCTCAATCCGGTCGGAGGGCCCGACAACAATCCGCTTCCGCCCGCGTGTTCGCCCGAGCTGTTGTCGACGAACCCGAACAAGCAGTTCGACCTGGACGGGACACAGTGCCCGGCGAACAAGCTCGTCATCACGCCCTCGAGCGCGATCCCGAGCGGCGCGAGCTTCGTCGTCGAGGTCGACTACACGGGTCGGCCCGGAGTCCACAACGACGGCGACGGCACGACGGAGGGCTGGTTCAGGATCTCCCAGCAAAACGACGCCGGCGGTTTCGTGACCACCGAGCCCGTGGCGACCGAGGACTGGATGCCGTTGAACAACCATCCAAGCTCGAAGCCGACCTACGACTTCTACGACACGGTTCCGCTCGGCAAGACGGCGATCGGGAACGGAGAACTCGTCTCGCAGCTGGCGAACCTTCCCGATGCGAACTTCCCGGGCGGCTCGACGACCTGGCACTGGCACTCGCCGGAGGGCATCGCGTCGTACCTCGTCGAGAACAGCATCGGCTCCTACGACCTGAGCGTGCGTCTCTCGTCGAGCGGGATCCAGTACTACGAGGCGCAGGATCTCGCGATTCCGAAGCCCAAGGCCGCAGCGAACAAAGCGATCATGGACATGCAGGAAGACATCCTGAACTTCCAGAGCGCCTTCAACGGCACCTACCCGTTCACGACGGACGGCGTCGTCATCGGGGTCCCTGCGGCCAGCTTCGAAGAGGAGATGCAGACGAAGATCACGTTCGCGAACGGGAAGATCGACCTGCAGACGCTGCACCACGAGAACATGCACCAGTGGTGGGGCGACAACGTCTCGGAAGCGAATTACAACCTCACCTTCTTCAAAGAAGGCCTCGCGACGCTCGGCGAATACTTCTTCATCGCAGCGAACGCGCAGGCTGCAGCGGGAGGGTCTGCCGCGGCGTTCGAGCAGAGTCTCGTCAACACGTTCAACACCGTGTACGCGGGCTCTGATCTCTTGTGGACGGGCGCGCCTTCCGACCCGCGTCCGTACACGCTGTTCTCGGGCTCGAAGACCTACAGGCGGCCGGGCATCGCGTACATCGCGCTGCGCCTCATCCTCGGCCCCGCGAACTTCAACGCTGCGTTCCAGCAGATACAGAGCACGTACCGGCAGTGGAGCGTCAGCGAGGCGCAGCTCGAATCCGCGTTCGAGTCGTTCCTCCCGGTGCCGTCCGCGTCGTGCAGGGCGCGGCTGGGCCAGTTCTTCACCGAGTGGTGGGACACCGTCTATCCGCCGGGCGGTGGGGCGAACCGACCGCAGATCACCGGGCCCGGGCTCGACGGCGGCGGCTTCCACTGCTGATCGCCAAGGGGGGCCGCCCGGAGTGGTTCACCGCGGGGAGGACGCGGCAGCGTCCTCCCCGCCAGTACGTGAGTCGTTCAGCCCGACTGTCGCTGCGCCCGAAGGCTCGCCTTGTGCGCCCGCTTCTTCGCCTGATAGTCGGCGAGCGCTTCAGCGGAGTCGACGTCGCCGAGCGTCGGATGGTTCGGGACGAGCTCCTGCGCCGCCTCGACGCCAAAACGCTTCGCGAGCACGGAGCCGAGCGCGATCACCTTCATCTTCCCGAAGCCGGGGAGCGACTCGATTCGGCGGCGCAGGTCGGCGCCGTCCGCGGCGTCCTGCCACACGCGCGCTGCATCCCCACCGTAGTCCTCCACGACGACCGCGGCCAGGTCCTGAACACGCTGCGCCATCGTCCCCGGGAACCGGTGGATGGCCGGCTTCTCGCGAAACGCCGCTTCGAGCTTCCCGGGATCGGTCGACGCGATCGCGCCCGCGTCGAGCGTTCCGAGCCGCTGCTTCAGCTTCAGCGGTCCGGTGAACGCCGTCTGCACGGGAACTTGCTGATCGAGCGCGAATCCGATCAGCAGCGCGAACGGCTCGTGCGCGAGCAGCGCGTCGGCTTCGTCGTTCCCGGTGAAGTGGAGTGCGTCGGGTGTCGTCGTGGTGGCCATGCCACGATCCTACTCCTTAGTCCGAGGTGTACTCGAACGTGGTCGCGAACGCGCAGTTTCCCTGGAGCTCCCAGCTGAACGGATCGTCGTCGACGCCCAGCTCGTCGGCAAAGTACTCGTTGCCGCCACGCTCGTAGCCACGGAATTCCGCAAGCGACGCGATGACCGTCGTCGGCAAGCCGCGAGACGCGGATCCCCGCGACGTTGCCGACGCGGAGCGAACGGCCCTCCGCGTCGAGTTCGATCGCCGCGGGACGGACGGCGACGACGTGACGCGGTTTCCGCACCCACGGCAGCGCAGCTTCACGACGTGCGGGCCGCCGCGCTCGCCGAGCAAGATCTCCGCGAGCCCTCGCGCTGTTCGTCGCTGCCGCGCTCGTCCACGTACAGGACGATCGTCCACGGCAACCCGGGCTCGTCGTCGTCGCATGCGCCACACGACGAGTACGGCAGTTCCGCCGATGCTCCCATTTCAAATGGGACGACGCACGTGTCGGCGCAGGCGTCGCCTTTACAGCCACGCTACTCGCTGTCGGGATTGCGACGGTGATTCTGCGGCGCGGCCGCAGACGTCTCGCCGGTCTCTGAAAAGCGCGGCGGTAGCGAGCGAAAGCCTGAGCGGGCATTAGGCCCGCTCAGGCGTTTTCGCGCAGGCGGCTCGAGGAGGGAGCTGCAATGCGCCAGCTCATCGCAGCTGTTCCGCGATCTTCTCGGCAATCCCGAGCACTGTCAGGTGCGTGTTCGCACGTGGCACGGTCGGCATGATCGACGCGTCTGCGACGTACAGGTTCTCGACACCGCGCACGCGGGCGTCTCGCTCGACGACCGAACCGAGCGCGCAGCGAATCCTGCCGCGAGCGTCTTCCGGTCCAGTCCCTCCGGGTCGGAGAGAAGGCGATGGTCGATGTCCGGCGCGGCGGAGGGATCGGTCGAGCGGAGCCGGACCCGGCCGCGCGAAGCCGGTTGCATCACTGCGACGGTGAGGTGCGCACTGTCGCCGACTCGGCTCGTCACCGGAAGGATGTGGACGTCGAAGGCATCGTCCGCGCAGTGCTCCGTGCGCGCCTTGATCAGGCCGTGCGAGAAGGCGACTGGGGCGACGGCGGCAGTTCGCTCGCGTAGCTCGTCGGTAGCGTCGAACTCGAGCCAGGCCGTCCCGTGGTCGCTCATGTTCGCACCGACCTAGTCCATCGGTGAGGCCATGTCGATGCCGAGCGCGCGCAACTCTCGCTCGGGGCCGATCCCGCTCCGCATGAGAACGCAGGGCGAGCCGATCGCGCCCCCTGCGAGTACGATGCGCTCACCCTCCACGATGCCGTCGTTCGTTGCGACGGCGACGGCCCGGTCGCCGTCGAGCACCACGCGGTCGGCAAGCGCGTCGCCCATGATCGTCAGGTTCGCTCGCCGCCGCGCCGGATCGAGGTACGCAAACGCCGCATTCCACCGCACGCCCTCCGCGATGTTGAACGGCCCGGTGCCGACGCCGACTCCGGATGCGGGCTCGTTGACATCACCGAGGAAGGGGAGCCCCAGCTCGTCGGCGGCGTCGACGGTGGCTCCGAACCACGGCGAGAAGTCGTCGCGCGAGTAGACGACCGGTTGCGGCGCCATCGTCTCCTGCGCGCGCCGAATGAACGGAGCCAGGTCGGCGGCGGTCCACCCGTCGCCCCACGCGTCGTAGTCGGCGGCGGGCGCCCAGACGAGGAAGCACGCATTGTGCGCCGAGCAGCCGCCGAGCACCTTTGCCCTGAGCGGCTGGTAGGGGCTCTCGTCGGCATGCCACTGATGGCTGTCGGGAATGTCGTCCGGATCGAGCAGCTCTGCCGGCCAGCGGCCGTCCGCATTTGGGCCGTAGTCGGGCCCGGCCTCGACTAGGCAGACCGTGCGCCCCTCGTCCTCGCTCAGCCGCGCGGCGAGCACGCATCCCGCCGAGCCGCCGCCGACCACGACCACGTCGTACCGCACGTGCGTAGCCAATCACCCGGGTGGGTAGGCCGTACCTATGGTCAATTCAGCTGAAAAGGCGAGGGACGTCGTCCACGCCGTCGAGCATCCCGTCGAGACCGCGAAGGCCCTAGAGCGCGAGGCGGAGGAAGGACGGAGCCCGCGAACTCCGTTGATCGCACTCACCGGGGTCACACTGTTCGTGAGCGTCATCTTCGTGATCGTGGTCACGATCGCCCTCGTCCTCTACTTCGTCTACGGCGGCAAGTAGGCACTTGAAGCTAAATAGCGGTCTATATTGGTTCCTTCCAACTCCGGGGAGGAGCCTCATGGGTAGACGTGTGCTTGGAGTCGGGGCTTGCGCGTTCGTTCTTGCGAGCGTGTGGGCGGCAGCGGCTGGTGCTTCGTCGTTCTCGAACACGGTGCTTCGCGCGCCGTTCGTGTTGCCACCGGGTTTCTCGTCGAATCCCGCGAACCAGAGTGGTGACAGCGAACCCGCGATCACGTTCGGCGGGCCCGGCAACACGATGGCGGTCGACGGCCTGGGCTGGCTTCCGTTCGCCGTCAATCTCTGGAAGGGTCAGTTCGGTTCTACACCGTCGTTCTTCGGGCCCATGGACACGAGCCTGCCGATCACCGGGAAGGGACGTGTGAACCTCGGTGACGGCGACGCGGACACGAGCGACTGCACGTCAACCGTGCTGGACACGGCCGGCGCCGATCGGCCGTGGATCACGCATCTCGGAACGACGGCGTGGGTTTCCTACCACGACTCGCAGAACAGCTCGATCATTCGCACCTGGAAGTCGACGGACGACGGCGTCACCTGGAGGCCGAGCGGCGAGCCGCTGAACGGCCTCGGCGGCATCACGGGCGGCGCGACGTTCAACAACATCCAGGGGCCGATCGTCGCCGATCCGACAACGGGAAACGTCTACGACGTCTTCGCGGCCGGCGAGCCGCAGACGAAGTGTTGCAGCGCCAACTACAACAACGTCTACGTCGCGCGTTCGACGGACGGTGGAGCGCATTACACGGCGTCGCTCGTCTTCCACGCGGCACCGTTCACGGCGCTCAACAACATCTTTCCGTCGCTCGCCGTCGACCCCGTGACGGGCAAGCTCTACGCCGTCTGGTCTGACGGACACGGGATCTGGGAATCGACCTCGGGCGACCACGGCTCGACGTGGTCGATGGCGTTCAAGGTCTCGAATACTGCGACGTCGCTGATGCCGTGGGTTGCAGCCCGCGGCGGCAAGGTGGACATCGTCTACTACGGGACCACGGCCGCTTCGCAGGACGATCCGACAGCAATCTGGAACGTCTACGACTCGCAGATTCAGGGCGGGTCGCTGACCGTCAGCCAGGTGAGCAACGTGCCGAACCGCGTCGGTGCAGTCTGCACCAAGGGCACGGGATGTGTTGGCGGAAAGGACCGCGAGCTGCTCGATCTGTTCGAGGTGGCCGAGGATCCTGCAAGCGGCAAGGCCGCGATCATCTTCACCAACACCACTTTCGACACCTGGACGAGCCCGACGACCGGCCTGCACCAGCTGCCGGAGATCGTCCTCGCCTACGAGCAGTAGATCGTCGTTCTGAGCTCGTGCGCCCGCTGCAACCGGAGCGGGCGCACGAGTGACTAGGCTGGAGGGCGTGGATCCGCTCGCACCCTTCAGCCCGGAGACGCGAGCGTGGTTCGACCAGGCCTTCGCTGAGCCGACGCCTGCGCAACGGCTCGGCTGGCCCGCGATCGCCACCGGTGAGCACACGCTGATCCAGGCACCCACCGGCTCCGGAAAGACCCTCGCGGCGTTCCTCTACGGCATCGACAAGCTCAATTCCGAACCGCGCGCCGGCTTGCGGCTGATCTACGTCTCGCCGCTGAAGGCGCTCAACTACGACATCGAGCGAAACCTCCGTGGCCCGCTCGCAGGACTCCAGTCGCAACTTCGCGTCGCGGTGAGAACAGGCGACACGCCGCAGAAGGAGCGCGCAGCGATGCTGCGCGAGCCGCCGGACATCCTGATCACGACCCCGGAGTCGCTCTACCTCCTGCTCACCTCGCGCGCGCGCGAGAACCTGAAAGGCGTCCGCACGCTGATCCTCGACGAGGTGCACGCCGTTGCGGGCACCAAGCGGGGCGCGCATCTTGCGCTCTCCGTGGAGCGGCTCGAGCGGCTGGTGGACGAGCCGTTCCAGCGGATCGGCCTCTCGGCGACGCAGCGACCGCTCGAGGAGATCGGACGGTTCGTCTCCGGTGCGCGGCCCATTCGGCTCGTCGACGCAGGGATCGCGAAGAAGCTCGACCTCCAGGTCGTCGTGCCGCTCGAGGACATGCGGGAGCTCCCCAGCACCGACGCGCTCTCGACGCCCGTGCTCAGCGACGGAGTCGAAATGGGCCCCGGAGTCGAGACGTCGAGCCAGTCGATCTGGCCGTCGATCTATCCGGCGATCCTTCGGCTCGTCGAGGAACACCGCTCGACGATCGTCTTCGTCAACAATCGCCGGCTTGCGGAACGCCTCGCCCTCCGATTGAACGAGCTGGCGGAGAAGGAAATCGCGCGCGCCCATCACGGCTCGATCGCCCGCGAGCAGCGGCTCGAGATCGAGGAGCTGCTGAAAGCCGGCGAGATCCCGTGCCTCGTCGCGACGTCGTCGCTCGAGCTCGGAATCGACATGGGCGCCGTCGACCTCGTGATCCAGGTCGAGTCGCCGAAGTCGGTCGCGCGCGGGCTGCAGCGGATCGGCCGCGCGGGACACGAGCTGCACGCCACGTCGAAGGGACGGATCTTTCCGAAGTTCCGCGCCGATCTCCTCGAGTCCGCTGTCGTCGCCGAGCGGATGCAGCACGGCGCGATCGAGGAGACCGTGATCCCGCGCAATCCGCTCGACGTGCTCGCGCAGCAGATCGTCGCCATCGCCGCTGACGAAGAGATTGCCGTTGCGGACCTGCATGACCTCGTGCGCGCCGCCTATCCGTTCGCCGACCTCTCGCGCACGCAGCTCGAGAACGTGCTCGACATGCTGGCGGGCCGGTATCCCTCCGACGAGTTCGCGGAGCTCCGGCCGCGCATCATCTGGGACCGCACGGCGGGCGTGATTCGCGGACGCAGCGGCGTGCGGCGCCTCGCGGTGACGAACGCCGGCACGATCCCCGACCGCGGGCTCTTCGGCGTGCACCTGATCGACGGCGGGGGCCGCGTGGGCGAGCTGGACGAGGAGATGGTCTACGAGGCGCGCGCGGGCCAGACGTTCCTGCTCGGCGCCTCGACCTGGCGGATCGAGGAGATCACGCGCGACCGCGTGCTCGTGTCGCCCGCGCCGGGCGTGCCGGGCGCGGTGCCGTTCTGGAAGGGCGAGGGCGTCGGCCGTCCCTACGAGCTCGGCGAGGCGATCGGCCGTGCGTCGCGGGAGCTCGTGGCGCTGAGTCACAAGGCCGCGGTCAAGCGGCTTCAGGAGCAGCACATGCTCGACGAGCGCGCGGCCGAGAACCTGATGACGTTCCTCGAGGAGCAGGCCGCTGCGACCGGCGCCGTTCCATCCGACCGCACGATCGTGGTCGAGCGCTTCCGCGACGAGATCGGCGACTGGCGGCTGTGCATCCTGACGCCGTTCGGCGCCCGCGTGCACGCGCCCTGGGCGCTTGCCCTGTCCGCGCGCCTGCGCGAATCGCTCGGGCTCGAGGTGCAGTCGATCTGGTCGGACGACGGGATCGCAATCCACCTTCCGGATGCGGATACGCCGCCGCCGACCGACGACATCGTGATCGCGCCCGACGAGCTGGAGGAGCTCGTTGTCCAGGAGGTGGGGCAGAGCGCGCTCTTCGGTGCACGCTTCCGCGAGAACGCGGCACGCGCGCTCCTGATCCCGCGTCGGCGTCCGGATCAGCGAACACCGTTGTGGCAGCAACGTCTGAAGGCCCAGGGCCTGCTGCAGGTCGCGCGCAAGTACGGCTCGTTTCCGATCATCCTCGAGACGTACCGCGAGTGCCTGCAGGACGTGTTCGACCTGCCCGCGCTGAAGCGCTTGCTGCAGGGCTTACGTACGCGCGAGCTGGATGTCGTCGACGTCGAGACCGCCTCCGCGTCGCCGTACTCCGCGTCGCTTCTCTTCGACTACATCGCCACCTACATGTACGAGGACGACACGCCTCCCGCCGAACGGCGGGCGCAGGCGCTGTCGCTCGACCGCGACCTCCTGCGCGAGCTGCTCGGGCAGGAGGAGCTGCGGGACCTGATCGATCCCGGCGCCTTGGAGGAGGTCGAGGCGCAGCTCCGCGGCGATCCGCGCACGGTCGACCAGTTGCACGACAAGCTGCGGTTGCGCGGGGATCTGCGCGCGGGCGAATACGAGGCGCGTCTCGCCGAGCCGCTGCTCGCCGAGCGGCGCGCGCTGCTCGTCCGGTTTGCGGGAGAGGAGCGCCTGATCGCTGCCGAGGATGCGGGTCGCTACCGCGACGCGCTCGGCGCGATGCCGCCCGGCGGTCTGCCGGAGGTGTTCCTGGAAGGCGGCTCGGAGTCGCTGGAACAGCTCGTGCTTCGGTACGTGCGCGGCCGCGGCCCGTTCACGACCGCGGAAGCGAACGCGCGCTTCGGGATCGACGTCGAGCCTGTGCTCATCTCGCTGGAGCGCCGCGACAAGCTGTTGCGCGGCGAGCTCCGCCCGGGCGGGACGACGCGCGAGTGGTGCGAGCCGGACGTGCTGCGGAGACTGCGTCGCGCGTCGCTCGCCGCGCTGCGCAAGGAGGTCGAGCCGGCCGAGCAGGCCGCGCTTGGCCGGTTCCTCCCGAACTGGCACGGAATCGACCGCCGCGCCACTTTGCGCGAGGCGCTCGTCCCGCTACAGGGTCTCGCGCTGCCCGTGACGCTCTGGGAGTCGGAGGTGCTGCCGCGGCGCGTGCCCGGCTACAACGCCGGACAGCTCGACCAGTTGTGCGCCTCCGGTGAGGTCGTCTGGGTCGGCGCGGGACTCGACCGGGTCGCGATCTTCTTCCGCGAGGACGCGCCGGTGCTCGGCCGTCCGCCAGCCACGGCGCCGCCCGAGGGCGACGCGCACGACCGCATCCGCGCAGCGCTCGGACAGAGCGCCGAGTTCTGGTACGACCTCGTCGCCGCGACCGAGCTCGAAGCGGCGGAGGCGCTTCCCGCCTTGTGGGATCTGGTCTGGGCCGGCGAGGTGACGAACGACGCCTGGACGCCGCTTCGGGCGGGGCGCCGGTACCAGACGGCCGCGCCGAAAACCCGTCCGCGGCGCTTCTCCCGCCAACGCTCTGCACAGGTCACTGCGACACAGGGACGCTGGTCGCCGACGGAGCGGCTGTTCGCCGGCAAAACGGATCCGCGTGCGCTCGCAGAGCTGCTGCTCGAGCGGCAGGGAATCGTCACGCGCGACAGCGTGCGCGGCGAAGGCATCCCCGGCGGTTACGGCGCCGTCTACGGACAGCTGCGCGCGCTCGAGACGCTCGGCGTCTGCCGTCGCGGGTACTTCGTCGAAGGGCTCGGCGGCGCCCAGTTCGCGTTACCGGGCGCGGTCGAACGGTTGCGCGAGCTGAGGCCGCGCGAAGGCGACGAGCCGGAGCCGCTGGTGCTCGCGGCTGCGGACCCGGCGCAGCCGTACGGCGCGTCGCTGCCCTGGCCGAAGCGCGCGGGTGCACGCGCCGCACGGGTGGCCGGCGCGCAGGTCGTGCTCCTGGGCGGCGAAGCGGCGCTGTTCGTCGAGCGCGGCGGTCGCTCGCTCGTTCCGTTGCGCGATCCGGAGGACGACTGGTTGCGGGTCGCGCTAGCCGCGCTCGTCGACTACGTCAAGCAGGGCGGTGCGAAACGACTGGCGGTCGAGCGCTTCGACGGTCAGCCCGTCGGCGAGACGGAGATCATGCCGTTGCTGCTCGAGGCCGGCTTCCTAGCCGGCCCGCGCCGCGCCGTGCTGCGTCCCTAGGTCGTCGCGCCGGCCCACTTCGACGTCGCGAAGGCGCGGGAAGAACGCGAGCGTGAGCGCGAGGATCGACGCGCTCGCGGCCCCGGCGCCGATCAGCGTCGTCCGGAGGCCGATCGCCGCCTCGACCGGCGCCGTCACGGCGTAGGAGAGTGGAACGAGCGCGTACGACAGCAGCGCGTCGAAACTGGCGACGCGGCCTAGCACCTCACGCGGCACGAGTCGCTGCAGGAGCGTCGACCAGAGGACCTGGCCGGCCACGAGCAGAGCGGTCCCGCCGAAGCTCGCGATCGCGACCTCCCACAAGGTGTCGGCCGTCGCGTAGCCGATGAGCTGCAGTGACATCAACGCCCACGCGACGTACATCACGGTCACCGGTCGCCGTGGCAGGCCGCGGCCGCCGAGCGTCAGCGACATCGCGATCGCGCCGATTCCACCGGCCGCGAATACGAGCCCAAGGTCGCCTGCGGAACCACCGAGCACGTGCTTGACGACGAACGGGAGCAGGACGTACACCGGCCCGTAGAAGAACATCATCGCGAGCGACGAGCCGATCAGCGTCCCGAGCAGCCACGGCTGCGACCGCGCGAACGCGAGCCCTTCACCGACTTCCCGAACGATCGACGAGCGCACGCGCCGCTCGAGCTCGGCCGCGGCGCCGCGGCCGATCGCGACGAGCGCAGCGAGCGACGCGCCGAACGACGCCGCGTCGGCGACGAACGCCCAACCGACGCCGAGCTTCGCGATCAGCAGTCCTCCGAGCGCCGGCCCGAGGAAGCGCAGCATCAGCGGTCGCGAGACCTGGTTGAGGGCGTTCGCCTCGAGCAGACGGTCGCTCGGGACGAGCTCCGGCACGAGCGCCGTGATCGCCGGGACGAACATCGCCGTCCCGATCCCGTACAACGCGACGAGTGCCACGAGCTGCCACAGACGGAGCACGTCGGCCAGCGCGAGGGCGCCGATCATCGCGACGATGACCGCGCGCAGCACGTCCGCGCCCAGCATCACGCGCCACCGCTCGAACCGGTCCGAGACGACGCCGCCCAGAAGCACGAGCACGAGCTGCGGCACCGTCGCCGACAGGCCGACGAGCGAGAGCGCGGTCGGCGCGCCCGAGAGCTCGTAGGCCGTCCACGCGATCGCGACCGTGTACATCCCGTCGCCGAGGAGCGAGATCGTCATCCCCGACCAGAGCAGCGCAAAGTTGCGCACGCGCAGCGGACGCAGGAGACGGAAGCCGCCCGCGGTCGCGAGCAACGATCGGCGAGACGGCACCACCGGCGGGAGAGCCTAGATCGGCAGGCGATGCTTGTCTAGAGAGGAGGGCTAGTTGACGCCGACGTTGAAGCTCGGGTACCGCGGGGTCAGCAGCGCGATGTACGCGTAGGTTTGCGTCTCGTAACGGAGGGCAAACGCAGCGAAGTTCCTGATCCCTTCCGGCACGCGCGCCGTGAAGATCGCGATGAACCAGCTGAAGACGGCCAGGGCGCCCGACAGGTACCGCAGGATTTGCGTGATGATCATCGCCGGGATCGCGAGGATGATCCGGAACCCCACCGTCCAGCGGCTCTGGACATCGGGCGGATCGACCTCGAGGTCAACCGGATAGTCCTGCTTCAGGTTGATCAGGAAGAACCCCGGATACGGGTCGGCGATCAGGAACATATAGGCCGATACGTGCGTCGCGTAGCGGAGGTACCCCGCGATGAACGAGTGCAGGCCGGGAGGCGACTGACCTGCGAACAGCGTCGCGAACCAATTCGCGAGTACCGCCAGGATCACGACGATCGACAGCAGGGCTTCCCAGAAGAAGTGCGGAATCCCGAGGAAGAGCCGGAAGAAGACCGTCGACCGCGTGCGCCGCAGGTCGTCCGTGACGCGAAGGCGGATCGGATGTTGCGCCGAGACCGACGCGGCGCCCGCTTCGCTCATAGGTCGATAGTAACCCGGCAGTACATTTGCCGCCATGCCCGAGGGAGATGCCGTTCACCGCGCGGCACGGCGGCTGCAGGCGCTCGTCGGCGAGGAGCTCGAGGTCGAGACACCGCATCCGCGCGCCGCCGTGAAGCAGCTCGCCCCGCTGCTCGACGGACGGCGGCTCGAAGCGGTCGAGGCGGTTGGCAAGAACCTGCTGCTTCGATTCGAAGGCGGAGTCGTCCTACGCAGTCCACATGCGGATGAAGGGACGCTGGCGCGTGCTGCCGCGCAACGCGGAGATCTTCGGCGTGCCGTGGCTCGTGCTGCGTGGCGAGCAGCACGTCGGCGTCCTGTCGGGCGGATCGGTGCTCGAGCTCGACCGTGGGGTCGCCGGCCGCGTCGGGCCCGACATCCTCGCGCAGCCGCCTGACTTCGACGCGATGCTGCGGAACCTGCGGGCGATCGAGCAGACGCGCGAGGTGGGGGACGCGCTGCTCGATCAGCGCCTCATCGGCGGCATCGGGAACGTCTGGAAGGTGGAGAGTCTGTGGGCTGCGGAAGTGTCGCCGTGGCGGCCGCTCGCGGACGTCGGCGACGACGAGCTGCGCGCGGTCCTCCACGAGGCGCACGGGTTGATGAAGGGACGCCTCGACGGCATCCGCGGGCGGGCTCGCGTGTATCGACGGAAAGGACGACCGTGCCCGCGCTGCGGCCTGCCGATCCGCTCGTGGCCGCAGGGCGACAGCGCACGGATGGCGTACTGGTGCCCGCAGTGCCAGCCGGGCCCGCGCTGAGACCAAAGGGTCAGACCCTCCGGGTCTGACCCGCTTTTGGACGGCTGCGAAGGAGAGGTGATGCGCGCGCCGTAGACGGAACCCGTGGCCGTGCGTGCTCCGCACCTGTATCGCTCGCTCCGCGGCTTCTGCCTCGGCGCCTTTCGCACGCTGCTCGGGGACATCGACGACGGCGCCGACGTCCCGTTCGCCTTCGAGGAGCACACGTCGTTCGACCGGCCGGCGCTGTACGAGTACCGTCCGCTCGTCCGCCCGTTCGTCGAGGTTCGTGCGCACCGGCTCACGCGTCGCGAGGACGCGCGCATCGCGATCGACGACCTCAAGCGCGAGCCTGCGGCGGCGATCTTCGCGCGCGCGCATGCAAGTCCGCGCGCGTCTGACGACGACGGGCTCTTCGCCAGCGTCCTGCTCCCGTTGCTCGCGCGCACGGCCGAGCTGTGCGGCGGGTTCGACTGGGACGACGCGGCGTACGACAAGGCATACGCGGAGCTCGAGCAGTCGCTGTTCGGCGCCGGCCACTCGTACGGCGCTGTGGCTCCGCTCGTCGGGATCACGCTCGGCGGCCAGGCTGTCGACCTCGGCGGCGGGATTCGCGTGCGAACGGCGGCGACGGGCGAGGTAGCGAAGCTCTGGCCGGAGGCGGGAGGCTTGCTCCCCGTCGACTTCGGCCGCGAGCCCGACCGGATCTGCGTGCTGGAGCTCGAGCGTGCCCTCCCGCGCGGCGACACCGAGCCGCCCGATGCGCCCGGCGAGATCGCGGACGCGGTGACGGCGATCCGCCTCGCCGCAGCGGCGCCGATCGCCGCCGGGCCGGTCCTGTTCGAGCGGCTCGACTGGCGTCCGTACGGCGTCAGGCCCGTCCTGCCAATCGCCGCCACGCAGCCCGCGGGCGAACCGACCCGGCTCGACTCCTTCCGCGGCGCGCTCGCAGCCGACCTGCGTACGCGGCTCGCGGCGGCCGACGAAGACCCCGATCTCGGCGAGGCGCTCGACCGGTGGGAGCTCTCGCTGTTCCAGGACGGCCCGTTCCGAGCGGAACAGCTGCGCGAGTCGCTCGTCGCGTTGCTCGGAGGAACGGACGGGCTGTGGGCGGCCGTCGTTCGCGGTGCGATCCTGCTCGGCGAGGACGGCCGCGAACGTGCTGACGCCCAGGTGCGCCTGGCCGGCGATCCGGAGTCGGACCTCGTCCGTCGCGCGCTCGTCGAGACGCTCGTGCGCGGCGACCGCGCGACACTCGTCCGCATGCTCGACGAGACGATCCTCGGCCTCCGCCCGGCACCGGCCGCGCGCCCGCCCTCGGTCGCCCGCGCGCTCGCGAGCTGATGCCCGCGGCGCTCGTCACCGGGGCGAGCCGCCGCATCGGGCTCGCCGCTGCAGCCGTCCGGGCGCTCGAGCGCGACGGTTGGGAGGTCGTCACCGCCGGCTTTCCTCGGTCCGACGTGGGCGAGGCGCGCGAGGTCGACATCCAGGCCGACATCTCCGAGCCCGATGCACCGGCGCGCATCTTCGACGCTGCCGGCGACGTGACGGCATTGATCATGGCGCACGCGCACTCCGAACACGGCGGCGTGGTGAGCACGAGCGTCGAGGACTTCGATCGTCACATCGCCGTCAACGCGCGCGGTTCGATGTTGCTGATGGCAGAGTTCGCACGCCGCTTTCGCGGCGAGCGCGGCAGCATCGTCAGCTACACGAGCGACGCCGTGATCGACGAGGTCGGCTACGGCGCTAGTAAAGGGGCGCTCGACCGGATCACGATCGCCGCTGCAATCGAGCTCGCGCCGCTCGGAATCACGGTGAACGCGCTCAATCCGGGCCCGGTCGACACCGGGTGGATGACGCCCAACCTCTCGGCGCAGATCGAAGAGCGCACGCCACTCGGTCGCCTCGGCCGCCCCGAGGACTCGGCGGAGCTCGTCGCCTTCCTGTGCTCGCCGGGCGGCGGCTGGATTACCGGCCAGATCCTCCGCTGCGACGGCGGGATCAGCCTCCTGTAGTCGACTGCTTAGCGAAGCGACTGCCGCGCCCGAATGCGCGCTGCGAACTTCGCCGGGACGCGGTAGAACGTTCCGTCGCGATAGAGCCACCCGCCGCGGCGCGACACGCGTACGTCCGTCAAGGAGTCACTCCACGGGCTTTGCGCCACTGTTGTCATTCGCACGCGCAGCCAGCCGACTGGATGCGCCGGCAACGCAGCTGACCCGACCGCCCACAACCGCGCGTAGCTCGCCGGGTCGCGCGCCGGGCGACCACCAACTGTCACGCGCGTGATCGTCGGCGCCGGCATTGGCTTGATGCCCGCGCTCAGACGACCAAGGACCTGCAGTGCGCCGGGGCTCGGACGGAGCCACGACACCGCGGCGTCGAAGGAGGTGCTCCCACCCAGGGCGGCGCCGAAGAGACGGACCAGGCGCGAGTCGCCGATGTAGTACCCGGATTCCGGCCGCTGGTTCGCGAACTGCCACCGCAAGACGTAGAAGTCCGACGGCACGGCAGTCGGCCCGATGAACGTGACGCCTGCGCCGTAGAAGAGACTGACCGCGACGGTCTCCGCGTCGTTCCCAGCCAGCGACACGCACGCAGACCCGCCGCAGAGCCGGAAGCCGTCTGGCGGCGCCTTGGCCTCGGCGCCCGTCGCGAACACCAACACAGGGCTTGCGAGGACTGCGGCAACCGGCAGTCGGCTCATCGAAGCGACGCGCGTGCGCGGACGAGCCGGGCGAGCTGCGTCGGAATGCGGTAGACCGTCGAGTCCCGCATCAGAAAACCGCCACGGCGCGAGATGCTCAGGTGCGCCGCGCCGTCGGTCCACGGACTCACCAGATCGGACGTGACCTTGATCCCCGTGAAACCCGTCGGCGGCCAGGTATAGGTCGGAGTTCCCACCGACCAGAGCCGCAGGTAGCTCGCCGGATCCTGCACCGGCTTCCCACCGACCGTCACGAGCGACGGGATCGGGGCGGAAAACGGCTGGAGCGTCGACGTGAGCCGCTCGAGCACCGTGCGCACGCCTTGGCCCAGCTTGATCCAATGGACGAGCGCGCCGGCCGACTCCGGACCCGATGGCGAGCCCACGTACCGGAACGCATTCAGGAGCGGCACGTAGTACCCGGTGCGCGCCTCTCCCTGCTGGAACGACCAGGCCAGTGGCTCGGCGTCGGCGAATGCGTCGATCGCGGCGCACGCAGTCCGCCCACAGACCTGGAACCCGCTCGGAGGTGCTTTCGCCTCCGCGCTCGACGTGACCGCCAGAATCGACACCGCAAGCAGCGCGGCGGCCAGCACCCGTCTCATCGAAACCCCCTCCTACTCGCTTGGAGAGGTTACACCCAAGGGCGCGAGGAGGTTCCCTCGCGGTGAGTCTTCGTCGGGGGCCGCGAGCGTGCGAACCGCCGATGCAAATCGGCCCACCTCTGACGCCGAGAGCGCGCCGCCGTGCAGTTCGACGACAAACGCCGTCGTGCCCGGCAGAACATGGTCTTGCCACGACGTCGCGCTGCCGGGATATCGAGGGAGGCGAACGAGGGGAAGCCCGACGAGATCCGCGAAGCGCCGCTCGATCGTCACGCTTCCGCCCGACTCGTCGACGACGTCGAGCGCCTGATGGAACCAGATCGTCACCGCGGGTCGCAGCCGCAGGATCAGGTGTGCGGCGAGGCGCGACTCGGGTTCGGAGAGCGGCCGAGGGCCCGCGTAGTGCAGGGATCCCGGCGATTCGAGCGGGCGCCAGTGCCAGGGGAAGTTTCGGTTCAGGTCGACTCCGCGCCCGTTCATGCGTGTGCCCGCGGCGAAGCCGTCCGGATTCAGGTTCTCGACGATCCAGAGATCCGCGTTTGCAAGCGGCGCCCCGCGCGCGAGCTCGCGCGCGACCGCGATTCCCGCGCACTCGCTCCCGTGGATGCAACCGATCACGAGGAGCTTTCGGCGCTCGTCCGGGTCGCCGAGCTCGGTGATCCTGATCGGGCGGCCGAACGCCGAACGGCCGAGCAGCGCGTGCCGGACGACCGTCCGGTCGTGCGTCGCAGCGTGACCGACGTGCGGATGAGGCGCGACGAGCAAGGTCGCTGCGACGAGCAGAATCCGGCACGAATGCGTCACGGTCCCGTGCATTTTGCCGAGCTACCGTCGAGGGAATGGACGAGGCCCGCGCGGTGATCGAACGGCTCGACCGGATCGACGTGCTCGAGCGGGACGGCGCTCCCCCCGCGGTGCTGCTCGAGGAGCTGCGCGGACTCGTCCACGATGCGGAAGCCTGGGCCCGGCTCGAAGCCGACGAACGCGCCGCCGCTGCGCTCGAACGCTGCGATTTGGCTCTCGCGCAACCCGTGGCGTTGCGTCCGCCGATTCGGACGGCGGGCTGACCCAGGAGCGGGTTGAGACGGAGGCGCGGGCGAAGCCCACACCTCCTCTGAATCGACATCGCAAGCGATGTCTACGGCGTAGAGTCGCGCGCGTGGGGATCGCGCACTGGGACGACGTTCAGAAACGGCGAAACGAACGAGGCGAGATGGCCGCCACGTGGTCGAATCTCGGCGGCGCCGCAGGGAGTTACCGCTGCGGCGTCCAGCGCATCGAGCTCCAGCCGGGCGAGATGCCGACGCCGGCGCACGTCCACGGCGAGGCGGAGGAGATCTTCTACGTCCTCGGCGGCTCGGGTCTCACGTGGCTGGACGAGAAGGCCTACGAGATCCGCGCGGGCGATTGCATCGTTTACAAGAACTTCCACGAAGCGCACACGATTCGCGCGGGCGACGACGGACTCGACGTGCTCGCGTTCGGCGCGCGCGAGTACACGCCTGTCGGAGAGCTCCCCCGTGGCGGCAGCATGTGGACGGTCACCGGCTGGGCGGAAGTCCACACGGACAGCCATCCTTGGGACCGTGAGCCGGCGCTCGAGTGGCCCGAGCCCGAGCCCGAGCGCGTGCCGACGATCGTGAACGTTGCCGACGTCGAGCCCGAAGTGCGCGGCGGGAGGCGCAGGCGCCACCTCGGGAGCGCGGCGGGCTCCCGTTGGACGGGTCTTGCCACATCGAGTGCGAGCCGGGCATCCTCTCGGGACCACCGCACGCGCACTCGGCGGAGGAGGAGATCTTCGTCGTCCTCGGCGGCGACGGAACGCTCGAGCTGACGCCGTCACCGCGCGGTGCGGCGGAGTTCGACGATCGACCGGAGACACAGCCGGTCCGCCGCGGCACGGTCGTCGCGAGCCCGCCGGGCACCGGCGTCGCCCATGCGTTCCGCGCCGGCGACACCACGCTGACCCTCATCGCGTGGGGAACACGCGAGCCGAACGACATCTGCTGGTACCCGCGCTCGAAGAAGCTCTTCTGGCGCGGCGTCGGCGTGATCGGTCGCGTAGACATGCTCGACTACTGGGACGGCGAGGAGCTGGAGTGATCGCGCACTGGGACGACGTCCAGGCCGTCCGCCTGGAGAAGGGTCACATGTGCGGGACGTGGACGGATCTCGGCGAAGCGGCAGGCTCGCAGCACATCGGGGTGAACCGCATCCAGATCGATCCGGGACGCTGGTCCACTCCCGTGCACCGCGAGCTCGACGCGGAGGAGATCTTCTTCATGCTCGCCGGCTCCGGGCTGTCGTGGCACGACGGCAAGACCTACGAGATCGGGCCAGGCGACTGCATCGTCTATCGCGTCGCCGAAGAGCACACATTGCGTGCAGGCGACGAGGGCCTCGACGTGCTCGCGTTCGGGGAGCGGATCATCGCCAGGTACACGCACTTTCCGCGCACGAACGTGATCGGCAACTACCCCGGCGTGACAGTCGACGTCTCGCAGGGCCCCCGCGCATGGGACCGCGAGGTCGAGGCGGGCGAGCCCGAGCTGCCCGAGGCGTCGCCGCGGCCCGCGAACATCGTCAATGTTGACGATGTCGCAGGCGAGTACGACGGCCGTTGGAAGCGGCTTGCTGCGGAGGCCGGCTCGGTGCGCACAGGCCTCAACCTCGCGAGCCAGGGACCCGGCGAGGACGGCGCCGACCCGCATTGTCACTCCGCGGACGAGGAGATCTTCGTCGTCCTCGCGGGCTCGGGACGGATCGAGCTCTGGCCTGCGCCGCTCCGAGCCGCGCACGGTGCCGAGCGCGAGGAGCACCCGATCCACGCGGGCCATGTGATCTCGCGGCCGCCGGGGACCGGAATCGGGCATTACCTCGTGGCGGGGGACGAGGGAATGACGTATCTCGCTTACGGCACGCGCCGACCGGACGACGTTTGCTACTACCCGCGCGCGAACCAGATCTACTTCCGCGGCCTCGGGCTACTCACGGAACTGCCTCCGGTCGCGCCCGAGGAGTAGCGCTCGACTTAGCGAACTCGTTGGATTCCTGCTACTCGTAGTCCAGCCCTAAAGGCCGGTCCTCCCTCATTCGCGTCTCCAGCTTCCTTTCGCGTCGCCCGATACCCCCCTCAATGGGGAGAGCGTTCCGTGCCTTCAGGTCTCGTCGCGTTCGAATCGCCGTCAACGCCATCGTTGTCGCCGGCGCGCTGACCGCTGCTGCGCTCGCCACGCACCATTTCCTCCACGCGGGCTGGCCGCTCTCGAACGCCGACCCGCTGCTCGTGTCCGCCGCGGGCGTGCTCTTCATCGCCGCCTACGCCTTCAAGGCGTGGGGCTGGCAGCGGCTGTTCGCGCCGCACGAGCGACCGCAGGCGCTGACGCTCGCCGCCGCTGGTGGTGCTGCGTCGGTCGGCGGAGTCGCGCTGCCCGGACGGTTCGACGAGGCGATCCGGATCGCGGTCGTCCGCCGGCTTCCCGGCAAGACCGCAGGTTTCGGCGCGATCTGCCTGACGATCGTGGTCGTCGGGCTCCTGGACTCCGCGGCGCTGACGCCTGCGGCGTCCGTCGCCGCAGCCGCGTCGGAGAAGGGCAGCGTGCAGATCGGGTTCGCACTCGTCGCCGCCGCCGGGCTCGCGGCAGCGCTGCTCGTCTTCTTCTTGCCGCGCCTCGCCCGCGTCGGGTGGGTCGCACGGTTCAAGCTCGGGCGCTGGTTGCAGGAGCATTGCGCTTGCCGCCGCAGCGCCTGGCAGGCCTGGATGCTGATCAGCGTCTCGTGGGCGCTGCGTGCACTGGCGGTGTTCGTGCTGTTGCAGGCGCTCGCCGTCGGCGCGTCGTTCCCGCTCGCCCTCGCATTCCTGTGTGCGTCAGCTGCATCTGCAGCGCTTCCGATCGCACCGGTCGGCGCGGCGACGCAGGCCGGTGCGGGCGCTGCGATCCTGATCGTCAGCGACGTTCCGAAGGCGGAAGCCGTTGCGTTCGCCGTCGCGGCACAGGGATTGATCATCCTCGCCGGCGCCGTGATCTGCGCGGTCGCCGGCCTGTGGCATCTCGCCGCGCGCCTCCGGCGAACGGCCGCCGTCGCCGCCTACTAACCTGCGACGAGCTCCGCTTCGTGTCCCGCTTCGGCGGTGAAGTCCTCTTGCCGCACGAGTGCAAGCGCGAGCACCGCGCCGGCGAGTGCGATGCACGCTCCGATCAGGAAGAGCTCGCGCAAGCCGCCGACGAACACCTGGTCGACATGACGAACAAGCTGTTGGTTCGCCTGGCCGGCCAGCTCATTCAGCCGCCCGGAGGCGAGCGCGCTCAGCTGCGCACCATGGATGCCGGGAAACGCCGCGCGAACGTGGTGCTCGAACAGTGCGCCGAACGCGGCGATTCCGGTCGCGACCCCGACCTGACGGAAGGTCGAGTTCGTTCCCGACGCCATTCCCGCACGCGCCGGCGGCACGACGCCGATCGCGGTCGACGCAAGCGCCGGATTGGTCAAGCCGACGCCGGCGCCCATGAGGATGAACCCGGGGAGCAGCGCTGTCCAGGAGGAGTCGACCGTGATGTTGCGCAGCAGGAACAGCCCGACGGCGCAGAGCAAGAGCCCCGCGGCGAGCAGCAGCCGCACGGGCATCTGCGCGGTGAGCTTCCCGGACGCCGCCGCGCAGACGAATGCGAGCACGGTGATCGGCACGAACCGGACTCCTGTCTGGATCGGCGAGAAGCCGAGGTAGTTCTGCAGGTACAGCGTCAGATAGAGGAACATCGCGAACACGGCGCCCGACAGCGTGAACGCCGTGATCTGCGCGCCGGCGAACGCGGGGCGGCCGAAGAGGGAGAGGTCGATCATGGGCCGGCTTCCGCGCCACTGGGAAACGACGAACAGCGCGAGCAAGACTGCGCCCCCGACGAGCATTCCCAGGATCAGCCCGCTCGACCATCCCTTGTCGTTCCCGCGGAGGAGCGCGTACACGAAGGTGAATAGGGAGACGCTCAGCGTGACGAGTCCGACCCAGTCGGCGCCGCCGTGCTCGGGGTCGCGCGACTCGCGAGCGTAGAGCACGGCGATCACAGCGGTGGCGATCCCAATCGGGATGTTCACGAAGAAGATCCAGCGCCAAGACAGCCAGGTTGTCAGCCCCCCGCCGACCAGTGGGCCGATCGCAACCGCGGCGCCCGTGGTCGCGCCCCAGATCCCGAACGCGGTGCCGCGCTCCCGGCCTCGGAACTCCTGCGAGATCAGCGCGAGCGAGGTCGCGAACATGATCGCCCCGCCGATTCCCTGGGCCGCGCGCGCCAGGATCAGGAACAGCGACGAGTTCGCCGCGCCGCAGAGGGCCGAGGCGGCCGTGAAGAGCACGACGCCGCCGACGAAGACCTTCTTCCGCCCGAGGAGGTCGGCGAGGGAGCCGGCATTGAGGACGAACGTGGCCAGGGTCAGCGCGTAGGCGTCGATCACCCACTGCAGGTCCGTGAAGCTGGCGTTCAGGTCCCGCGCGATCGGCGGCAGGGCCACGTTGACGATCGTGATGTCGAGCAGCAGCATGAAGATCGCCGCGCAGACGACGATCAGCGTCCACCACTTCCGGTCGAGCACCCCAAGACCGTACCCGGCCGTCCGAGGCCCACGCCATCATCAGAACCCCTGGAGGAAACAGCTATCCTGGCCCGAAAGACCGCCCGATGGGGCTGTCACGCCTACTTCCGCGTCCGAACACACGCGGATCTTCGTCCGGTAAGGGGAACCACGTGAAGAGAGTGATCGCCTTCGCCAACCAGAAGGGCGGCGTGGCGAAGACGACGACGACCCTGAATCTCGCGGTCGCCCTCAAGGAGCAGGGCTTCAACGTCCTGACGATCGACCTCGACCCACAGGGCAATCTGACCATGAGCCAGGGATGGAACCCCGACGAGATCGAGCGGTCGATGTTCGACGTGCTCGTCCACCAGCTCCCGATCCAGGAGATCATCCGGCCGGCGGAGATCGACGTGGCCGTCTCCTCGATCGACCTCGCCGGCGCCGAGCTCGCGCTGTCCTCGATGATCGGCCGCGAGCGCGCGCTCGAGAAGGCGCTGGTTTCGGTCAAGGCCACGTACGACTACATCCTCATCGACACGCCGCCGTCGCTCGGCCTGCTGACGATCAACGCGCTGGTCGCCTCCGACGGCGTGATCGTCCCCGTCCAGTGCGAGTACCTCTCGCTGCGCGGTCTCGTCCAGCTGGAGAACACGCTCTCGATGATCCGCGAGAACCTGAACCCCGACGTGGCGATCGACGGGATCCTGCCGACGATGTACGACAAGCGGCTGCTGCACTCGAAGGAGGCCGTCGACATCCTGAAGGAGAACTTCGGCGACCTCGTCTACAAGACGCTGATCCGCAAGACCATCCGCTACGCGGAGGCGCCGGTGAAGGGGCAGTCGGTGCTCTCGTACGATCCGCGCGGCGAGGCGGCCGAGCTCTATCGCGATCTCGCCAAGGAGGTGCTCAATGGCGCGAAAGCGCGCGAGCATGCGTGAGGGCCCGCTCGCGGAGCTCTTCAAGGCGACCGAGGCGGCACAGCGGCAGCAGGAGCAGACCCAGCAGGGCGCGCCGCCGGAAGAGCCGCACGAGTCGACGGTCGAGCACGTCCCGACGTGGGAGGACGAGGTCGAGGCTCCGGCGCCGCCGAAGCACGAGCCGGTGCCCGAACCGGGGCCACGCCGGCCCGAGCCGCAGGCGAAACCACCCGCATCCGCCCCGACGCCGGCGCCGCCGACGGTGCCCGAGCCGCCGGTCACCCGCTACGTCGAGACGATCCCGGAGCCCGCACCCCGACTGCACCGCGTGCCAACCGGAACAGTCGGTTCCTACCTGGCCAAGATCCAGGTCGTCGGCGTCGGCGGCGCAGGCCTGAACGCCGTCAACCGGATGATCGACGCCGGCATCAACCAGGTGGAGTTCGTGGCCGTCAACACCGACCTGCAGCAGCTGCAGATGTCGGACGCCGAGACGAAGATCCACATCGGGCGCGAGTTGACGAAGGGATTGGGCTCGGGCGCGGAGCCGACGATCGGGCGCCAGGCCGCAGAGGAGGCGTACGACCAGATCAAGCAGGCGCTCCGCGGCGCGGACATGGTCTTCGTCACCGCAGGCGAGGGCGGCGGCACGGGGACGGGCGGCGCGCCGATCGTGGCGAAGATCGCGCGCGAGCTGGGGGCGCTGACGGTAGGGATCGTGACGCTGCCGTTCAACTTCGAAGGGACGAAGCGGCGCTCGCAGGCGCTGGTCGGCATCGACGAGCTGCGCGCCGCGTGCGACACGACGATCGTGATCCCGAACGAGCGGCTACTCGAGGTCCTCGACAGGACGACGTCGATGCTGGATGCGTTCAAGATCGCCGACGACGTGCTGCGCCAGGGTGTGCAGGGGATCTGCGACCTGATCACGCTCCCTGGGCTGATCAATCTGGACTTCGCGGACGTCCGCACGATCATGGAGGGCAGCGGCACCGCCCTGATGGGGATCGGCTTCTCGTCGGGCGGCGAGAATCGTGCGCGCGAGGCCGCGGAGCGCGCGCTGCGCTCGCCGCTGATCGACATGGAGCTGCGCGGCGCGAAGGGGATCCTGCTGTCGATCGCCGGCGGCGACGACCTCGGGATGCTCGAGGTGAACGAGGCCGCCGAGGTGATCCGGCAGACCGCGACGGAGGACACGCAGATCATCTTCGGCGCCACGATCGACGAGCGGCTGACGGGCCAGGTGTGGGTGACCGTGGTCGCGACCGGCTTCGGAGCGCCGCAGCGCTCCCGCAGCTTCGTCGGCGCGCTTACTGCGCCGGAGGACGAGCTCGAACCGCCGTCGTTCCTGCGCAGCTGACTCGGACAGGCCCCTTACGTCCGTGTCGGCCGCAGCCCCCGTGGGGGGTGCGCGCGAACCCCTAGAGTCACGTTACCGCGCCTTTTCGCGCGCGTGGGTGACGGATTCGCGACGAAAGCGTGCCGGCGCGGACTAGCGGCCGGCTTCCGCCACCGTTGGTTCTCCGTCGACGATTGCGCCGTCCTGCATCCGGACGACGCGCCCTGCTGTCGCTGCGATCTCCTGGTTGTGCGTGACGACGACGATCGTCTGCTGACGTTCCAACGACAGCGAGCGAAGCAAGGCCATGATCTCCTGGCCCGTCACCGAGTCGAGGTTGCCGGTCGGCTCGTCGGCCAGCAGCACCCGCGGCTCGTTCGCCATCGCGCGCGCGATCGCGACTCGTTGCTGCTCGCCACCCGAGAGCATGGACGGGAGGTGGTCGCCGCGCCGCTCGAGCCCCACCGAAGCGAGCAGGTGCTCGGCCTTGCTCCGACGTACGTCTCCAGGAAGACCTTGCGGCGCGAGCGCCACCTCCACGTTCTGGCGGGCGTTGAGGGTCGGGATCAGGTTGAACTGTTGGAAGACGAAGCCGATCGTTGCGGCCCGGAGCTTCGTCAGCTCGCCGTCGGCGAGCTTGCCGAGATCGCGTCCCTCGAACAGCACCTGGCCGTTCGTCGGGCGGTCGAGTGCCCCGAGCAGCTGCAGCAGCGTCGTCTTTCCCGAGCCGCTCGGCCCGGCGATCGCAACGAGCTCGCCCTCGTCGATCGTCAGGTCGAGCTCGCGCACCGCATGAATCTGTCCGGCACCTTGCCCGTACGTCTTCGTCACGCCGCGAAGCTCGTAGAGCGGGCGAGGATGGATGTCGGTCACGGTCACTGTCTTCCTATCAATCGATGTGTCGAAGAGCGTCGGCAGGACGGAGACGCGAAGCGCGGAGCGCGCCGACGGCGCCGGAGAGGAGCCCGCCCAGTACGGCGAGACCGACTGCGAGCGCGATCAGGCCGATGCTCACGGGCGCGTCCAGGGCGACCGTGGTCGAGCCGGCGGTGACATTCCCCTGGCCGAATGCGCCCACCAAGCCGGGGCCCGCCTGCGTCGCGGCTTGTGCGACCGTCGCCCTCAACGTCGGAGAGAAGGCGGAGATCAGCGCCGCGCCGATGACGCCGACGGCGATTCCCAGCACTCCCCCGAGCACACCTTGGAGGAGCGACTCGCCCGTCACCTGACGCACGACGAGCGGCTGCGACCAGCCGAGCGCCTTCAGCGTCCCGAGCTCGCGGATCCGTTTCGTCACCGACGACAGCGTCAGCAGCCCTGCGATCAGGAAGGCGGCGAGCAACCCCACGATCTCGAGAGCCGTGCCGAGCTTCTTCGTCAGGTTCTTCGCGTCGATCAGCGAGCCGCTGACTCGGTCAGCGAGATCCTTCGCGGTTGTCACAGAAGCACCCGAGAAGCGCGTGCGGATCGCCGTCGCGACCCGGCCGACCTGCGAAGCGCTCGTCGCGCGCACGTAGATCGTGTTGATCCGTCCGGACCGGCCGGAGAGTTTCTGCAGGACGCCGAGATCCATGTACACGTCCGAGGCCTGGCCCCCCAGCGGCGTTCGCGCGAAGCCAACGACGTGCAGCTTCGTGGTGCCGAACGAGATCGTGTCGCCGAGATGGATGTTCTTCCGCCGTGCGTAGCTGAGATTGAGCACGGCCTGCTTGGAGGACTCGAGGTAATGGCCCGCGACGATCTGGCCGGGTGTGACGGCGGCGACGTCGGGAGTGCTCCAGTCGACGCCGGTGACGGTGCGGGAGTCGAAGTTGAGGCTGCTCGGCGGGCCGACTCGAGTGTCGTTCTGCCTGGGAGCGAGCGGTCGCGACTGCCGACCCTGCTTGGGCACTCTGCCGGAGAGATGCAGCACAGTCAGTGTCAACCCGCCTGCCGCGCTCTTCACGCCCGAGATCGTGCGGACCTTCGCCACCTCGCTCTGCGGGAATGTCAGCTGCGAGGTCGAGAGGAACGAATCATGTGTGAACTTGGCGCCGGGCTTGCCGAGATTCTGGAGCCCGAACCGCAAGCCGCCGTTCTCCTGCTGAAGCCGACTCCGCTCTGCCCGCGGCAACGCGCGCGGCCCTTGGCCTGTCGGTGTCCCCGCCGTGAAGCGCACCGGCCGCGAGACCGACAGATCGGTGCCAACGCCGGTCAGCGGCTTCAGCACCTTGGCCTGCGCGCGGTCGAGCCCGGTCGACAAAGCACTGACGGCAACGACGAGGCCGACGCCGACAGCGAGACCGAGAGCGGTCAGGACGGTGCGCCCGCGCCGTCGCCGCAGCTCGCTGACCATGTAGGTGACGTAGAACATGTTCTGAGTGTAGGTCGCCCGGAGGCTGGGCTCAGGGAACCAGGGCCCAGTGAGAGCGGGCTAAGACCTGCCTAAGAAGTGTTTAAGACGTCACGGCAGCGACACGGCCAGCTTGAATGCGCCGCTCCCCGCCGTCCGCGTCACCCGAAAAGTGAGCGTCCGCGGCCCGCAGACGGTCCCCGCCGTTGACCTCGTCCCCCGCACGAGGCGCTTCTTGCCGGAGAAGACATCGAGCCGCAGTACGGGGCTCCCTTGCACCGACGCGGTGAAGGCTCCGTCCAGCGGCGTCGCCACATTGAAGCTTCGTACCGACGAGCCGCGTGCTGCGAAGCGCCCCGCGATCGTGACGGTGTGGTTTGCACTCCACGGCTGCATGACGTCTTGCTCGACGAGCGTGAGGTCGTGGTCGTTCGGCTGCAGGCTCTCGTCGACGACGCGCCACGGCGTCTCGGGGATCCCGGCCTTCCGCTCGTTCATCAGCCGGTACGTCTCGGCGAACACCTCGCCGGGGTTGAACAGGTATACGAGCCCTCCCTCCGCACCAGGGAACAACTCATGCGCCCGTGTGCGGCGGCAGACCTGTTCGTACGACGCCCACCGCTTGGTCCCGTACGCGAGCGCCCGCCAGGGCGCGTTCGACCGGTTGGCGGCGATGTGGTGGCCGTACTCGTGCGTGATCACCGACTCGGCGGACACCTCGAACATGTCCTCGCCCGGCGCGACGAGGCGGTCGTCTCCGTAACAGCCGAGGATGTCCTCGCCGCCGCAGATCGCCGACACCTGGGACGGCGGCGCCAGGTAGACGGACACGAGCGACAGCTCGGGCCCGTGCACGAGCGACGCGAGGAAATCCGCCCAACGCTGGTTCGCCGCTTCGTCGACGGCGTATGCGTTGGAGGAGTAGATGGTCGCGTGCTCGTTCGTCCGTGTCGTGTACACGCCGCCCCAGAATCCCTCGGGTGCGTCCAGGCGACGCAGCATCGCGTCGCGAATGACCGCAGGCCCGGCCGCGATCTCGGCACGGCGCGGGTTGTCGAGCGTCAGCCTCGAGGCCGCCCCGGCAGGCGCGGCGACGAGGATCAGCGCCGCAAGACAGATGACCCACACGCGGACGGTCACGCCGGGTCAGTGTGGCACACGTTCGGAACTACCGGCGAATCACGACGACTCTCAAGCGAGCGGTACGAGCACCGTGGCGCAGAACGCCGCGGCGATGCACGCGGCCGCACCGGAGGCCGCGAGCACGAACACGCGCTTGCGCGTCCCGAGCATGAACACACCCGCACTCCCGCACGCGATTCCCGCGGCGGTCTCGACGGCGTGGAAGGCAATGCCGGTCGCGAGCGCCTGTTGGAGCCCGACGCCGTGAGCCTGCAACGCCATCGCGACTGCGCCGCTCGTGATGCCCAGGTTCCCAGACAGTGGGATTAGCCCCGCGAGATCGAGCGCCGGCAGGATGATCAGCGCCGCCAGCACCGGACTGGGGACGCCGAGCCCCGCCGCGACGGCGGTCGCACCGAGGAAGCGTGCACCGGTCGAAACGGCGATCCAGCCCGCGACCCGCGCGCCTGCCGCCGGCGTGCGACCGAGCTCCCGGACCGCGTCGAGCAGGTGCGCGACGTGATTGCGCGGGGTGCGATTCCGCGTTGCGAGCGCAACGACCGCGGTCGCGACGCCGACGCAGCCGACGATGAACACGAACCGGAGCGGGACGGCTCCGACCGCGGCGGCACTGGCGACGATGACCCCGAAGACGATCAGGCGCATCGCGGCGATCACCGCGAAGACGCCGCCCATCCGCCACGCGCGATCCTCCCCCTCGAGCCGGCGCGCGAAGAGCGTCAATCGCACCGCCTCGCCGATCCGGATCGGCGCGAGGCTGTTCACCAGCGACCCGACCCCGTACCGCGCCGCCGCATCGGACCGTGTGAGCCTTCCACCGCAGAGCGCAAGCGCAGACCGCCAGACAGACGAGCTCGCAAGCAACGAGCCGACGAAACAGAACGCGGCCAGCCACAGCCAAATCGGGCGTGCGTCCTCGAGGCCTCCGAGTGCGAAGCGCACCTGCCGTCCCGCGATTCCCACCACGACGGCGGCGAGGGCGAGAAACACACAGGCCGCGGCGAGGCTGCGACGAGATACCAGGGAGCGGAGGTCTAGTTGGAGGAGCACGGCTTCCTTTCGGACGCGAAACGGGTCTTTCTGTTTGTCGGGTTCGGACTACATTCCCTTGAATGCGAGGCGCAATCGCTGCCGGCCACCCGCTTACCGCCGAGGCGGGAGCAAGGGTGCTCCGCGAGGGTGGGAACGCGGTCGACGCGGCCGTGGGCGCGGCCCTCGTCTCCTGGGTAGCTGAGAGTACCCTGACCGGCCCCGGGGCGGGCGGCTTCATGCTCGTCCACCGGGCGCGCGACCGCTCCACGCGGGTGTTGGACTTCTTCGTCGCCATGCCCGGTCTGGGCCTTCGGGGCCCGGCCCTGCGGGAGATGGAGGAGGTGGACGTCGACTTTTCCGGTGGGTCGACCCAGATGTGCCGGATCGGCGCCGCGTCGTGCGCCGTCCCGGGGGCGGCGCTCGGCCTCGAGGAGGCGCACGGCGCGTACGGGACGCTGCCGTGGGCAGAGCTCTTCACGCCGGCGATCGAGCTCGCGCGCGCCGGCGTCGAGCTGACGCGAGGGCAGGCGTACCTGCACGCGATCCTCGATCTGATCCTGCGCCATACGCCCGAGAGCCGTGCGGTCTACGAGCTCGACGGCGAGCGGCTCGTCGCGGGCGACACGCTCGTTCAAAAGGATCTTGCGCGGACACTCGAGCTGCTTGCCGAGCGGGGCGCGAAGGAGCTGTACAGCGGCGAGCTCGCGCGCGCGCTCGTCGACCACGTCCGTGCGAGCGACGGTTCCATCACTCGGCGTGACCTGAAGGAGTACCGGGTCGTCCGCCGCCGTCCGGTGGCGACCGAGTTCCGCGGTCACGAGTACCTGTCGAACCCGCCGCCGAGCGCCGGCGGGATCCTGATCGCATTCGGACTCGGGCTTCTCGACGACGCCGGCGGGCCGGGCAGCGCCGAGGCGATCGACGCGCTGGCCCGCGTGATGCGCGAGCAGACGCATGCGCGGGAAGAGAACTTCGACCGCGCGCTGCGGCGGGGCGGCCTCGCGAAGCTGCTCGAGGAGCGTGCCGTCGTCGTTCGCGGCACGACCCACATCTCCGTCGTCGACGAGCGCGGGAATGCAGTTGCGCTGACGGCGTCCACCGGAGCAGGCTCGGGGATCGTCGTCCCGGGCACCGGCATCCATCTGAACAACATGCTCGGCGAGTTCGACCTGCCGAAGCCGCCGCGCGCGGGTGAACGGCTGTCGTCGGGGATGAGCCCGTCGCTCGTGCTGCACGATGGCCGCCCGCGACTCGTCGTCGGGAGCGCCGGCTCGCTGCGCCTTCGCGGTGCGGTGATGCAGATCGTCGTCAATGTCGTGCAGCACGGGCTCGGCGTGGGTGACGCGATCGGGCGGCCGCGCGTGCATCTCGAGGGCGAGCATCTTCATTGCGAGGGCGGGCACGATCCCGCAGAGCTCGACAAGCTGGAGGCGATGGGGTGGGACGTGACGCGCTGGCGCCGGCAGAACCTCTACTTCGGCGGCGCTGCAGCGGTTGAGAGGACGGATGAGGGGACGCTCGCCGCGGCCGGCGATCCGCGGCGCGGCGGTGCGGGCGTGGTCGTGCGGTGACATTCGTTGTCCGTCCAGCCGATCCGGGCGACGCGCAGGAGCTGAAGCGGCTCGGCGACGAGGTCGCTGCCGAGCCCGAGGGGTGGCTCGCCACGCAGGACGGGTGGCGCAGCGTCGGCGACGAGCGCCGCTATCTGCGCGCGATCCGGCGGTACCCGCACGCAGCGGTGTTCGTAGCGGAGGCAGAGGATGGAACGATCGTCGGCCGGCTGTCGATCGCGCGTGACCAGCATCCCGCGAGCCGCCACGTTGCGGATCTCGGCCTGATGGTCGCGCAGTCCCACCGGCGGCGGGGGATCGGCCGCGCCCTGCTCGCCGCCGCCGCGGACTGGGCGCGCGAGAACGACGTCCGCAAGCTCGAGCTGCACGTGTTCCCGTACAACCAAGCGGCGATCGCGCTGTACCAGCGCTTCGGCTTCGTCCAGGAGGGCTATCGCAAGCAGCACTACCGGCAGGGCAACGCGTACGTCGACGCCCTCCTGATGGCGTACGAGCTCTAAGAGTCACACGCGCGCGCGCCCCCACCCGGGTGGGGACATCGCCCACCACCCTCAACGTCGATCGTACCGGGGAAGTGCGCACGCGTCTGGGCCGGATCGGGAACAGCTCTGTGACGCGTTGCGAGCCTCTCCGCGCGGCTATGCATCGCGAACACCGGCGCGCCGCGTAAACCGAATGCGACCTAGCCTGCGTGCTCGGCCGCTTCGGCCTGCAGACGGACGTCCTGCGCCCGAATGCGCCGGCCCCACTCGACGAGCTCCGCTTCGGCGTTCGTCAGCTGCCGGTCGCGATCGTCAAGCTGGGCTTCACGCTCGTCCAGCCCCTGTTCGCGGAGCAAGATCTGCTTCGCCTCTCGCTCGCGCTCCAGCAGAACCTGCTCCTGCTCTCCGAGCCCGGCGATCGCCGACTCGACCCAGGCGGCGCGTTCGTCGAGTTGCGCGGCCAGCTGATCGAGCTCGTCGCGCCGCTGGCGCAATGACTGCTCCCGCTTGCCGAACGACACAGCTCGTGCCTCCGCCTCACGGACGTCGCGGGTGCGGTGGGAGAGCTGCGTCTCGGTGACCGCGGTCTTCGCCGCCCGCCGATTCAAACGCTCCTCCGACGCGCGCAGACGCGCCTTCTGCTCCTCGAGCGCAAGCTCGAGCTCCGTGGCTTGGACTTCGCGCCGCGTGACTGCGTCGACCTGCTCCTGGAGCTCGCGTTCGCTTCGCTCGACTACCTTGCGCCGGCCCTCGACGTCCTCGAGCGCCGCCGCGCGCTTGTCGAGCTCCGACATGAATGCCTTTTGGATCCGCCCCTCCGACGCAGTCTCGGCCAGCCGCCGAGCAAGCTCGTCCGCACGTTCTTCCAGGTCCCCGACCTGGCGCTCACGGTCCGCCAGCGCTGCCTCGGCTGATGTGAGCCACTCGCCCCGCTCGTCGAGCTCCGCCTGCAGCTCCGCGAGCTGCCGCGCTTGCTGCTCGACCGCGCGCTCCTCCGCGCGAAGCCGCTCCAGTCGCACCTCTCCTTCGCGCACCGCGCTCTCGCGGCCCCGCAGCGCCGCCTCCGCAGTCTCGATCCGCTCGGCGCGCCCGTCGAGCTTTCCCTCCTCCCGCGCGAGATCGTCGGCCCGCTCGCGGAGCTCCTCGGACAGCTCTCCGAGCCGCGCCGCCCGCTCGTCGAGCTGAGCCGTCCGTCGGTTGACCGTCTCGTTCAGCCGCCGCTCCCGCTCGGCGAGTGCGGCCAAGGCCTCCGCGACGTCCGGCTGCATGTTCATGGGAGAAGTCTCACGGCCCGGGAAGACGGCGCGTTCGCCGCCCAAGTTCCATGTTGGACGCGCCGGGGACGCTTTCCTCCACGGGTCGGGCGCGGCGCAAGTTTACGAGTTGAAACGCGTCTCCTTAAGCATGAGACGGCTCATTGCGGCAGCCGTCCTGGCTCTCGGCTTGGCTGCGACGGCCACGGCGGGAACACCGGCCACGGCCCAGAACCTGGGCTGCGGCGCCGGGACGCTCGTACTGAACGTCCACTACCTCGTTCAGAGCGACGTGGACACGGGCACCCGCGGCAACAACTGGGCCTTCGACACGTACAACCGCACGGTCCGGGTGTGGCGGAAGGCGCCGGGGCGGTTCTGCGCGGCATCGACCTACGCGGGCCAGTTCGCGACGATCGCGGGCGCGAGCCCCGGCGGCAAGACCTCGATCCCGGCGGGTATCCGCGGGACGATGACAGGCCAGTCGACGACCACCTTCCGGGGAACGCAGAAGCTGCATCTGACGACGCGCGGCGACCTCGGGACGAAGGACTTCCAGTGCACGAGCGCCGACACGAAAGGCCAGTGCGCCGGGACGTACGACTGGCTGAGCGCATACTTCACGAGCACGGACAACTTCGGAAGCTTCAAGTACGTGCGCTACGAGTTCACCTATCACGCCACGGATGCCGGCAAGGGCACGTGGACGGACAAGCTCGTGGGCGGCAAGTACCTCAGCGCAGGCGACATTCGCCCGCTGAAAAAGAAGTAAGGGACGACCAGAGGGGGGCATAAGAGGGTCTGACCTTCCGGGTCAGACCCTCTTCTTTGGTGCCGAACCGACACAGACGCGTCACACGCCGCGCCGTTCAATGACCGGGTGGCATCGCCGACCGTCCGTCAGATCTACGCGCTCGCCGCAGCGCTGTGCGAGCGAATGGGGGAGGAGTTCCCGGAGACGCGAGAGGGAGCATCGGAAACGATCGAACGACTGCGTATGGAGAACGGCCATCCAGCGCCGCGACTCGAAGACACTCCGTCCCGCCCGCGTGGAAAGAGACGACGTCGCGAGGACTGACGGTCGACCTACCGCGACTGCAAGATCCGCGCGAGAACCGCCGAGTAGTCCCGGTCGCCCGAGCCGGCGTCATCCGCATCTCTGAACCAGGACCGCGCCGCCTCGACGACGCGCAGATCGATTCCCGCCGCTGCGGCTGCCGCTGCGATCAGGTCCGCGTCCTTTCGCGCGAGCGAGAGCGCGAAGCGCGGTGGGTACTCGCCCGTCTCGATTGCTTCACGCCGTTGCTCCGCCTGCGTGCCCAGAGACGTCGTGGACAGAACTGCGAACGTCGCGTCGCGCGACAGGCCCAGAGCTTGCGCGAGGCCGATTGCTTCGCCGAGGACGGTGACCGTTCCGATGAGCGTCGTGTTCGCAACGAGCTTGGCCGCCGCACCGGCGCCGAGCGGACCCACGTGAGTTGGAGAACCGAGCTCGGACAGGAGTGGGGTCCACCGTTCGACCAAGGAGTCCGGACCGCCGACGAAGACGTGCAGCGTCCCGGACTCGGCCTCGAGCACGCTCCCGAGCACCGGCGCGTCGAGGAAACCTGTCCCCTCCGGCACGACGGACGCGAGTCGCGACACGGCCGCCGGCCCGACGGTGGACATGTCGATGATCGTCGTCGAGCCGTCCACGCCCGCGACGACGCCGTTCGGCCCTTCGGTCACGTCTTGCAGCGCCTGAGGGTTCGCGACCATCGTGATCGCGACCTCGGCCCGGCGGGCAGCGTCGGCAGGGCTCGCCGCCAGAGCCGCCCCGAGCTCGACGAGCTCAGCAGCTTTCGCGGCAGTCCTGTTCCAGACGATCAGCTCGTGGCCCGCGTCGAGGAGACGGCGAGCGATGCGACTTCCCATCGCTCCGAGCCCAACGACGGCGACCGCGCTCACCGCGCCATCTTGACGTGGCGCGGCGCGCGCGGTCGCACACGATCGCTCGCCGCTAGACCGGCTGGCCGACGCGCTGCGCGAGCTTCTTCGTCGCATCGCGCGCCTTCTTCAGCGTCGCCTGCTCCTGCTCCAGGTTCTCCTGGAACAAAGCGACGATGTCCTCTTCGCCCATCCCCTCGGCGTGCGTGATCAGCACGTCGTAGACGGCGATCTCGTGCGCCTCGGTCTCGATGACGCCGGCGAGGATGACCGCGTCGTTGAGCGAGTCGTCGACGTCCTTCAGGTTCTGCTCGCCCTCTCGCTCGAGCCCCTCGATCGTCGCGGTGGGCTGCGACTCGGGCTCGACCCCGAGTGCCGCGAAGGCCCGCTCCAGGTTGTGAACCTGCTGTTGGGTCTCGCGAAGGTGCTGGCGGAGGTTCTGCTTGAGCTGCGGATCTTTCGCCTTCTCCGCAATCTCTTCGAGCATCCGGAGGATGGTCTCCTCCATCGTCAGCGCAGCGCCCAGCTTGTGGACGAATAGCTCGCGCGGACTCTCGATCTTGGCCATCTGACCCCTTTCAGTCGGTTCCGTTCGGGCTACCCCGGCGGGACCGATGCAAACGCCGAGAATTCGCTACGAGCGATCAATGCGTTCGGGCCCTGGGGTGGTTGGCTGGGTAGCCGAGGCCGTCCACTCGCGCGCCTCGGTCACGTCCACGGCCAGCACGGGGCCGTCGGGCGGCTCGTCGCGGTACTGCGGATACTTCTCTTGCAGCAGCCCGAGCGCGCGTTCCCGTTCTTCGCCGTCGTCGAGCACGCGCGCGCGGCCGCGGACGCGAATCCACCAGAGGCGGCTCCATTCGTCCTCGTAGTGGTCGACGAGGATCGTGACGTCCGGCCGCGCACGCGCGTTCTCGATTCGCCGCAACGTCTGCGAGCGCTTCGGTTTCCGGTCGACCGCCGAGTAGAGGGTGTTGCCGTCGAGCGCGAACACGATCGGAACGAGATGCGGCCGCCCGTCCGGATCGACGGTCGCCAGCCTCGCCACGCGCGCCGCGGTTAGTCTCGCGTCGTGCATTTCGGTGTCATCCTGAGCACATCATCGTCGGCCCCGAGGGCGTCGATCCGTACGGGCGCGTGTATGACCCGCTCGTCACGCTCGGCTGGATCGCCGGCTGGACGGAGCGGATCGGGCTCGGCACCTCGATCGTGCTCGTGCCGCTGCACAACCCGATGCACCTCGCGAAGCAGGTCGCGACGCTCCAGGAGCTCTCGGGCGGCCGCGTCACGCTGGGTGTCGGCATGGGCTGGCACAAGGACGAGTTCGACTTCATGGGCGTCGAGTTCGAGGGCCGCGGCCGGCGCGCCGACGAGGCGATCCGGCTGATGCGCGCGCTCTGGAACGGCGAGAAGGACTTCGATGGACAGTTCTGGTCGTTCCACGACGCGACGTCGGAGCCCCATCCGTCCCCACTGCCGGAAATCTGGGTCGGCGGCAGCTCGGATCGCGCGGTGCGCCGGGCGCGAGAGCTCGGCGATGCGTGGCATCCCTCGCGGGGCTCCGATGCGGACCATGTGCGGCGAATCAAGGAGCAGCACCCGGACCTCCGAGCGATCCCGCGGACATCGCCGGAGAAAGTCGAAGCGATGCTCGACGCGGGTGCCGAAGGTGCGGTGATCCAGTTCCCGGACGAGGCGGCGATGCGCGACTTCGCGCGTAATCTTCCGCCCGGTCGTTAGGAAACGGCGGCGGCAAACGCCGCGAGCGTGCGGCTGACGTCGTCGTCGGTGGTCGACCAGTTACTCACCGAGATACGGATCGCACGCCGTCCCTGCCAGATCGTCCCGCTCATCCACGCCTCGCCCGACGCCTGGACCGCTGCGAGCACGGCTTCCGTCTCCTCGTCGCTCCCGAAGCGGAAGAGCACCTGGTTCAGCACCACGTCGTTCAGCACCTCGCACCCGGGGAGAAGCGCCAGTTCCTCCCCGAACCTGCGAGCGTGGGCGCACCCTTGCTCGACGAGCTTCGCCACGCCGCTGCGCCCGAGCGACCGCAGCGCGGCGTAGACCGGAAACCCGCGAGCGCGGCGCGAGAACTCGGGATTCCAGTCCAGCTGGTCGCGCGGCCCGTGCTCCTCGGCCTGGATGAGATACGCGGCCTGCGCTCCCATCGCTTTCCTGTGCGCGTCGGGGTGACGGCAGAAGGCGAGTCCCGATCCCGAAAGCCGCGTCGACGTGGAGCCAAGCGCCGTGTTGCGCGGCAGCGTCAGCAGCCTCGTCGAGCGCGTCGAACGCGCCGGTATTGACCTCGCCTGCCTGCACGCAGACGATCGTCGGCCCGTCCGTCCGCTCGAGCGCCGAACGCAGCGCTTCCGGAACGATTCGGCCTTGATCGTCGGCGGGAATCACATCGACGGCTGCCGTGCCAAAGCCGAGGAAGCGGAGCGCACGGTCGATCGTCACATGCCGCTGCGCGCCTGTTACGACGGTGATACGCGGAGCACCGAAGAGCCCGTCACGCTCGACGTCCCAGCCGTGCGCGGCGAGGACGTGGTGACGTGCTGCGGCGAGACAGGTCACGTGCGCCATCTGACAGCCCGTGACGAAGCCGAACGAGACGCCATCAGGGAGCCCGAACAGTTCCCGCATCCACTCGCCCGCGACTTCTTCGACTATGGCCGCAGCAGGCGCCGGCGCAAACAGTCCTGCGTTCTGATCCCAGGCGGAGGTGAGCCAGTCGGCTGCCAGCGCGGCCGGAAGGCTCCCGCCGAGCACGAAGCCGAACCAGCGGCCGCTCGGCATCCCGGCGATTCCGGGGTCGGCCGCGCGCGCGAGCTCCGCGATCACTTCGATCGGGGAGGTTGTTTCCTCGGGAAGCGGCCCGCCAAGCGCCCGACGGAGCTCGTCCACGTCGAGCGCCGGAAGCACCGGCCGCTGCGGAAGCGACTCGAGGAACTCCGCCGCGATGGAGGACGTGAAGTCCAGTAACTGGCGCAACTCGCCCATGATGCGACCCTACCCAGTGGCAATTTTTGGTGACGAGAGGAGGCAGATGGAAAGCGGCGCGCAAACCTGGCACTACGGCCTGATCGCGAAGTGGTGGTCGGAGTTCAACGACGACTTCCGGCCGCACGAGATCCCGTACTTCCAGAGATACATCGAGCGCGACGGTCAGCCGGCGCTTGACGTCGCATGCGGGACCGGCCGCTTGCTCCTTCCGTATCTTCGAGCGGGCCTGGATGTCGACGGCTGCGATGTCTCGGTGGACATGGTTGCGCTCTGTCGCGAGAAGGCTGAGCGCGAAGGCTTGTCGCCGACGCTCTGGGCGCAGCCGATGCACGAGCTCGATCCGCCGCGGACGTACAGGACGATCTACGTGTGCGGCGCATTCGGGCTGGGGAGCACGCGCGAGCAGGATCTCGAGGCGCTCCGCCGCTTCCGCGAGCACCTGGAGCCGGGCGGGACGCTGCTCGTCGACATCGAGGTCCCCTATGCGGACGCCGAGCTGTGGCGGTACTGGCTGAAGGACGAACGCGCGTCGCTTCCGGAAGCCGCGGCCCGGCCGAAGTCGTTGAGGCCGGCGTCGGACGGAACGGAGCTGGGACTGCGCTCACGGGTTGTCGAGCTCGATCCGCTGGCGCAGCGAGTGACGTACGAGATGCACGCCGAACAGTGGCGCGACGGAACGCTCGAGGCCGAAGAGGACCACGTGCTGAACATCGGCCTGTACTTCAGGAACGAGCTACTCCTGATGCTGGAGCGAGCCGGCTTCGCCGACGTCGTCGTCGAGGGCGACCACAACGACGAGCCGGCGACGAGCGAGGACGACTTCATCGTGTTCGTAGTGAAGAGGCCGGGCGTGACCGAGGACAAGGGTCAGGAAGTGATCTCAATTTGAGCAGGGACCCGGGCGGTGCCGTCGAACGGCGCTGCTATGAACAACACTTGTGCTCAATCACGCAGGCGGCGGGTGGGACGCTCGCGGCCGTTGAAGTGGCGCGTTTCGGACGCGCTCTGGCAGCGGCTGGGGCCGCTGCTTGCCGACCCGCCCCGTCGCTTTCGTTATCCCGGACGCCACCGCTATCCGGCGCGCGCTTGTTTGGAGGGGATCCTCTTCGTCCTCTACACCGATACGCCCTGGCTTGAGGTTCCCTACCGCGAGCTCGGCTTGCCGAGCGGCGAGACCTGCCGGCGGCGGCTGGAGGAGTGGTCGCGGCGTGGGCTGCTCGAGGCGGCGCTGCGAGTGCTGCAGGAGCAGCTCGCCGGCGCTGACCGGCTCGACTGGTCGCGGGTGATCGTCGATGCCTCGTTGGTGGACGCCAAAAAGGGGGCGAGAAGGTCGCGCGCACGCTGCGCGGCACACCCGGCAGCCGCTACCACCTCGCCGTAGACGCCCACGGGGCGCCGCTTGCGGTCCGGCTGGCCGCCGGCAACGAGAACGAGCAGCGGCACCTGCTGCCGCTGCTGGACACGTTGGCCGCGCGCGGAATCCAACCCGACGAGCTATGGGCCGACCGCGGTTATGCCTCCAACGCGATCGACGCTGCGCTGCGTCAGCGTCAGATCGAACCGCGGATCAGCAAGCCACGCCGCCGCGGCGAGCCAATCCCGGCAGGCACCCCGACCCGCGAGGTCTGGCGCGGCAAGAAACGACGGCTCAAAACCTCCGATCCGCACGCACGCCACCGCTGGCCCGTCGAACGCACCAACGCCTGGCTGAAAGCGAAACGCCGGATCGCCACCCGACGCGACCGCAAAGCCGACACCTACCTCGCCTTCCTCCACCTCGGCATGATCCTCATCCTCGCCAGATCATTCTGAGATCAGCTCCTGACCCTCTGGGTCAGACCCGCTTTGGGTGTTACGCAAGCCCTTTAGCGCGCAGCTCCCCGATGGCCCTCTCAGACTTCGCTGCGTCGATTCCCATCCGGTTTGCGATCTCGGGCGCCTTCGTGAACTGGACGTCGCGGTACTGGACGACCTCGATGTTGTTGCCCCACGGATCCTTGAAGCGGAGGTGACCGCCCTCCGAGCCGGCAGGTAGGCCGGCCTCGAGGACGTTCACGCGTACGGCTTCCTTGTCGTCGACGACAACGCCGAAGTGTCGGTGGGAGTCAGGCGGCTGTGTGCGTCCGTGCGCGAGCGCGACGAACTGGTCGCCGAGGTCGATGAACGCCATGCCGCCGCTGCGTCCGCGGAGCTCGACGTCGCCGAAGATCCGCTCCCAGAACGCGATCGCCTCGTCGAGGTCGCCGACCTCGAGCGCCACGTGGTTGATCCCGACCGCTTTGGCCATCGGGTCCACCGTAGCCGCCTGTGGACAGCCTGCGCACCTTTCGTCGCGGTGCCTGGCACCGCGAGGTCGCCGGCCAGACCGACCTGTGGACGGTCTGCGCACCTTTCGTAGCGGTGCCTGGCACCGGGACGGCGCCGACTAGGGGGAATGCCCCCGCCGGTCTCGGCTCCCGTGGAAGGAACGTCACACTTCGGTCGCGGTGCCTGGCACCGGGTTGGTCCGGCGGGACCGGCCCGGAACCTCACGGCATCCGCAGGTGTATGACCTTGACAGTGGAGGGCCGTCCACTCGACGAATCTCAACTGGTCGAGCGCGCGAGGCGCGGCGACCACGAGGCCTACTCAGAACTCGTGCACGCATACCAGGGCATCGCATTCCGCACCGCGTATCTGATCGCCGGCGGCGCGACCGAGGCGGAGGACGCCGCGCAGGAGGGCTTCGTCAAGGCGTGGCGCGCGCTCGGTCGCTTCCGTCCCGGGGCGCCGTTCAAGCCATGGCTGCTCCGGATCGTCGCCAACGAGGCGCACAACCGCCGCCGCTCCGCGGGCCGCCGCGCGCGCCTCGCGTTCCGTGCCGCCGCAGCAGAGCCCTCGGGGGACGCGGCCCCGTCCCCCGAGGCGTCCGTGCTCGACTCCGAGCGGCGCACCGAGCTGCTCGCGGCGGTGAACGGGCTGCCGGAAGACCAGCGCCTCGTCGTCGCGCTGCGGTACTTCGCGGGCCTGAGCGAGGACGAGGTCGCCGAGACGCTCGGCATCGCGCCAGGCACCGTCAAGTCGCGCACCTCGCGTGCGCTCGAGCGCCTGAGGGAAGCGTATGACTGAGCTCGAGCAGGCACTCGTCGCGCTCGGCCGCGAGGTGGAGTTCCCGCCGACCCCCGATCTCGCCGGCGCAGTGCGCGCGCGGATCGACAGGCGCGCCCGCGCGCGCCGATGGCTCGTGCTCGCGCTGGCCGTGCTCGTGGTCGGGATCGGGATCGCAATGGCGGTCCCGGACGCGCGCTCGGCGATCCTGCGCTTCTTCCACGTCGGCTCGGTCAAGGTGGAACGCGTCGACACACTGCCGGCCGCCCGCGAGGCGCCGCTGACGGCCGGGCTCGGCACTCCGCGCACGCGCGCCGAAGCAGAGCGCCGCGCCGGGTTCCGCATGATCCTCCCGAAGTTCAAAGGTGCGCCGCCGAGCCGTTACTACGCCCTGAACGGGCTGATCGCGACCGTGATCCGGTCAGGCTCGACGCCGCTGCTCCTGACCGAGCTGCGGGGCGACCAAGCCTGGCTCGGCAAGAAGATCGTCGATCCTCAGACAAAGGTCGAGGGCGTGAGCGTCGGCTCGCACGGCGGGCTCTTCCTCTCCGGCGGCCGGCACGTGCTCATGTACCAGATCTCCCCCTCGGACGTGGGCCAGCTCTTCCCCCGTTTCGCCGGAAATGTCCTGCTCTGGACGGCCAGAGACCGCACGTTCCGCCTCGAAGGTGAGGTCTCGCGGGACGAGGCGCTCCGCCTGGGCCGGCTGATCACCGGCTGAGGATTTCCCCCGAGCAGGGGACATCCGCGAGGCCCGAACGGCCGAATACGAGGGTGGAGACATGATGACCACTGCGGAAACAGAGACCTACGAAGAGACCGAGCTGATCGAGGCCTGGCGGGCCGAGGCGCTCGAACGGTCGGGCTACGGAGCGGCTGCGGCCGCCGAGATCGCCGTCCGGTTCGACATCGATCTGCACGTCGCGACGGACTTGCTCGAGCGGGGCTGCCCCGCTGACATGGCCCTCCGGATCCTGCTCTAACCAGCAGGCTCGGACCCAGCGTTCCGCGCTGGGGGAACCTCCCGGTTCCCCCAGACCCCTTCCACTGGTCCGCTTACGCGGACGGGACGCTGGCGCGTCCGGCAGAATCCCGACGGCGTGAGCCTGCTCGCTTCGATTCCCTCACCGCATAGCGGCACGATCGACCTCGGCCCGCTGACGATCCACATGTACGGGCTGATGCTGCTGCTCGCGATCGCGGCGTGCCTCGCGCTGACCGGTTACCGCTGGGTGAAGTGGGGCGGCGACTGGGACCTGGTCTTCCGGGTCGCGGTCTGGGGCGTCGGCTTCGGGATCGTCGGCGCGCGCGCGTACCACGACCTGACGAGCTGGAACGAGGTTCCGGAAAAATGGTGGGGGCCGTTCGCCGTCTGGCAGGGCGGGCTCGGGGTGTGGGGCGGCATCCTGCTCGGCGTCCTGGCTGGGGCGTGGATCGTCTACCGCTCGGGGCAGAGCATCCGGCTCTTCATGGACGCAGTCGCGCCGGGGCTGCTGCTCGCGCAGGGGATCGGGCGGTGGGGAAACTGGTTCAACCAGGAGCTGTTCGGCAAGCCGACCCAGCTGCCGTGGAAGCTGAAGATCGACGACCAGCACGTGCCTGCGGGGTACTTCGGGCACCACTACTTCCATCCAACGTTCCTGTACGAGTTCATCTACGACTGCGTCGGCGTCGGGATCCTGCTCGCCGTCGACAGGTACTTCCGCATCAAGCGGCCCGCGCTGTTCGCGCTGTACGTCTCGTACTACTGCTTCGGACGGTTTTTCGAGGAGCTGATCCGGATCGATCCTGCGCACAAGTTCGGGCCGCTTCGGGTCAACGCGTACGTATCTGCAGTGCTGTTCGTGCTGTCGACGGCGTTCTTCATCTGGTGGCAGTTCGTCCGGCGCGGCGAGGCCCGGACCGACCGCCCGCGCGCGACGCCCGTCGTGCCGAAGGGACCCGCCATGGCCGTGCCGAAGGGGCGCATCCGCTCTTCTCGCTAAGGTGCGTCGCGTGATCGTGCGCGAGCTCGAGCTGGATCTCGACGCCTTCGAGGGCCCGTTCGACCTGCTCCTGACGCTGGTCTTGAAGGAGGAGCTCGACCTCGCGGACGTGGACGTCGCGGGGATCGTCCTGGGGTTCGTCGAGCGGCTGGCGGAGCGCGAGGAGCTCGACCTGGAGGCCTGTGGCGAGTTCCTGATCCTGGTCTCCGCCTTGATGGAGCTGAAGGCGCGAGGGCTCTTCCCCGACGAGGAGGCCGAGCTCGCGGAGCTGGAGCCGGAAGAGGCCGCGGAGGAGCTGGCGCGGCGGCTCGCGGAGTACCGGCAGATGAAGGAGGCGGCCGCGTGGCTGCGGGAACGGCTCGCCGGGGAGCGCGACCGGTTCTTCCGGGTCGGGCCGGCGCCGCTGGCGCCCGAACCGGAGCGGCGGCTCGCGCCCCAGGATCCGGACGGGCTCGCCTCCGTGTTGCGTTTGCTGGCCGTTGCACCGCCCGAGGTGTCGCTTGCACACATGACGTTGCACTTCCCGCCGGTGGCGCAATTCCTGGAGCGGTTCCGCGCGCTCCTGCGCAGCCGGTCCATGTTCGACTTCGACCAGGAGATGGAAGGGCTGTCGCGCCAGGAGCAGGCGGTGGCGTTCTTGGCCCTGCTCGAGTTGCGGCGCGCGAACCAGATTACGATCAGCCAGGCGGCGCCGTTTGCTCCGATTCGCATCGGGCGGACGGAGGAAACGGGCGCCTCGAACGAAAGGACTCCTGCGTGGAACCTCCGCTCCGCCTAGTCGTCGCGAACCCACTCGACCGCCTCGCGCGGACGCTCGAGGCGCTGCTCGTCGTGGCGACGGCGCCCCTGTCGCTGGAGGAGCTGTGCGAGGCGACGGAAGAGGAGAAGGATCGGGTCGAGACGGCGCTCGGGTTGCTGGCGGAGCGCTACGGCGAGGGTCGGAGCGGGATCGTTCTGGAGCAGGTCGCCGGCGGGTGGGCGTACCGGGCGTCGCGGGATGCGGCGGAGGCGTGCGCGCGGCTGTTCGAGCGGCCGGTGCAGCGCGGGGTGTCGCAGGCCGCCATGGAGACGCTGGCGATCGTCGCGTACCTCGGGCCGTGCACGCGGCCGGAGATCGCACGGATCCGCGGCGTCGCTGCCGACTCGGCGGTGGCGGGGCTGGTGGAGCGCGGTTTGATCGCCGAGGCCGGGCGCGGAGACGGCGCCGGCGGCGCGGTGCGGTATCGCGTCACGCCGCTGTTCGAGCGTGTGTTCGGTCTGGAGAGCCTGTCGCAGTTGCCGCGCCTCGACGACCTCGGCGACGACGTCGACGCGATCCGCGAACGGTTGCACGCGGTCGCCTCGCAGCGCAGCGCGTAGTCGCCTTCCCATCCATTCGTCACACTTTCGACGCAGACGCGTCTCCCACGCGTGCGGATTTTCTCGTTACGCTGAAAGCGCGGGGTACCTCACGGGGGGTCCCCGGGGAAGTTTGTCGCGTGTACCTAAGAGGCTAAGAGGCGCGTTTGCGGCCGGTCGCTTCGACCCACCGGTAGCCCGGGATCGGCACGCCGATCGCGCGCCGCGCTCGCGCAAGCCAGCTCGGGCCTTTGACGTACAGCTCCGGTAGCCGCTCTGGAGCTACGAGTCGCGCCTTCGCCGCGGCGCGAACGGCGAAGTCCGTCAGCGGGAAGTTCAGCTGCGCCGAGCGAACGGTGTCGAGCTCGAGGTCGGGATGGGCAAGGGCTGCGCGGAATTCGTCCTCCGACGCGTACTCGCGCATGTGGGTCGGATCGAGCTGCCATCGCTCCGGCGCCGGCGGCTTACCCCTGTAGATCCAGAATGCCCTCGGGCCCCTGATCACGCTCGACACGTAGAACCAGCCGCCGGGCCTGAGCAGCCGTGCGATCTCGGGCGCGAGCACGCGATCGTCGGGTAGATGCTCGATCACCTGCGACGACACGACCGAATCGACGGATCCGGCCGCGAGCTCGTCGACGTGCGCGACGTCCGAGACGATCCCATGCACCTTCGGCGACAGCCGCTCGCACAGCGCAACGTGCTTCGCGGAGATGTCAACGGCGTAGATCGTCTCGCCGACGAGCCCCGCATGGTCGAGCGGCCAGAGCGTCCCGCCGTCCCCGGCGCCGAGGTCGGCCAGCACGCGCGGAGGATCACGCTCGGCCGTCCGTCGCAACAGCGGCGGCATCCATTCGGTGAGGAAGTATCGGGAGTGCTCGAGATCTTCGGTGCTCGGCCCGGCCGAGCTCATCCGCCCGCGCCGAACGCCTGCCGCCGCGGGAGGTCCCGCTCGGGGTCGACGAGGTGCCCGTCCCGCTCGACGTAGCCGTCCTTGCCGCCGACCACCAGCAGCACGAGATCGTCCGTGTCGCTCGCGTTCGAGACCCTCCGCGGTGTCGTCGACTCGACGTGGATAAGCCCCCACTCGCCGACCTCACGCGTCTCCCCGCCCACCTCGACCCGCGCGCGACCGCGGTGCACGAAGTAGAGCTCGTCCTGCGTGTCGTGGAAGTGGAGGAAACCCTCGTAGCCCGGCGGCATCACGATCCCGTTGACGCCGAACGCCGTCACGCCTAGCGCGGTGCGCACCTTGCGGAAGCCGTGCGTGTCGCCGAGCTCGTCCAGCGAGGAGAACGCAAAACCGCTCATAGCCGCTTGACGATCTCCTCCGCTTCCTCGCGCGTGAACCCGCGTAGGGTCTCGGTGTGCTCGGCGCCATAGCGCTGCAGCTTCATCAGGATCTCGACCGCGACCTCGTCGTCGGGCGCCTCGAAGATCTCGACGACGTCGTACCGGCCGAGCGTCACGTAGACGCCGACGAGCCGGCCGCCCGCCTCCTGGATCGTCCGCTCGCCCTCTTCCACGCGCTCCCGCCACCCCGGCAGGCCTGCGAGCCCTTGCGAGGTCCAGCGCATCAGCGAGATGTAGTGCGCCACGAGCCGCGACTATAACCGGGTGCGTCTGAATGCCTACCTCGCCCGTGCCGGCGTTGCGTCGCGACGCGGCGCGGACGAGCTGATCAAGGCCGGCCGCGTGCGGGTGAACTGCGCGCCGGGGCAGCTGAACACGTTCGTCGAGCGCGGCGATCGTGTCGAGGTGGACGGGGAGGCGGTGACCGCGCAGCGGCTGGCGTACGTCCTGCTGCACAAGCCGCCCGGGACGGTGACGACCGCGCGCGACCCGCAGGGACGGCCGACGGTCGTGGAGCTGGTCGACCTGCCGGAGCGGGTCGTCCCGGTCGGCCGCCTCGACGCGGACACGACGGGCGCGTTGCTGCTGACGAACGACGGTCCGCTCGCGCACCGGCTCGCGCATCCCAAGTACGGCGTCGAGAAGGTGTACGAAGCCGAGATCGAAGGCGAGCCGGACGAGCGGGATCTCGAACGGCTCCGGCAAGGTGTCGAGCTCGACGACGGCCTTACGGCGCCTGCGCAGGCCCGGCTCCTCGGGCCCTCGACGATCGAGCTGACGCTCCACGAGGGGCGCAAGCACCAGGTCAAGCGGATGTGCGAGGCCGTCGGCCATCCCGTCCGCCGTCTCCATCGCGCCCGCTACGCGGGACTGACGCTCGAAGGGCTCGAGCCCCGCGCGTGGCGCGAGCTCGAGCCCTCCGAGGTAACGCGGCTTAGGAGCTCGCCGCCAGAGCCGAAGCCTGGTCGATCAGGTCCTGCGCCTGAGTGATCCAGTTCTTCGCCTGCTGTTCGTTCAACGCCTGACCCGCGAACTGAGCCTTGTTCAGGCCGGTTCGGATCGCGGCCATCAGCGCGTTGCGGGCATCGGTCAGATCGGAGATCTGCTTCTCGATCGACGTGTACTTCGAGTCGTCGGCCGGACTACCGCTCGCAAGCGCCTTCGTGGACGCCACAAGCGTGTCCATCGCGAACGTACCGAACGACGCTGTCAGTTGCTTGTACACCGCGCCGAGCCGCAGGAGCGTCTCACGATGCGCCCGCAGCGTCTGCGGCACCGCCCAGTCGTACAGCGGCTCGACGACTGCTCGCCCGTCGGTCTCGTAGTCGTCCTTCAGACCGAGCAGCGTCATCATCGTCGGCCGGACGTCCGTGTGGTCGGTCCAGCCCGTGTAGTCACCGACGTTCCTCACTCCCGGCCCGACCATGCCGACCCAGGTCGACGCGATCTCGTCCTGGATGTCGCCGTGGTTCCACGCGAAGCTCTGCGACGTGCGTGCCGGAATGAACGCACAGGCGGCCGGTGTCGCACAATTCGCGCCGCCCGTGGCGAAGAAGAACCAATCCGGGTCGGCGAACGGTGTGAACGTCGGCGTCCGGAACGGATCCGCCGTGACCATGTGCAGCGTCTTCATCTCGGTCTTGTCCGCGAGCGCGACCATGATGTTGTTCTCGGTCGCGTTCGTATACGGGTTCAGCCAGCTCAGCTGCCCCATTTCGCGCTCCAGTGTGCGGGTGGCAGGGTCGGTCTGGCTGGGATTGCCGTTGATGTACACGTTCGGCGCGTCATCGGAATGAACGCTGAAGTTCGTCGTGTCGTTGAACTGCGTCCGGATCATGCGCCTGAGGTCGCCGTTGATCTCGCCGACGCGGTTGTAGTTGCACGGCACGATGAGACCGTCGCAGCCTGCCGGCGTCGGCTGGTCGCCGGCGAAATGGTCGCCCTCGTCGACCGTGACGACGAAGAGCGTGTTGCTCTTGTTGATCCCGTCGGCCGCGAGGCGGTTGAAGAACTTCTCGAACGCTAGGTCGTAGTCCTTCAACTGCTGCACGTACCCCGGCTCTCCCGGGCCGTACGCGAAGTGAATGTTTCCGGACGTGCCATGCCCGTCATGGGCGTCCGAGATGTACCCGTACGTGACGGGGATGCCGGCCTCCTGCATCTGCGCGATCCAGGAGAGCGTGACCGTTGCTTCCATCCCGTCGAAGCCGGGGAAGCCGACGTGCCCGGTCGCGTCCTGGATCGTGTTGCCGTTGAGGTCGGTCATCGGACCGCTCGGCTTGATCATCGGATTGACGTACTTCGCGCCGAAGAGGCCGTTGAAGCCCGAGTAGCCGCCCGGCTCGTCCGGGAGCAGGTCGGGCCGGCCGTGGTTCGCCGCCGCGCAAAGTGAGGAGCCCTGCGCACAATGGACGCCGAGGCCGACGAAGTCGGCGAATGCCTGGGCCGGGTTGCTGGAGACTTCCGCCGCCTCGGGCGAACCCGCACCGAACACCGTCGGGATGTCGATCGCCGTGTTCTCGAGGATCGTGTTCGCCGTCGCCACAGAGCCAACGTCACAGCCGGCCCGCGTGTAGGGGACCCACGGCGCCGGAGCGATCTTCCCTTTCTCGTTGATCATTTCCGGAGTGAGGTCCGTCTGAGCGGCCGGTGGGAACGGAGGTCCGGCGGGATCGAACAGCGGCGCCGTCCAGTAGGCGAACGACACGCCCGTCCGGGATGCGCCGCTCGTCGTGAAGTACCGATAGCTGTTCGAGATCGGCTGTCCCATGCGATCCGGATAGACGCCAGTAAGCGACGTCAGGATTCCTGTCGCAGTGTGCGAGATCAGCACGGTGTGGTCGTTCGTCATCAGCGTGCCGTTGCCGCGGATGAAGTTGAGTAGGTGCGGCATCTGCTCCAGGTCCGACGGAACGTTCGCGTTGTCACGCCGGAAGTGCGTGTTGTCGAACTGGAGGTAGATCACGTGCTTGATGTCGCCCTTGGCCGAGCTCAAGTTGCAGCTCGGCGCGGCCGCGAGCGTGCGTGAGGTACCGCCGCCACCGCCGCCGGATCGCACCTGCGCCGCAGCAAGACCGACCGCGACGAGGCACATCAGGGCAAGGACGCCCAGGGCGCCCGCCCGTTGCCTACGAGTCATGCTCTCCTCCCCTTGAGGTGACGGGAAGACCGTAACGCGCCTTGGCTTCGCGTGGGGAGGGGTCTGGAAAGCGGCCGGTTACAGCCTGGCGAATCCCATCCGCTCGTACATCGCCTCGAGTGTGGGGGCCGACGCTGCACGCGCCTTGTCGGCGCCGAGTGCAAGGAGGCGGCCGAGCTCTCCCTCGTCGGCACGCAGTTCCTCGTACCGGGCGCGGATCGGCGTGAGCAGTGTCACGATCGATTCTGCGACCTCCTCCTTGAAGCGCCCGTAGCCGGAGCCGTCGTACCGTGCCTCGATCTCGGGGATCGACTCTCCCGTCGTCACAGAGAGAAGCTCGATCAGGTTCGAGATCCCGGCCTTCGCGTCGGGGTCGTAGCGGACGTCGCTCCCCGAATCGGTGACGGCACTCTTCACCTTCTTGCGGATCGTGTCCGGTGGGTCGAGCATCAGCACGGTCCCCTGAGACGCGCCCCGCGATTTGGACATCTTCACGTCCGGCTCTTGCAGATTCATGACTCGGCCGCCCGTGTCGGGGAAGACGCCCTCGGGGACGACGAACGTCTCGCCGAAGCGGTGGTTGAAGCGCTGCGCAACGTCGCGCGCGAGCTCAAGATGCTGGCGCTGGTCGTCGCCGATCGGGACGATGTCGGTCTGGTAGAGCAGGATGTCGCCGGCCATCAGGATCGGATACGTGAACAGGCCGGCGGAGACGAATTCCTCGTCCTCCGCCTTCTCCTTGAACTGCGTCATCCGCGCGAGCTGGCCGTAGCTCGTCACGGCCGACAACAGCCAAGCCGCCTCGGCGTGCGCGGTGACGTGGCTCTGGACGAAGACGACGGAGCGGTTCGGGTCGATCCCCGTCGCGAACAGCATCGCGGCGATGTCGAGCGTCCCCTGGCGGAGCTCGGCGGGATCGTGCTGAATCGTGATCGCGTGCAGGTCGACGATGCAGAAGAAGGCCTCGCCTCGCTCCTGGGTGGCGGCGTACTGGCGGAAGCCGCCGGAGTAGTTGCCGATGTGGGGATCGCCTGTCGGTTGGATGCCGCTGAAGATGCGCACGGTCAAGCTCCATTCTGTCGCGCGGGACGGGAACGGTGAGGTCGAGCGGGCGGGCTGTGGGCGCGCGCTAGGCCGCGCGCAGGCTCCCGCCGCGCTCGCTGCGCCAGCCCCAGCCGCGAGTCTGCAGTGCGGGAGTCATCCGTCTCAGCGTAGCCGCGATCCGGGCTGGACGAAAGGCGCTATCTACACTGAATCGATGGCTGTCACCGGCTCCACCTGGTCTCCGTCCTCCTGGCACGCTTACGCCGCGGCGCAGCAGCCCGACTGGCCGAGCCCCGAGCGGGCCGAGACGATCCGCGCGCAGCTGGCCGCGATGCCGCCACTCGTCTTCGCGGGCGAGGCACGCGCGCTCAGGGATGCGCTCGCCAAGGTCGCGGAGGGCCGTGCGTTCCTGCTGCAGGCCGGCGACTGCGTCGAGTCCTTCCAGGAGTTCACGGCGATCACGATCCGGGAGAAGCTGAAGATCATGCTCCAGATGGCGGCCGTGCTCACATACGGCGCCACGCTCCCCGTCGTCAAGGTCGGGCGGATCGCCGGGCAATTCGTGAAGCCTCGCTCGTCGCCGACGGAGCGGGTCGGCGACGAGGAGATCCCGTCGTTCCGCGGGCACATGGTGAACGGCGATGCGCCGACGCGCGACGCTCGGCGCCCAGATCCGGACCGAATGCTGCAGGGCTATCACCAGTCGGCGGCGACGCTCAACCTCGTCCGCGCGTTCACGAAGGGCGGCTTCGCCGACCTGAACCAGGTGCACATGTGGAACCAGGAGTTCGTCGCGTCGTCGCCCCAGGGCCGCCGCTACGAACAGCTCGCGTCGGAGATCGAGCGCGCGCTCCGCTTCATGGCCGCCTGCGGGATCGACCTCGGCGACGAGCCGCACCTGCACCAGGTCGACTACTGGACGAGCCACGAGGGACTCCTGCTCGAGTACGAGGAGGCGTTGACGCGGCGCGACTCGCTGACCGGTGACTGGTACGACTGCTCCGCGCACATGCTCTGGATCGGCGAGCGCACGCGGCAGGCCGACGGGGCGCACGTCGAGTTCTTCGCCGGCGTGCACAACCCGGTCGGCGTCAAGCTCGGCCCGACGGCCACGCCGGAGGAAGCGCTCGAGCTCTGCGAGCGGCTGAACCCGCAGCGCGCACCCGGACGCCTGACTCTGGTCACTCGCATGGGCTCGAGCCGTGTTTTCGACCTGCTGCCGCCGATCCTGCGCGCGGTGCGTGACGCCGAGCATCCCGTCGTCTGGGCGTGCGACCCGATGCACGCGAACGTTCTGACGAGCTCGGGCGGACGGAAGACCCGGCACTTCGACGACGTCCTCGGCGAGATCGAGGGCTTCTTCGCCGCGCACCGGCAGGCCGGCACGTGGCCCGGCGGCGTGCACCTGGAGTTCACCGGCGACGACGTGACGGAGTGCCTCGGCGGCTCGGAGGACGTCCAGGAGGAGCAGTTGGACTCCAGGTACATGTCGCTGTGCGATCCGCGCTTGAACGCGCGCCAGTCGCTCGACCTCGCCTTCCGCGTCGCCGAGCTGATGCGCTCTGCCTAGGGCGTTCGGAATGAATTCGATTGCATCGACCGGTCATTTCAGACGGATGCATGGTCAAAGCCCACGCATCCTGGTGTCGGCACCGCAAGCGGCGCCTTAGCTCGTGACCGTGCGCAGGCTCGCAGTCGTCGGCACCGGGCTGATCGGCGCCTCGGTCGGTCTCGCCGCGCGCGAGGCGGGCGTCGGCGAGGTCCGCGGCTGGGACGTCGATCCCGACGCGCTCGCGGCCGCCGGCGAACGCGGTGCCGTGGAGCCCGCGAGCTCGCTGGCGGCGGCGGTCGAGGGCGCGGAGCTCGCGGTTGTCGCCGCGCCGGTCGCCGCCCTGCCGGACGGCGTGGGGGAGGTGCTCGCCGCGAGCGGCGCGCAAACGACGGTCACGGACGTCGGCTCGACGAAGAGCGCAGTCACCAACGCGGTCACCGACGCGAGGTTCATAGGCGGCCATCCCGTTTGCGGATCGGAGGCGCGCGGCGCGGCGCACGCGAACGGTGAGCTCTTCCGCGGCGCGACCTGGTTCCTGACGCCCGTCGCCGCGACCGAGCCCGAGCGCTACCGCACGCTTCACGGCTTCGTCGCCTCGCTCGGCGCCGTTCCCGTTGCCGTCGACCCGCAGGCGCACGACCGCCTCGTCGCGCTGACGAGTCACCTGCCACACGCATTGGCGAACCTGCTCCTCAACCAGGCGGGAACGAACCGGATCGAGGGACACGATCCGCTCGCTGCCGCGGGCGGCTCGCTTCGCGACATGACCCGTGTCGCGGGTGCGAACCCGCGCATCTGGGTCGACATCTTCCTCGACAACGCCGATGCACTCCGCGACACGCTTGCCGAGCACCGGCGTCGCATCGAGCAGGTCGAGCGCGCGCTCGAGGCGGGCGACGCCGGCTTTCTCGCGCGCTGGATCGCGGAGGCCGCCGGCAACCGTCGCCGCATGCTCGCCGAGGCGTATGACCAGCCGGGCGCGCTGCAGCGGCTTCGTGTGCACGTTCCCGACCGGCCCGGCGTCCTGGCCGGGATCACACAAGCGCTCGGCGCGGAGCGAATCAACATCGAGGACTTCGAGCTCCACCACATGTCGCGTGAGCGCGGGGGCACACTGACGCTCCTGGTGTCGGGCGAGGGAGAGGCGCGGCGCGCTGTCGACCTGCTCGAGGCGCAGGGCTATTCCGTGGTGGTCGCGCCGGTGCTGGACGAATGAGCCACGCCTGTTTCGGCCGCGCGGTGCCAGGCACCGGTTTGAGGTTCACACGGAAGTGTGACGAGATCGCCAAGCCGCTCGAGGGCGTTTTTCCCGCTGCGCGGTCGACGCCGCGCGGAGAAGGTGTCGAACGGCGTCGTCGTCGGGCGGGTGTCGGACGAAAGGGCCGCGGCTGCTTTCGCGGCCCGGTGCCAGGCACCGCGACGGATGACTGACGGGACCGTGACGAGAGTGGAACCGGCAGGCTCCCTCGTCGGGCATATCGCGGTTCCCGGCGACAAGTCGATCTCGCACCGCGCGCTGCTGATCGGCGCCCTCACCGAGGGCGAGACGCGGGTGCACGATTTCGGCCGCTCCGGCGACACGGAATCGACACTCGCGGCGGTGCGCGCACTCGGCGTCCGGGTCGACGAGGAGGCGGACGACGAGCTCGTCGTCCACGGCGTGGGGCTGCGCGGGCTGCGTGCGCCGGCGGAGCCGATCGACGCCGGCAACGCCGGCACGCTGCTGCGACTGCTCACCGGAATCCTCGCCGCCCAGCCGGGAACGTACGAGCTCACCGGCGACGAGTCTCTCCGCTCGCGGCCGATGGACCGGGTCGCGGAGCCGCTGACGCGGATGGGGGCGCGGATCACGACAACAGACGGGCGCGCGCCGTTGACGATCGAAGGCTCGGACGCGTTGCGCGGCATCGACTACAAGCTGCCGGTCGCCTCCGCGCAGGTGAAGTCCGCGCTGCTCCTCGCCGGCCTGAACGCGCAGGGGACCACGACGGTCGTCGAGCCGGTGCAGACGCGCGACCACACCGAGCTCATGCTCGAAGCCGCGGGTGCGAGCGTGCGCCGCCGTCCTTCGTCCGTCTCCGTCGAGCCCGCGGGAAGGCTGCGGCTGGACGAGGTCGTCGTTCCCGGCGATTTCTCCGCCGCGGCGCCGTTCGTCGTCGCCGCGACGCTGCTCGCGGGCTCCGAGCTCACGATCCACGACGTCGGTCTCAATCCCCGGCGCATCGGCCTGCTCGACGTGCTGGAGCGGATGGGAGCGCGCATCAGCGTCTTCAACCGTCGGAAGCTCGGCGGCGAGTGGATCGGAGACCTCGACGTTCGCTCCGCGGAGCTGACCGGGGCCGAGATCACGCCGGAGGAAGTCCCGCAGCTCGTCGACGAGCTGCCGCTGTTCGCGCTCGCCGCCGCACTCTCGCGCGGCGAGAGCCGCGTCCGCGGCGCCGGCGAGCTCCGGGTCAAGGAAACGGACCGGATCGAAAGCGTGACGAATGCGCTCAAGGCCCTGGGCGTGCGCATCCGCGCGAGCGACGATGGATTCGGTGTGCGCGGCGTCCCCTCACGGCCGTACGGCGGCAAGATGAGCTCCGACGGCGACCATCGGATCGCGATGGTCGGCGCGATCGCCGGGCTCGTCTCGCGTGAGGGCGTCGACGTCGGGGACGCCGATGCGGCGGCTATAAGCTTCCCCGGGTTTTTCGACGTTCTGGACTCGGTCTCACGACGATGATCGTTGCCATCGACGGCCCCGCGGGGGCAGGGAAGAGCACGGTCGCGCGGCGGCTCGCGGAGCGACTCGGCTTCCGCTACCTCGACACCGGCGCGATGTACCGCGCGCTGACCTGGCTCGCCATGAACAGGGGGATCGCTCTCGACCGGGCGGACGACCTCGCGCGGCTCGCAATGGAGTATCCGGTCACGTTTGACGACCAAGGGCGCGTCTGGATCGCCGGAACCGACGTCACCGCGTCGATCCGCCAGGCCCGCATCGACCGCCAGGTTCCCGTCGTTGCGCGCCATCCGCCGGTGCGCGAGGTGATGCGCGAGCGGCAGCGCCAGCTCGGCGCCGAGGGCGACGTCGTGATCGAGGGCCGGGACATCGGCACCGTCGTCGCGCCGAACGCGGAGGTGAAGGTGTATCTCAACGCCGACGTGTCAGTGCGCGCGCGACGCCGTCAGGAGGAACGACCGGACATCGGCGGCGACGCGCTCGCCACCGATCTGCGACTGCGCGACGAGAGCGATGCCGCCCGGATGCGACCTGCAGCGGGCGCCGAGCAGATCGACACCACCGCGCTCCAGGTCGACGACGTCGTCGACCAGATCGAGCGCCTCGTTCGCGAGCGGCAACCGGCATGAACCGCATTCAGGCCGCGCAGATCGTCGGGCGGCCGGTGTTCGCAGCCCTCACGCGCACGTTCGCGCGTCTGCGGGTCTATGGCATCGACAGGATCCCGCGCCACGGCCCGCTCGTCCTCTGCTTCAACCACTTCTCGTGGCTCGATCCGTGGGCGATCGGCAACCCAATTCCCCGTACCGTCTACTACGTCGCCAAGCAGGAGGCGCACGACACGCCGGTGATGGGCTGGTTCATCCGGCTCTTCGGGACGACGCCCGTGCGCCGAGGCGAATCGGACCGCGAGGCAGTGCGCATGATGCGTGAGATCGTGCGGCGCGGTGACGCGCTGGGAATGTTTCCGGAAGGGACGCGGCAGGAGCGTGAGCCGGGCGATGTACTGCCGGGCGCGGCGATGATCGCGATCCAGGAGGGAGCCCCCGTCGTCTGCGGTGCGATCCACGGCTCGCAGGACTGGCGCTTCGGCAACTTCCATCCCGTGTCCGTCGCGTTTGGCGAGCCGTTCTCGCTCGACCGGCACCCGCACAATTCGCAGGGCTACCGCGCGGGGTCGGCGGAGATCCAGCGGGAGCTCCGGCGCCTGTGGGAGTTCCTGGTGGAGATGCACGAGGTCGGCCGGCCGCGCGTCGCCGTTCCACCGACATGAGCACGACGGACGGGCCGCTGCTCGGAACGGTTGCGATCGTCGGCTTCCCGAACGTCGGCAAGTCGACGCTCGTGAACCGGCTCACGGAATCCCGCGCCGCGGTCGTGCACGAGACGTCCGGCGTGACGCGAGATCGCAAGGAGATCGTCGCGGAGTGGATTGGGAAGCGGTTCCTGATTGTCGACACCGGCGGCGTCGATGTCGCCGATCCGTCGCCGATCACGCGCTCCGTCGGGGAACAGGCGCGCGAGGCCGTCGACGACGCAGATCTCGTCCTCTTCGTCGTCGACGCGCGTACGGGGATCACACCCGGTGACGAGGAGGTGGCGGAGATCCTGCGGCGCGCCCGCAAGCCGGTGCTGCTGATCGCCAACAAGATCGACGATCCGACGCAGGAGGCGCTCGCGCTCGAGTTCCACCGCCTCGGTCTCGGCGACCCGTTTCCCGTTTCGGCCCTCCACGGCTACGGCACGGGCGACCTCCTCGACGAGGTCGTCGAGCGACTGCCGGGCGCAGGTCGGCCGGAGATCGGTGACGACGCGATCCGCGTTGCGATCCTCGGCCGCCCCAACGTCGGCAAGTCGTCGCTCCTGAACGCCATGATCGGCCGTGAGCGCGTGATCGTCTCCGACGTTCCCGGGACGACGCGCGACGCGATCGACACGGTCTTCGAGCGCGGCGACCGCACGTTCGTCTTCGTGGATACGGCGGGCCTGCGCCGCAAGCGGAAGCACCGCCAGGGGATCCAGTACTACTCCGAGCTTCGGGCGCTCGAAGCCGCGGAGCGCGCGGACGTCGCGCTCGTCCTGATCGACACCACCGAAGGCATCGTCGAGCAGGACCTGTCCGTCGCGGACGTCGCGCGTAAGGCGCAGTGCTCGACGATCGTCGTCCTCTCGAAATGGGACGAGACGACCGTCGGCATCGAGGACGTTCGACCCGAGCTCGAGCGGCGTCTGCGTCAGCGGCCGCCGTGGGTGGCCGTGTCGGCGAAGACGGGCCGCGGGATCGAGCGCCTGCTGGACGCGATCGAGCGGCAGTTCGACAAGCACGTGGCGCGAGTGCCGACGGCCGAGCTGAATCGCTTCCTCGCGGAGCTGCGCGAGGCGCGCGAGCCGCCGTCGAGGAACGGCAAGCGCCTCAATCTCCTCTACGCCGCGCAGGTCACCGCGCGGCCGCCGCGCTTCCGCGTATCGGTGAACGACCCGTCGCTCGTCACGCGCGACTACGGCTACTGGATCGAGAACCAGCTCCGCGACCGGTTCGAGCTGGAAGGCGTGCCGGTCTCGATCGACTTCGTCCGGCGTTCATGAACGTCTCCGTCGTCGGCGGCGGGTCGTGGGGGACGGCGTTCTCCGCGCTGCTGCGTGACCGTGGACACGAAGTGACGCTCGTCTGTCGCGACGCCGAGCAGGCGCGGACAATCACAGCGACCGGTCACAACCCGCGGTACTTGCAAACCATCGACCTTCGCGGTCTGCACGCCATGCCTCTCGACGGTTCACCGCTCGACGAGTCCGAGCTGATCGTGCTCGCGGTCCCGAGTCGCGCGTTCGCGGAGGTCGCCGCGTCGCTGCCGGGAGACGCTCCGGTGCTCATCCTGACGAAAGGTCTCGACCCGGCGACCGGCCGGCGCCTGTCGACGCGCGTGACCGGACGCGGGGTCGCGGTCCTCTCCGGGCCGAACATGGCGGAGGAGGTCGCCGAGGGGCTCCCGTCGGCGACCGTGATCGCGAGCGAGGACCGCGCGCTCGCCGAAGAGCTGCAGCACGCCGTCAACTCGATGGTGTTCCGGGTCTACGTGAACGACGACCTCGTCGGCGTCGAGCTCTGCGCCGCGGCGAAGAACGTGATCGCGCTCGCCGCCGGCGCCGTCGACGGCCTTGGTCTGGGCGACAACGCGAAGGCGAGCCTGATCACCCGCGGGCTCGTCGAGATGGCGCGGCTCGGCGAGGCCTGCGGCGCCCAGCCGGAGACGTTCTCCGGCCTGGCGGGAATGGGAGACCTGATCGTCACGTGTTTCTCGGGCTACGGGCGAAACCGCCGCGCGGGCGAGTTGATTGCTCGGGGCAGCACGCCGGAGGAGGCGGCTGCCCAGATCGGCCAGGTGGTGGAAGGCCTGACGACGGCGCCGGTATTGCGCGAGCTGTCCCACCGGCTCGGCGTCGAGCTGCCGATCACGGAGGGCGTCTGCCAGGTGCTCGGGGGCCAGGAGCTCAGGGAATTGGTGGTCAACCTGATGGGCCGCGAGCCGACCCAGGAATGACGGCTACCATTCTGGGCGTGCGCGCCCTTCTCGTCGCCGCGCTGGCCGCTCTCGCACTCATCGCGGCGGGCTGCGGCGGCGGTGGCAAGGCCGGCGTCGCACGCGGTGCGACCCTCGGTGCCGATGCGGCGCAGCTCGTCCCGCCGGACGCCGCCGCGTTCGTCTCGGTCGACTCCAACCTCGACTCCGCGCAGTGGCAGCGCGTCGACGACCTGACGAAGAGCTTCCCCGCGCGCGCGAAGCTGCTCGACGACATCCGCGGCGAGCTTCAGAAGCGCGGGCTGAGCTGGAAGGACGACATCGCGCCTGCACTGGGCGCGGAGGTCGACCTAGCGGTGCTCGGGAGCGGCAAGAACGCCGAGTACGTCGCATTCGCGAAGCCGGACGACGTCGCGAAGCTGCGCGCGCTCGCGGCGAAGGTGAGCGAGGGGACGGACCACTACACGGTCGAGCAGATCGGCGGCTGGTCGGTCGTCGCCGACTCGCAGGAGCTGTTCGACAAGGTGCGCAGCGCGCAGAGCGGCCGCTCACTCGCCGACGTCGCGGCGTTCAACAACGCCTGGTCCTCCGTCTCCGGCGACGCGCTTGCGCGCGCCTACGTCAACGGCGACGCGCTCGCGGCGAAGCCGAAGCTCGTCAAGCTCGCCGGCAAACCAGACTGGTTCGCCGCGCGCGTCGCCGCCGACGGTGACGCGCTCCGGCTCGAGATCGCGAGTCATCCGCTCGCGGCGACTTCAGCGCCGAAGAAGCAGGCGCTCCTCGGCGACCTGCCTTCGGGATCCGCGCTCGCGGTCGCGTTCCACGGATCGACCGACCTGCTCGCGCAGGCGTCGTCGACGAAGCTCGGCGCCAAGCTGCCGCTGAAGCAGCTCGCACCGCTCCTCGCGGGGGACGGCGCGCTCTACGTCCGTCCCTCGGGGCTGATCCCGGACATCGCAATCGAGCTGGCGCCCTCGGATCCGCAAGCCGCGCTCGCATCCGCCCGGACGCTCCTCCAGAAGATTTCCGGAAAGCTTGCACCGCTTCAGCTCACAGCTCAGCTCTCCGGTAGCAAGCTCGTCATCTCGGACGGCCCGGGCGCAGCCGCGGCGCTGCACGGTGGGTCGAAGCTCGTGGACGACTCGACCTACAGGGACGCCGTCAAGAGCGCCGGCGTCCCTGCACAGACGACGTTCCTCGTCTACGCCGACGTCAAAGCCCTGACGCCGCTGATCCAACTGGCGGCGCAGGCGCTCGGCGGCGGCAAGGGCGCGGATCCTTCGCTCGGCGACAACCTCCAGCACATCGGGACCGTCGTCGCCTGGGGCTCGAAGGAGA
>VAXU01000026.1:65783-75665 GCA_005885125.1 Actinomycetota bacterium
GCCGACCAGGTCTCGGACACGGTGCTCGATGCGGTCCTCGCGGACGACGCGAGAGCGCGCTGTGCCTGCGAGACGCTGATCACGACGGGGCTCGTCGTCGTCGCGGGCGAGATCTCGACGGAGACGTACGTCGACATCGCCAAGCTCGTACGCCAGAAGATCACCGAGATCGGCTACACCCACTCCGAATGGGGGTTCGACGCGACCACGTGCGGCGTCGTCGTCGCGATCGACGAGCAGTCGCCTGACATCGCGCAAGGGGTCGACGTCTCCTACGAGGTCCAGCACGATCCCGGTGACGACGATCCGCTCGACCGGATCGGCGCGGGCGACCAGGGCATGATGTTCGGCTACGCGACGAACGAGACGAAGGAGCTGATGCCCCTTCCGATCATGCTCGCGCACAAGATCTGCAAGCGGCTCGCGGAAGTGCGCAAGGCCGGCGAGCTGCCGTACTTGCGGCCGGACGGCAAGGCGCAGGTCACCGTCCGTTACGAGGTCGACGAGGACGGCGGGCAGCGGCCGGTCGAGATCGAGCGCGTGCTCGTCTCGACGCAGCACTCCGACGGCATCTCGTCCGAGGATCTGATCAAGCCCGACATCGTCGAGCGTGTCCTGAAGCCGATCCTGCCCTCGGACCTGTACGACGAGAAGCGACTTATGGACGACCGCGACTTCGTGTTCGTCAATCCGACGGGCAAGTTCGTGCTCGGCGGCCCGATGGGGGACACCGGGCTGACCGGCCGCAAGATCATCGTCGACACCTACGGCGGCGCAGCGCGGCACGGCGGCGGTGCGTTCTCCGGGAAGGATCCGACGAAGGTCGACCGGTCGGCGGCCTACGCGGCGCGCTACGTGGCGAAGAACATCGTCGCCGCAGGGCTCGCGGACCGCTGCGAGCTGAACGTCGCGTACGCGATCGGCGTCGCCCATCCCGTTTCGATCGCCGTCAAGACGTTCGGCACCGAGCACATTTCCGCCGACCGGATCGAGGCGCTCGTACGCGAGCACTTCGACCTCCGCCCTGCGGCGATCCTCCGCGACCTCGACCTGCAGCGGCCGATCTTCGCCAAGACCGCCGCCTACGGGCACTTCGGTCGCGACGACCGCGACTTCACGTGGGAGCGCACCGACAAGGCGGACGCGCTTCGCGAAGCCGCGGGAATCGCGACTTCAGCAGCGCCCGCCTAGCCGGCGGCGACGTAGCGCACCGAGACGACCTGCACGCCGAAAACGCGTGCACCGACGGGTCCGGGCGGAACGTGGACGTACAGGCGCAGCGGTCCGGGGCCGGAGATCGAGATGCGGAGAGGAGCACCCGGAAGGACCGTCACCGTTCGGGCGCGTGGCGTTCCCGCTGCGATCTCGACCCTGCGCGCCGGAATCCCGTTGGACACCGCGAGCTCGAGGCGGTAGGTGCCCGGACGGCGAGGCCACACGGTGTAGGTGAACCGGCGGGCGGCCCAGGTGTCCGGTCCGAGCCCGCGAGCGAGCCAGCGCACGTGCGCGCCCGCCGGGATCCGGTAGGCGACGAGCCCGTCGCGCGGGCGCGCGACGACCCGGCCGTCGAGACCGATCTGGGAGCCGGCCGTGTTGACGACGAGAACCTGCGCACGGGCGGGGCGGCGATCGATTTCCAGCGTCCCGTCGGTGCGAACGCGCGCGACCGACTCGGGCAGCCGGTCGGGTGCGGTCGTGTCGAGCAGGACGACGCCGCGGATGTCGCGGTTCCAGCTCTCGAGGTTCATGCCGAGGAACGCGTCGTCGGTCGGCAGCGCGAGGTAGCGGGCCGGGCCGAGCCCGGAACGATCGAGCCAGTCGGGCGGTGTCGCGCCGAACGCCTGCTGGGTCCAGCCGGTGACGAGGCGGTCGGTCGAGTACACCTGAGTACCTGCCGCGAGCGACAGCGCGATCGCGATGACCGCGAACAGCTGAGGCGCTCCGCGTCGTCTCAGCGGCAGCGCCCACACGAGGAGCGCGAGCGCCAGCGGGACCGCGGCGTAGAGCAACGAGGCGTTCGGCAGGCCGAAGTGGAACGCCGTGCGCGCGAATGCGGACATCGTCACGGAGTCGAAGAAGTACGCCGCCGTCCCGGTCAGACCGGGCAGCGATACCTGCGACAGCGCGAGCGCGCCCGCACCGGCGAAGGAGACATACGCAAGCCGGCGCGGCCCGCCACGTTCCGCGTAGCAGAAAAACGCGAGGAAGAACAGCGGCGTGATGTAGAAGAGGTATCGCTCGAGCGGCCGCGGCGCTTCGGCTGCCGAGACTGCCGCGGACTGGAGCAGGAACGCGGCCGTGCAAGCGATCGTCAGCGCAGCGATCGCAGGTTCGAATCCGCGACGGGGTCGAACGAGCATGAAGCCGAGGCCGACGACCGAGCCGGGCACGATCGCGAGCCCGAGTGCGAACGGCAGCAGCGAGCCGGTGACGATCGCCCAGTGCGCCATCGCAGCGGGGGAGGGCCGCAGGCCGGTTGCCCCGCCGTAGGTCCCGAGTACACCCGGGATCACGAGGACGGCAACGAGGAACATTGCTGCCAGGCCCGCGGGCAGCGCGTGGCGGCGGTACGAGCCGCGCCCGCACAGTGCGACCGCGACGAGATAGGCGAGTGGAAGGACCAGGAACTGCGGCCGCGTTGCGGCGGCGAGCACGCAGACCGCCGGAACGGCGAGAGCGATGCGCCGGGACGGCTTCGTCAACGCCTGCGCGAGAACCGCGACGGCGAACAGAAACATCGGATAGCCGAGAGCGTCGGACATGAGGAACCCGTGGTAGACCATTGCGGGCGTCGCAACCGCTCCAGCGGCAGTCAGCAGCGCGAATGAGGGGCGAACGACCCGGCGCGCGAGCCAGTAGGCGGGGAAGACCGCCGACGACATCACCGCGGCGTTGATCAGCTTCGCCGCGGCGTACGCGTGCGGCATCGAGCCGATCAGCCACGCGGGCGCCTGTACCAGGGGCCCGAGCACGGCGGGCCAGAAGAAGCCCTGGCCCCGAAGCTGCAGCCCGTGGCCGGCGGCAATCGACTGCGAGAGCTTCTCGTAGATCAGCTCGTCGTCGAAGATCGTCGGCGTCGCATGGCCCAGCGACTGGAGCGCATGGTAGGTCACGGCTGCGACGAAGAGCAGCGGCAGCGCCAGCCGCCGCGCAATCGCGAGGCTGGAGATGCGGACCGCAGCGGGTGCAGCCGTCGTCGGGACGGCGCTCATGGGCCGGTTATCGGCGCGCCAAGAGGCGCGCCTTAGCGGCGCCCTCAGCGTCTGACGCTAAGGTTCGCCCAACGGCTTCGACGGAGCAGACACTCCCGAGCCGCGGGAAGAACGGCCGTCAGGCCCACTAGACCCCGCCGGCCTGGCCCCCGTCACAGGGCCCAACGAGGCCGCCGACCGGCGGCGAAGTGCGGTGGCACAGCGGGAGCGCCTCCCGCCCGCACCTCCAGGCGAACGCAAAGGAGGTGACCACCGTTGGAACGCCTGTTCACGAACCAGTTGTCCGCCCACGTCGGCGAGCGCGTCCGACTCGCAGGGTGGCTCCATCACCGGCGGCAGCTCAGCCGCCTGACCTTCCTCGTGCTTCGCGACGCGAGCGGCCTCGCGCAGATCGTCGTCGACGACGATGCGACGTCCGCGCAGGTCAGTGCGCTTCTGCCCGAGACCGTGATCGGCGTCGAAGGACGAGCGGTCGCGTCGCCGCAGGCACGCGCCGGTCGCGCTCCGTCATCCGTGCAGGCGCGCGTGCTTCGAGGTCGCCGCCGCGTCGCTCGCCGGCTACCGCACGGCGCTCGACGCGCACGGCTTCACGGAGATCCAGACGCCGAAGATCGTCGCGTCGGCGACGGAGAGCGGCGCGAACGTGTTCGCGGTCGACTACTTCGGTCGCCCCGCGTTCCTGGCGCAGAGCCCGCAGTTCTACAAGCAGATCATGGTCGGCGTCTTCGAGCGCGTGTACGAGGTCGGCCCTGTCTTCCGCGCGGAACCGCACGACACGCAGCGACATCTCGCCGAGTACGTGTCGCTCGACGCGGAGCTCGGCTTCATCGACGACCACCGGACCGTGATGCGATTCGCGCGCGAGGCTCTCGCCGGGATGGTCGAGGGCGTGAGGACGCGGGCCGAATCGGCCGTCGAGCTACTCGGTGTCGAGCTTCTCCCCGAGGTGCAGGCGGAGATTCCGACCGTCGACTTCACCGCCGCGCAGGAGCTGATCGAGCGCGCGACGGGCGAGCCGGTCGTGGGCGAGCCCGACCTCGCGCCCGCACACGAGCGCTGGCTCGGCGATTGGGCTCGTCGCGAGCACGGATCGGACTTCCTCTTCGTCACCGGCTTCCCGATGGCGAAGCGCCCGTTCTACACACATCCCGATCCAGCGCGGCCAGAGCTCTCGAACAGCTTCGATCTCATCTTCCGCGGCCTCGAGTTGATCACCGGCGGGCAGCGACTGCACCGGTACGAGGATTACGTCGCGGCGCTGTCCGCGCGCGGCGAGAGCCTCGAGCCGTACGACGGCTACCTCCAGGCGTTCAAGTACGGGATGCCGCCGCACGGCGGCTTCGCGATCGGTCTCGAGCGGTGGGTCGCACGTCTCGTCGGCGCAACCAACGTCCGCGAGACGACGCTCTTCCCGCGCGACCGCAACCGGCTGTCGCCGTGACTACCCAGGTCGAACGAAGAGCCCGGCGGCGGCCTTCTCGCCGATCGCCTGCTCGGTTCCGTTCAGCGCGACCGTCATCTGGCCGGCGGCGGGCTGGGCGTCGCGCACTTCGAGCTCGCGCCCGGGCACGAGTCCCTGGTCGTAGAACCAGTGCAGGAGGTCGCCGTCGTGCTCCGCCAAACGGACGATCGTCGCGCGCGTCCCCGCCGCGATGTCAGAGAGCGGGGCCAGCTCGTTGTTCTCCGCCTGCTCGACGGCCGGGTCGACCGGCCAGCCGTGCGGGCAGCGCTCAGGGTTGCCGAGGCGCGTCTCGATCCGCTCGACCATCTCGTCGGTGAACGTGTCGCCGAGCGCGTCCGCGTGCACATGCGCTTCGGCGGCGGTGTATCCCATGAAGTCCGTGAGCAGGCGCTCGATGATCCGGTGCTTGCGCACGACCTTCTCCGCCCGCGCGCGGCCCGACTTCGTCAGCAACGCCTCCTTGTGCTTTCCTCGTTCGATCAGGCCCTCGGCCTCGAGCCGCTTCAGCATCTCTCCGGCGGACGCCCGCGAGACGCCGAGCATCTCTGCCACGCGTGAGGCGAGCGTGGGGGAGCCCGACGACTGCGGCCGGTATTCGCCGATCGGGAACGCGAGGAAATAGATCGTCTCGAGGTACTCGTCGACGGAGTGGCCCTGCTGCGCCATCCCGCCATCCTACGGACACCGTCTGTAAGGTGAGCCTTACATGAGCACCGCGCAGACGCTTGGGCTCGGCGCCGTCGCCGGGTTCACGATCTTCCTCGGCCTGCCGATCGGCCGGATGCAGAACGTCTCTGCCCAGACGAAGGCGTTCCTGTCGTCGACGGCCACCGGAATCCTCGTCTTCTTGCTCTGGGACATCCTCTCCGGCGCGGTCGATCCGGTCGAATCGGCGCTGAGAGCCGGTCGAGACGGCCGCTTCGTCTGGCTCGCGTTCATCCTTGCCGCGGGGTTCTCCGTCGGCCTGCTCAGCCTCGTCTACTACGACGGATGGATGAAGCGGCGCCGGCGGCGCACCTTCCTGGGACCCGGCGCGGCCTCGACGGCGGAGTACGAGCGGGACGACTACTTCACTGGCATGTCGCCCGCGCGCTGGCTCGCCGTGTTCATCGCGACCGGGATCGGCCTGCACAACTTCTCGGAGGGGCTTGCGATCGGCCAGTCCTCGGCGAAGGACGAGGTCAACCTCGCGATCGTGCTGATCATCGGCTTCGGCTTGCACAACGCGACCGAGGGTCTCGGGATCTGTGCGCCGCTCACGGGCGAGGCCGACCGCCCCAGCTGGGGATTCCTGGGGCTGCTCGGTCTCGTCGGCGGCGCCCCGACGTTCCTCGGCACGCTGCTCGGCCAGGCCTGGGTGAACGAGCCCGTGTCGATCCTGTTCCTGGCGCTTGCGGCGGGCTCGATCCTCTACGTCGTCGTGGAGCTCCTGAACGTCGGCCGGCTGCTCGCGTCCAAGACGCTCGTGACGTGGGGCGTGTTGTTCGGGCTCTTCCTCGGCTTCGCAACCGACTTCATCCTCATCGCCTCAGGCGTCTAGCGCCGACCACGGTCCCGACTACGCTGGCGCGATGGCGTTCGCGTCCGTCTATCCGCTCGTCACCGCCCGCGCGCTCGCGCGGGAGTTCACGTACGAAGTTCCCGACGGCGTCAGGCCGGGCGCGGTGGTCGAGGTGCGATTCGGGAACGCGCGGCGGCGCGGTGTCGTCACAGAGATCGGCGTTCCGCCGCCCGAGGGCGTCGAGGCCGCACCGGTGGAGCGCGTCGTCGAGGAACTGCCGCCTGCGCTCGTCGAGCTGGCGCTCTGGGTCGCCGCGTACTACGGCTCGACTCCGGGCCGCGCTCTCGCTCTTGTCGCTCCTCTGAAGCGGAAGGCGCGCGGTGAACGCCCGCGTCCGGCGGAGCGGGACTCGCTTCCCGGTGAAGCGGCGCCCGCGGCGTTGAGCGAGTCCCAGCACGCGGCGGTCGAGCGGATCGTGAGCGCGATCGACGCGGGCGTGGGCTCGAACGTTCTTCTGTACGGCGCGACTGGGAGCGGGAAGACCGAGGTCTATCTCCAGGCATGCGGGGCCGCGCTCGAGCGCGGGCTCGGTGCAATCGTGCTCGTGCCCGAGATCGCGCTGACCCCGCAGACGGTCGGCCGGTTCACGGCCCGCTTCGGCGAGCGGATCGCGATCCTCCACTCGGCGCTGTCGGAGGCGGAGCGACGCGACGAGCGCGAGCGCATTGCGAGCGGCGAGGCGCGCATCGTCGTCGGCGCGCGTTCGGCGGTGTTCGCGCCGGTCGCTGGGCTCGGCGTGATCTGCGTGGACGAGGAACACGACCCGTCGTACAAACAGGAATCCGATCCCCGTTACGACGCGCGCACGGTCGCGGCGAAGCGCGCGTCGCTCGAGCGCGCCGTCGCCGTGTTCGGAAGCGCGACGCCCCGTCCCGAGAGCTGGGGACGGCTCGAGCGGCTCGAGCTGGGCGGGCGCCTCGCCGGGCCGTTGCCCCCCGTGCGCATCGTCGACCTGCGGCGCGAAGCCGGCTATCCGCTCTCCGCGCCGCTGCTGGCCGAGCTCGGCGCGATCGCGGAGCGCGGCGGGAAGGCGATCCTGCTTCTAAACAGGCGCGGCGTCGCGCCGGCGCTCCACTGCCGGGCGTGCGGGCTCACGTTGCGCTGCGCGAACTGCGACGTCGCGCTCGTGTTGCACCGGGACGCGACCATGCGCTGCCACCACTGCGGCCACGCGGAGCCCGAGCCGCAGACGTGCGCGGTCTGTGGATCGGCGGAGCTCGCGCGCCTCGGCGCGGGCACCCAAAGGTTGGAGCACGAGCTCGAAGCGCGGTTGCCGGAGCTCGAACGGATCCGGCTCGATGCGGACGCCGTCGAGAAGCCCGGCGCGCTCGCCGCCGCGCTGTCCCGCTTCGCGGCGGCGGACCGCGCAGTCCTCGTCGGCACGCAGATGGTGGCGAAAGGACATCACTTCTCAGGCGTCGCGCTGGCGGCGGTCGTCGACGCCGACACAGGCCTGGGTCTTCCGGATTTCCGCGCCGAGGAGCGCACGTTCCAGTTGCTGACGCAGCTCGCCGGCCGCAGCGGGCGCGACGCGCCGGGCCGCGTGCTCGTGCAGACGTTCCAGCCGGACGCGCGGGCGATCGCGCTCGCCGCGAATCACGACGTCACACGTTTTCTCACCGGCGAGCTGGAGCGCCGGCGCGAGCTCGGGTACCCGCCGTTTCGGCATCTCGTGCGCATCGTCGTCGCCGGCCCGGATCCTGACGGGCCGCTCCAGGCGCTCACCGAGGTACGAGCGGGGTTGCCGGACGACGACGTGCTCGGCCCCGCGCCACTGTTGCGACTTCGCGGTCGGTATCGAGCACAGCTCGTAGCCAAGACGGACCATCCACGCAGGATCGCCACGCAGGCAGGCCGGTTGCTGTCAGCCGCCGCCCCCGCGATGCGACGCGCCGGCCTCACGGCTGTCGTCGACGTCGACCCTCAGAGTCTCTAGTTGGAGGACGGATCGAACGGCATCCGGGCGACGAGCTCGTACTGGCCGCCCTTCCGCCGGAGCACCGAGCTCCAGAGACCTTCTGGATCGTCGGTGAACACGTCGTCCGGTTCGGCGTTCTCGACGAACCAGTCGTCTCGCTCCAGCTCGCCCTCGAGTTGATCCTCGCCCCAGCCCGCAACGCCTGCGAAGACGCGCAGGCGCCGCACCGGAGGCGGCCCGTCCTTGATCGCATCGTCCAGCGCGACATAGCCGATGTCGTCGACGACCCACACGCCCGCGTCGTCGGGATCCTCGAACTCCGCGAGCATGGCGACGCCGTCCGGGTTGACGGGCCCGCCCACGAAGATCGTCTCTTCGAGCCCGGCCAGTGGGGCGAGTTGCGGAACGGCCTCGCCGACCGTCGTCTCCGACGGACGGTTGAGGATCAAGCCCACCGCCCCGTCCTCCGTATGCGCCGTGAGAAACACGACCGTGCGCCGGAAATTCGGATCGAGGATCGCCGGCGAGGCGATCAGGAGTTGTCCTGCGAGTGAGTCCACTCGGGTTCTCCCTCCGGTGGGAAGCGCTCGAGGATCCACTGTGCATCGAGCGGCCTCCGCGTGTACGGGCGGCCGTTGACATGCACGAAGTCGCCGGTCCGCGGATTCATAGGCAGTCGCGCCTCCGCCGGAAAGTAATGGTTGTGCCCTTCGATCAGGCGGTTGACGTCGCGGAAGCTCCAGGACTCGGCGAGCTGTCGCCACGCGCGAGCAAACTCCGCGTCGTCGGAGTGTTGGGCGCGTAGCTCGTGCCACTGCCGGCGCAGACGCGCTTCGTGGTCGTCGATCGTGACCTCGATCGCGCGCAGCCGCCGCATCCACGCGAGCGGGCCGCCGAGCGCTCTGAGCGCCGCGTCCGCGCCGGGCCGGAAGTTCCGCAGCCGCCTGCGGATCGGCTTGCCGGCCACCGGGCTGTCCAGGAGGTCGGTCTCGAGCGCCTCGCGTTCCGCGCGGTCCCGCGGTGTCTCGGGCCTCGTAACGCCTTGGCGCATGATCGCCTCCCGCTCTCTCCGATCCACGCCGCTAGTGTGCCCGTTGTGACCGAGGTCGAGGGACAAGTTCGTGTCGAGCCGATCGACGCCGAGCGCGAGGCGCGTCGGCAGCTCGCGCTTGCGCAGATCCGGCAGTACCCGGATCCCGTTCTGCGGATGCAGGCCAAGCCCGTCGTGGAGTTCGACGAGGACCTGCGCCGTCTGGTCGAGCGGATGTCGGCGCTGATGATCGAGGCGAGGGGCGTCGGCCTGGCCGCGACCCAGGTCGGAATCCTGCGGCGCGTGTTCGTGTTCTCGCCCGAGGACGACGAGGTCGCGACGCTCGTGAACCCGGTGATCACCGCTCGCAGCGACGAGGTCGAGCTGGACGACGAGGGATGCCTGTCGCTCCAGGGCGTGCTCGTGCCGGTCGAGCGCGCCGTCACCGTTCGCATCGAGGGGAAGGACGAGCAGGGGAACGACGTCGCGTACGACCTCGAGGGATACGCGGCGCGGACCGTGCAGCACGAGCTGGATCATCTCGACGGCGCTCTGATGATCGACCGCACGACGCCGGAGGCGCGCCGCGAGGCGCTCGGGACGCTGCGGCCGCGCGTCGTCATCGGTTAAGGAGCTCTGAGTGGCGCGGATCGCCGTCGCTGCGACGGCGCCTTTCGGAGCGGACGTGCTGGAGCAGCT
>VAXU01000195.1 GCA_005885125.1 Actinomycetota bacterium
CTCGCGCACGATGATGTCGCCAATCACGGCCCTAAGATTCGACACGTACGTCTGCAGCGTCGAGCGCGCTCCGGGTGTGCGCTCTTCGCCCCAAACGCCGTCGATCAGCGCGTCGACCGTGACCGGCTTTCCCAACTCGGCTGCCAGGAGGGCGAGCACGGTGCGCTGCTTCCGGCCGCCGAGGTGGACGTCGGCGCCGGCGCTTGTGACCTCGAGCGGCCCGAGGACGCGAATCTCCACGTCAGCCTCAACATACGACCGTTCGTGACGAGTGCCTAGGGCGTCGGGTCGCCGAAGCTGCAGCTCGCTCATGCCCGCGACCCTACGACGGGCCTCTCCAAAAAAGCTCCAGAACCGACGCCTGCCGCGGCAAGCGCAGGGAGCTTGGAGCGTTTTTGGAGCGGACAGCCGTACGGTGCGTCAATGACCAGCGAAGAGAGGAAGGAGCAGAACGTGATGATGTTCAGATGGATCATCAGTGGCGCACGCGCGCGCGTCGTGGTGCTCGCTGCGGCCGGCACGCTTGTGGCGGCCCTCGTAGCGGTGGACACTGCTGCGGCTGCACCCTCGACGCCGCCGGGCGGCGACGCCGCTTACCAGGTCGAGCTCTCCGGCAACGTCCCCGGCAAGACCGGTGGCGGCAGCTGGTTCTGGCTCGAGCTGGACAAAGACGGCGGCGGCATCTACGCGGGATCCGACTGCGCCCACGGCGGAGGCGGCGCATCAGCCGACCGAGGTTCGCTCTCGTGGGAACAGCAGGGCGACCAACTCGTGGTCCACGGTGTGCGGTCGAGCGGGCTGCCGCCGTTCGCGTATGAACCGATCTTGGTCCCGGCCTCATTCGGTCACTACGTCAAGACGTTCGCGCAGGTCTTTCCGACGTTGACCGCGTTCCTGACCTCGGTCGGCGCCGACCTCAGCAACGGCTCAGTGCAGGTGCAGGTTGCGCCGTAAGCAGCGCAGGAGACCTCTCGCAGTGTGTCAGCAGGACCGAAGTGAAAGGAGGTGACATGTACAAGGGCAAGCATTGGACGATCGGACTTGGCGGCGCAGCGACGCTTGTGCTAGCGCTCGCGTTCGTACCGTCGGCGTTCGCCGCGCCGAGCGGCTGGTTCGACAACACGAAGTCGTATACGGAGGACACCGGCATCGTCTGCGGTAGCAGCGCCAACTCGTTCGACATCATCGACAGCGCGACGGTCCACAAGTATGGGCCGAGCTTCAGCGACACGAACGGCAACTTCGTCAAGGACATCAACTTCATCGACACCGTCGGCACGTTCAGTAACTCCCTGACGGGGGCGTCGGTGACGTACAAGTCGCGCAGCATCGAGCACGACAGCCTCGCGACTCCAGGCGACTTCAGCAGCACGTTCACCGCCGTCACGACCGGCGAGATGAACATCGTGGTACCGAGAGCAGGTGCCGTGTGGCAGGCGACCGGCCGGCTCGTCGACACGTTCTATCCCAACGGCGACGAGACGCTGGATTTCTACGGGCCGCACGACCCCTTCGTGTACTTCTTGCTCGGCGATACGTCGGTTGCGGACAAGCTCTGCGCCGCGTTCGGCGCTTAGCCGCAAGTCGGTCATCACATGGAGGAAGAGCGGCGCTAGCCGCTCTTCCCCACGATTAGGGCCAGCTTGGCCGCGCTTGGCCTTCATTTCTCGCGCACGGTCACCCAGACGTCATTCGCGTCCGCGGTGACCCCCGTCGGCATATACGGAAAGTTCACGCGCGTGACGGCGTTTGTCTTCGGGTCGATGCGCCACAGCGCGCCGTCTCGCGGTGTCGTCGCCCAGCCGGGCCGATCGCACGGAGGCGCACCACCTGCGGGGCTGAAAAATCCCCGACCCACACGAAGTCACCGTCGACCGCTGCGAAGGCGGGATTGTTCCCGACGCCTTCGACAGTCTTCATGGCGCCAGTTGCTGCGTGCAGTCGCGTGACGCTGCCCTCGTCGAAGTTGTTGATCCACAGGTCGCCGTACCCGTCCGACCACGCAAGTCCTGTCGCTGCAGACGCGAGATGGATCGTCTTTCGCACACCTGTTTGGGGATCGATCTCCGTGAGGATGTTCGGGGTCGGGATGATGCCCCCGAAGGTCTCGGAGACCCAGAGTGAGCCGCCGCCGTAGACAAGACCTCGGAAAAAGCCGTCGCCTCCCGGAACAGGCCACGTCGTCCGGAAGTCGAGCGTCCTGGCGTCGATTCGTACCACGTTGTCGTGTGAACCAGCAGTTGGATAACAGTTCGCCACCCATACGTCGCCGGACGGATCCGCGGTCAACCCACACGGCGCGAGCCCTCCACCGACGACGATCGCTTTGCCCGTCGACGGGTCGACGCGTGTGAGGACGCGATCACCGGCGTTTCGGAGTAAGCCCGCGCCGGTGTCCCGCAAGACATGGCTCGTGATCCAGAGGAAGCCGCCTGCGGCGACGACAAGATCGGGCGCGTCCCCAATCGATACGACTTGTGTCACCTTCATCGTGTCGGGATCGATCCGCACGACGCTGTTGGGCCGAACCTCGGGCGGTGATCCGCCGCGCGTCGCGACAGTGAGGATGGCTACAACGACTCCCGCGATGAGCAGCGCGGCGGCGGCAAGAGTCGCCCGCTTGCGGCCATCCTTTCTCGGAGCCCGACCGCGAGGACCTGCAAGAGTTCCCGTCTCGGCTCGTTCATCCTCGCGGGCGGTCCGCGAAGAGTCTTCGGCAACGCTCGTACACACGGAGCGCTTCCGCAGGATTGCCGGCGCCGACGTGCGCTTCCATGAGGCGGCGGTATCCCGTCTCGCGAAACGGCTCGAGCGCGACGGTCTCTTTCGCCCATTTCACGGCTTCGCGCGGCGCGCCTGACTGCAAGTGCGCGTCGGCGAGAACATCGAGCGCCCGCGTTCGAAGCTCGTCGAGTTCGCGCCGCTTCTGTTTAACCCACTCACCTTCCTCACCAGGCAGGAATTGCTCGCGGAGGAGCGCGTTCGCAGCTCCTGCGTCGTCCTTTGCCCTCGCGAAATCGCCGGCGGCAAGTGCTGCCTCCGCCGCCTGCACGGCGTTCGCGGCTGCGATCAGGTCCACCCAGCTGCCTGTCGGCAGGTCGAGCCGGTAGCAACCGAACGCGCTCGTCAGAACGCCGGTGTCGTCGGCGCCGCCGCCGGCGAGCACGGCGCGAACCTTGCTCGCGACAACGCTGAGCGCCTTGTCCCAGGTCGCGGGCGGTGCCCCTTCCCACAGAGCCTCCGCGAGCTCGTCGTGCGGGACCGGGCGGCCGTGTTCGGCGACGAGGTAGGCGAAGAGAAGCCGGCCCTGCCGACCGGGAAAGCGCTCGTCACCAATGACGGCGCCATCGGTCTCCAGCGCGACGCGACCAAACAGGAAAACCTTCAGCTTCAGCCCCCTTGCCGTCCCTTAGTCTTCAGTGCGATTGCGGATTCGAGGCTCGGGCCGGCAGCGAGAGCGGCCTCGCCGACGCCGTCCGCCGTCACGCGTGGGAGGCACATCGGATGGCGCTCTCGGAAGAAGAGGCGCTCGTGCTGACCCTACGCGCGCAGCTCGAGGCACCGGCTGCGACACAAAACAACCCCATCAGTGAGGAGGGGACATGAAATCGAAATGGATGTGGGTCCTGCTGCTGGTCCTGATCGGTGCGGCGGTGTACGTCGGGAACGTGCTCGCGACGTCGTCGCAGGGCTACACCAGCGCGACGCTCGCAAAGGCGACGTTCGGCGAGATCGATTCGCACGTCGTCGCCGAGCCGGGCTGGCAGGAGAAGATCAAGACGCAGGGGGCGTCCGACCTCTACGTCCAGCAGAACACGTGGGACCCGAGCGCCTGTGGCGGGTGCATTCCGAGCAGTGGCTGGCACACGCACCCTGGGCCGAGCCTTGTGATCGTGACGCAGGGCACGGTGACTGAGTACGACGGCGACGACGCGACCTGCACGCCGCACGTGTACTCCGCCGGAGGAGCGAACTCGTTCGTCGACATCGGCGGCGGCGCCGTTCACATCATCCGCGACGAGAGTGGCGCCGTGGCGAAGACGACCGTCGTCCAGCTCATCCCGGCCGGTGCGGTCCGACGGCAGGACGTGCCGGACCCCGGCAACTGCTCGTTCTAGGTAGGCGACCGAAGAGCGGCGGGCGCGCCCGTCGCTCTTCTCCAAGAACGATTGGAGCGTGCACTCGCGAGAGCGTTCGAACCCTTTTCGCTCGACGCCGTCGACCTCAAGGCTCCGTAAGGGGCCCCCATACCTGGTCACGCTCGAGGATCTGCAAAGCGACTGAAGGAAAAAGCCCGTGTGCGGCGCTTTTGCAGAGCCCTCTGACGGACTCGAACCGTCGACCCCCTCCTTACCATAACGTCGCACGCAACCGGTGGCAATCCACGGCAACGCTTTTCGCCTATTTTTGCGGTTTCT
>VAXU01000113.1 GCA_005885125.1 Actinomycetota bacterium
GGTTCGATCCCTGCCCGGCCCATTCTCGCGATTAGATATCGCCGCCGATGCCGGCTCTGCCGACGTCGGGCCGCAGCGGCCGGCTGTCTGAAGGATCCGATCGAAATCGTCATGGCTCGGCGAAGCCGAGCCGGACTTCGATCGGTCTGGATCTCGGCTATGGTGGTTGAGCGCATAGGTTTAGTGCAGTAGCCGCTGAGGCTCTGGGTCTTCCCTCTTCGTCTGTCACCTGGCCTGAGTGCATCAGGAGAGCTCAACCGGGCTCTCCGACCCAGTTCGATGAAGTTAGGAGCAGCACATGCATGCCACGGTGAGACGCTACGAGGGTGTCGACGCGAGTCGGACCGACGAGCTCAAGAAGAAGGCCAACGAGAGCTTGATCCCGAACCTGAGCAAGTTGCCCGGGTTCGACGGCTACTTCCTGATCGAGGCCGGCGAGGGCGTCATGACGTCCATCAGCCTGTTCGACACCTCGGCCCACGCCGAAGAGTCGACTCGCGTCGCAACCAACTGGGTGCGCGACGAGAAGCTCGAGAAGGCACTTCCGAATCCGCCGAAGATCACCATCGGCGAAGTGGTCGCGTCCAGGACCGAAGGAGTCGTTCGCGCATAAGCGAGCCCGAATGCTTGGCGAACGAGAGGCCCGCACTTGCGGGCCTCTTCCGTTCTACCGCGGCGTTAGCCGACTCGTGATCCGGGTCTGGGAAAGGCGATGCCCCAGGAGACGATCTCCTTGGAGTCGAGCTCTACTGGATTGAGCGTCGGGTCAAGGGAGGCGTCCGCCTTACGCACGGACCCGGTCGTCGTGATCTTCTTCATCGGATGCCTCCCGTGCACGAGAAGGGCCCGCGAGTCGCGGACCCTCCCTGCATCGAGCCGGAGCTTACGCCCGAAGGGCTCCGTTGGTCTTGTGAACGATGACCTCGCCGTCCGTCACGTTGACCGGAGTCTTGAGGATCGTCTCGAGCTTCTCGTCGCGCACCCACTCGGATGCGACACGGGTCGACTCGTTGGCCTGAATCGACGTGTCGAAGAGGCCGATCGTGCTCATGACGCCGTTGCCGGTGTCGATGAGGAAGTAGCCGCTGAAGCCCGGCAGCTTGCTCAGGCGCGGCGCGAGACTCTCGCCGACCTTCTTCGTGAGCTCGTCCTTCTTGCTCACGTCAATGCCTTCGTACCGTTTCACGGTCGCAAACATGTGTTGCTCCTAACGTTCTCTGTTCAGGGTTGGAGAGCTCGAGCCGAGCCCTCCTGACGCGCTCAGGCCAGGTTTCGAAAGTCGAAGAGGAACTTCTCGGAGCCTCAACAGCCTCCGCGCTAGGTCTATGCGCTCAGCCCACCATAGCTGCGATCTGGCTTCGCCGCGGACCGATGCCGCTTTCGCGCTTCGACTGCTAGTATGCAAGGTAGCTAGGCGAACCCGGTGACGCTCCTGCGTCCTCCCGCTTTCGTGCGGGAGGTGAGACTGCAAGTGGAAGTGTCACGAAAGCACGGCCCGTTCGATACGCGCTGGCCGTGCGTACGCAGAGACAGTTCGGATGCAGAGCCATCGGTGCCTCTTGACGCTGCAGAGGCGGCGGAAGCACTTGATTGGGATGCGTTCTCCGCCCGCTACTTTGGCGAGCGGAGTCGGCACGACTCGGAAGCGCGGTCCGCGTATGCCGCGTACAAGCGCGGCGAAGACTGGCGGAAAAGGGACCAGACGGAGCCGCCAAAGCTCCGCCTCGTGCCGACCGGGCCCGTCCCGGCAGCGGAGGACACGGAGTCAGACGGCGTCGGAGTTCAGTCTCTTCTGGCCGCCGTGGCGGCAGTACAGACGTGGGAAGGGGAGGGCGGCTACACCCGCTAATCGCAGGCAGGTCTCAAGGAGGGCGACATGGCCGGCAGCAAGTCGAAGGAGCTGCGGGAAAGACGGAAGGTGCTGTCGGAGTCGCTTCCGGCATTGAGCCAGAAGCGAACCGACACATATCGACTGAACAGCGACGCGCTCGCGCTCGATCGCGCGGGCGTGAAGCAACAGGCGCCGCAACAGAGGGCGCAGCTGGGAGAAGACGAGGTGGCCGCCGATGCCGCGATTCGAGACGCTCAGCTCGAGATTCGTCACCTCGACGCGCAGATTCAAAGTGCGTCGGGCCTCGGAGCAAGAGTTGGACGCGCGGCGCGGCGAGTGAGAGGCGGCTGAATGAGCGCGCGGCGGTGATCGCCGTTTCAACTGCGCCGTTTGCATTCGAACGCAAGTACCGCGTCCTGGTGGGAGCGCTTGCGCGCTCGCGTGGCTCGCGGCGGGGCCGGTGGATGCTCGCCGTGGGATCGGGCGCCGTCGTGGTCGTTCTGGTGTTGCTCGCTGCCCGCCATTTCGCAACCACCTCCTGGCCGCTCTCCAACGGACACCCCGCTTTGCTCGTGGCGGCTGGGTTCCTCCTTCTCGTTGCTCATGCGCTCAAGGCGTACGGGTGGGGTCGGCTGTTCGCGTCGAACGAGCGACCCAAGCTGCTCGCGCTCGCCGCCGGCAACGGTGGCGCGGCGCTGATCGGCGTTGTGCTCCCCGGGCGCTTCGACGACGCGATGCGGGTCGCCGTCGTCCGGCGCTACCGACCCTGTCCTGCGTGCGTGCGTGCGCTCTGCTTGTCGCTCGTCATGCTCGGCCTGATCGACAGCGCCGCCCTGGCGCCGCTCGCCTTCACTGCCGCCGTGGCATCGACCGGGGGGAACGGTGTCCGCGCCGGACTCGCCGTCGTAGCCGTCGGGGGCGTGGCCGCCGCGGCGTTGATCGTCGCCGCGCCACACCTCATGCGGAGTCAACGCGCGGCGCGCTTCCGGCTCGGTCGCTGGCTGGCCCCGCGCACGATCTCGGTACGCCGTGCGACGCAAGCTTGGGTGCTCGTCTCGGCGTGCTGGCTCATGCGAGCGGCAGCGCTGTTCTTGCTTCTCGGTGCGCTCGGCATCGGCTACTCGTTCCCCCTCGCGCTCCTCTTCCTGTGCGCCGGCGCGGCGGCGGCAGCGCTTCCGATTGGGCCGGCGGGCGCGGCCACGCAAGTCGGTGCCGGCACGGCGGCCCTGCTCGCCTCGGGTGTCGCTGCCTCTCAGGCCCTCAGCGTTGCCGTCTCCGTCGGGGTCCTGGGAATCCTTTCCGGAGCGATGATCTTCCTGGTCGCCGTCGCCTGGCGTACGGGCCTGGCGCTGGCGCCAAACCGGGCCGCGGCATTTACATTCCTGCGCCGGCGTATGGCAGTTGCGGTGCGATTCGGCTGAACCGGACAAAGGGCCGACATCGCCGAATTGAATGACGAGCTCCGGGCGCTACTCGCGCAAACGCGTTACGCCATCCTTGCGACTCACGATCCGGAGGAGAGGATCCATCTCACGCCGGTTTGGTTCCTGTTCGACGACGGACTGTTCTACTTCGAGTCGTTCTCGGGGAGCAGGAAGATCAAGAACCTCAAGAAAAATCCCTCTGCATCCGTCGTCGTCGACGGGCGAGAGCCCGGGAGAGAGAGCTGGGTGTCGGCGGCGGGCACAGCCGACATCCTGACGGGGGACGAGGCGCGGGCGATCAACGCCGACGTCAGGCGGCGGTACATGACGCAGGCCGCCCGCGACGACCCGCGCATCGAGCCCGTGTTCGCCGCGGCGGACGACGTCACGATCAGGCTCACGCCGACCCGATGGCGATCGTGGGCGGCAAAGGATCTCGACGATCAGTTCTTCGGCGGCATCCTCGGCGGGACGCCCGAGCAGTGGTTCCTGCCCGTCGAGGTCTAAGTCCGCCTACGCCTTCGAGACTGTGGCGCGGGCGCGCCCGGAGCCCTTGGTCAGGCTCAGCTTGACGCTGTAGGTGCGCGAGCCGCAAACCGTCGTCGTCAGCGACCGCGAGGAGGTGCCGGTGACAACAGTGTGGGAAATGCGTGCACCGGTGTTGCCAAGCAGATCGACACCGACGCGCTCGCCCTTCGCCGCACGGATCGTGACGCGGAAGACTCCGTCGAGCGGCGTCGCAACGCTCAGTGTCCGCGTCTTCGCCCGCTTCGTCAGTGACGCGGACAGCGTCGACTGCGAGTTGCCGTTCCAGGGAGCCAGAATGTCCTGCTGGATCAGCGAGAGCGCGGTATCGTCCGGGTACAGCGCGTTCGACACGACCTGCCAGGGCGACTCTGCAACGCCCAGCCGCCGCTGGTTCAGGACTCGGTAGCTCTCGGCGAAGCCCTCGCCGGGATTCAGCCGGTAGCGGGCATCCTGCTCGGCGCCGGGAAAGAGCTCGCCCGCCGCCGTCTTCGCACAGACCTGCATGTAGGACGACCAGCGTTTCGTCCCGTAATCGATCGCCGCCCACGGCGCATCGCTGCGCGAGTTGGCGACATGGTGTCCGTACTCGTGCGTCACGACCGCTTCCGCGGAAAGGTCGGCGCTCGGATCGTCGCCCGGCGACACGAGCAGGTGTTGATTGGGGCTGTAACAGGCGAGCGCGTCCTGGCCGCAGAACTGCTGCACCTCGTCCAGCGGCGCGAGGAAGACCTGAACGCTCGAGATCTCGGACCCGTGGACGAGGCTCCCGAAGAAGTTGGCCCAGCGTTGCGCACGTGCGTTGTCGACCGGATACGTGTCGGAGACGTTGATCGTGACCGGCTCCCCGGTCGACGCGGTGAAGGTCCCGCCCCACGAGGCAACCGCCGCGAGCCGCCGCGTGGCACTCGAGGAGAGGATGGAATCCCTGATCGGGCCGGAGGCGACTCCGAGCTCGGACAGCCGCGGGCTCTTGAGCTCTCTCGTAGCCGCCGCCGCGGGGCTGGCAGTAAGAACGGCGGCGGCTACGAGAAGGGGGCCCACGCAAAGCAGCCGCAGACGGATGTCGAAACGTTCCGGCTTGGCCACGCCTTCCACGATTTCGCCCGCGCCTAAGATCGTCTTAAGACCCCCGTTAGAAGTTCGTTAATCCCTCACGTCGTCGCGCCGCCGAAGTTCCGGAACCGCTCGAACCCGCCGCGGAACGGAGCAGGGCCGCGAAAACGATCGAAGTGGCGGTCGAACCGAGGCAAGGTGCCGTTGACCTTACCGGTGATCCGCTGCTTCAGGTTCGCGAGGATCGTCTGCTCCTGGTCCTTCGTGAGCCGACCGTCCGAAACAGCCTGGTCGAGCTCCTTCTTCTCGGCGTTGTAGAGCGCACTGACCAGCCCGTCGACGGACTTCCCCTTGTCCTTCGCGAGCTGGGCAAGCGTCTTCCCCGCCTGAAGATCGGTTCGGAGCTGGTCTTCGGTGATGCCGAGGTACGACGCAGCGACCGCGAGGTCCGCGCCGAAGTGCCGGTATTCACCCGGGCCGCGGAAGCCGAAGAAGAGGGGCAGCGACCCGGCCTGAATCCGAGTCTTCAATGCATCGCCCTGCGCTTTCGTCAGCTTGCCGGCGGCAACCGCCGCATCGACACGGTTCATCAGCGCCTGCTTGAGCGCGTTGCTGAGTGCCGTGGGCGTGACGCCTAGCTGTTTCGCAGCGTCGTTGACGACCGCCTGACTCTCCTCGCTCGGAGATCCGAGCTGGGTCGCCCCGATCGCAACGCCTCCACCGGCGACTGCGAGCACCGCGGCTACTCCGATGACGAGTTTGTGCTTGCGATCCATCGTCGAAAACTCCTTTTGTCGCGCTGCTGGTCACCACGCATGGGAGCAGCCGCGATTAAGAGGCACCTAAGAGCGGCCGTTCAGCCGGAGGATCATCCGCGTGCCGCCGCCCTCCGCCCGTTCGGCGACCACCTCGCCCCCGTGCGCCTCCGCGACCTGGCGGACGATCGCGAGCCCGAGCCCCGAACCGGGTAAGCCTCGATCCGATCGCGCGCGGTAGAAGCGGTCGAACACGTACGGGAGGTCCTCGTCGTCGATTCCCGGCCCGTGGTCGCGTACCGTCAGCGTCGCGTCGCGGACTTCGACCTCGACCCGGCCGCCGGGCGGGCTCCACTTCGCAGCGTTGTCGAGCAGGTTCGCGACTGCGCGCTCGATCGTCGTCGGGACGCCGTGGACGATCGACTCCTCCAGGTTCGTGTTGAACGTCACGCCGGGGCGGTTGCGCCGCGTGCGCTCGACGGCGTCGGTGGCGACGAGATCGAGCCGGACGTCCTCGGGCTCTTCGGGTCGCTGTTCCGCACGCGCGAGCTCGATCAACCCGGCGATCAGCGTGGTCATCTCGCCCAGCTGCTCGACGACGTCGCTGAGGAGGCGCTCGCGCTCTCCCACAGGCAGTGTCCGCTCCCCGGCGAGGACCTCGATGTTCGTCCGGAGGCTGGTGAGCGGGGTGCGCAACTCGTGGGACGCATCGGCGACGAGCTGCCGCTGCTTGCGCGTCGACTCCTCCAGCGCGCTGAGCATCGTGTTGAAGCTGCCGGCGAGTCTGCTGAGCTCGTCGCTGCCGTGCGTCTCGATGCGTTCCGACAGGTCGCCGGTCTCTTTCACCTTCTCGGTGGCGGCGGTGAGTCGTCGCACCGGCGCGAGCGCGGCACGCGACACGAGCAAGCCGAGCGCGGCGGCGATCGCAATCCCACCGAGCGTGACCCCGGTCAACCACCGCCTGATTCGGGACAGCGAGCGGTCGACCTCGGTGAGCGGCCGTGCCACTTGCAGGGCCCATCCTTCGTTGCTGAGCTGAACCGTGTAGACACGAAAGTGCGTCCCCGCCACATGCGCGTCCGAGAAGAACGGCGGCTTCTTTCCGGCCCCGACGGACCGAACTCGGTTGGTGATCGGCAATGTCACGTCTGTCTGCCGAGCGACCTGTCCGGTGTTCTTCGCGAGCTGGACGATTCCCGTCGCTTCACCGAACTGAGTACTCGGCAGGTCTGCGAAGAACTGCCCGGGTTTGCCCGTTTCGAAGAGACGAATGGGAAAGTGCAGATGCGAGATGCTCGCTGCACGCTCGCGCAACGCGCTGTCCACAGGCACCCGCAGCTGGCTGCGGACGATGAAATAGATCACCACGGATGCAACGGCGATCGCCACCGCCACCGCCGCAG
>VAXU01000114.1 GCA_005885125.1 Actinomycetota bacterium
CGAAGGCGAAGGGCGACGAGGAAAAGATGGCGGCAGGGCTCCGGCGCCTCGCGGAGGAGGATCCGACCATCCAACTGCGGCGCGACCAGCAGACGGGCGAACAGCTGCTGTCCGGCCTGTCCCAGATGCACGTCGAGGTCGCGATCGCCCGACTGAAGTCGCGGTTCAACGTCGACGTCGAGCTCCACCAGCCGCGCGTCCCTTACCTGGAGACGATTCGGAGCGAGGCGAAGGCGCAGGGCCGGTACAAGAAGCAGACCGGCGGCCGCGGTCAGTTCGGCGACTGCAGCATCGTGCTCGAGCCGCTGGAAGGACATACGGGCTACGAGTTCGTCGACAAGATCGTCGGCGGCGTGATCCCGCAGAGCTACCGCCCTGCCGTCGACAAGGGGATCCAGGAGGCGATGACGAAGGGCGAGCTCGCGGGGGCACCGGTGCAGGGCGTCCGCGTGCTGCTCGTCGACGGCTCGTACCACACGGTCGACTCCTCGGAGATGGCCTTCAAGATCGCTGGCTCGCTCGCCTTCAAGTCCGCCTACGAGAAGGCGAATCCCGTGCTGCTGGAGCCGATCATGGAGGTCGAGGTGACGACCCCTGACGATTCCGTGGGTGCCGTGAACGGCGACCTCAACTCGCGGCGCGGCCGGCTGCAGGGGATGGAGCCGCGCGGCGGCATGACGACGATCAAGGCCGAGGTGCCGATGGCTGAGATCCTCACGTACTCGCAGGCGCTGACGTCGATGACGGGCGGGCGCGGCGATTACCACATGCATTTCCTGCGCTACGAGGAAGTCCCGTCGCACATCGCGCAGAAGGTGATCGACGAAGCCAAGAAGGAGAAGGAAGAGGTGAAGGCATGACGGATGATCGCCCGCCGCTCGACAAGGAGCTCACCGACGAGTTCGTGCTCCGGGCCCACAGCGACCTTGACGATCCCACTCCTCGCTCACGCCGAGGCGGGCGGCGACGAGGCGCGCGAGGTGTTCGAGCTGCTGCGGCACGCACCAACCGGCGTCTGATTCCTCCGACCAAAGCGGGTCTGACCGCAGAGGGTCAGACCCTTGGCCGGATTCGTACGGGGCGGATCGCAAGGGTCAGACCCTCTGGGTCTGACCCTGCTTGTGTGGGCGGCTAGACGCTCTGAGCCTCCGCCTGTCCCGGCACCTCACCGGCCTTGAGCCGCTGGATCAAATCCGAGACATCGGCGAGCTCCTGCTCGAGATCGCGCTGATACGACTCCAGGCGCTCGAGGACGTTCTCGCGGTCATACCACCGCTTGCCCAAGCCGCGATGGAAGTGCCGTCTGTGTCCGTGGTGCATCGTCACCTCCCTTCGTAGCGTTCGAGAAAGCCGTCGATCCGTTCGCGGGAACGACGAAGGGCAGTCGCCCACTCGTCGAGCAGGCGCCGGCCCTCGGGACTGAGCTCGTAGGTGCGCTTCGCCGGCCCCGGTGCTTCGGCGTGCCATTCCGACCGGACGACCCCGTCCTCCTCCAGCGCGCGCAGAACGCGGTACAGATTCCCCATGTCGACGCGCGTTTCGCCGATCACGTCCGGCAGCGCCTCGAGGAGCTCGTACCCGTGCGCAGGCCGCTCCCGCAAGAGCAGCAGCAGCGCGGGCTCGCTGAACCGTTCCACCCGCGCCCGCACGCCCCATTGGCCGTGGCCGAGCCGCCTGCGGCAGCGGGCGCCCCGGCCTCCGCGCGACCTCACGCTTCACCTACATGTAAAACACACATGTGTCGCACCGTAGCAGCCGAGCCGCAGCGTCCGTCGGCTACAGTCGGGCCCCGGTGGCGCAACTGATCAGACAATCGGTCAAACGGAGCTGCGCGATCTGCGAGCGGACGCTCCTGATCGGCGAGCGTGCGGTCCGGTTCTCCGCGAACGGCGAGGACTTCGTCGACGTCTGCCCGCTGTGCCAGGACACGGCGCTCGAGCACGGCTGGGTGAAGGAAGGAAGCCCGACGTCGCCGACGGTCCCGAGCCAGCGCCGCCGCCGCCGCGGCCTTGCGTCCCTCTTCGAGCCGCGCCGGCGCACGACCGAGGACCCGGTCGTCTCCGAGCCGATCCTCCGCCGCCTGTCACAGCCTGAACTGCAGATGGTCGAGGCGTCGGACATCTTCAACGGGAGCGATTACCGGCGCACGGTCGGCGGCATCGCGAAGAGCCTCGGCGAGCCTCGCGCCTCGATCGTCCCGCTCTCCGGCGTCACCGGCGAGCTCGTCGTGACGATCGCGTGGGACATCTCGTGGTACCAGTACCGAGTGCTCCCCGATTCGGCACAGCCCGTCCGGCTCGCCGAACGCGGGCACGAGCTGTCCGAGCTCGACGGCTCCTTCAAGCGCTGGAACGCACACGTCGAGGACGACGGCAGGCTCGTCCCCGAGATCGAACGCGTGTAGTGCCCCTTCCAGTAATGCTGCCCCGCTTCTGGGTCGCGGGCCAGAAGCAGGCGTGTATTGCTGGAAGGGGCACTAAGCCCCTCTAGGGGATGCGGCGCTCGATGGCGTTCGTACAATCCGACACGTGATCTACTGCGTGATTCCGCCGGAGCTCGCCGACGAGCTCTACGACAAGATGGTCGAGTACTACAAGGACAACCCGAACGTCACGGTGATCATCGATCGGCGCCAGGGCGGGGATCGGCGCAGGGGCAAGGACCCCGGGGAGTTCAAGGAAAAGCGGGAGACGCGCGACCGGCGTCGCCAGCGCATCCCGGGCACGTTCCCCGAGACGCCGGCCGAAGACGCCTGAATACACTTCCCCCGTGGCTCTGACGGGGACGAGGCGGTTCCAGAACTACATCGACGGTGAGTGGGTGGACGCCTCGAACGGCGATACCTTCGAGAGCGTCAGCCCCGCGAACGGCGAGACGATCGGCGTCTTTCCGAAGTCCGGGGCCGAGGACGTCGACCGCGCCGTCGCCGCGGCGAAGGCGGCGTTCGAAGAATGGCGGCTTGTTCCCGCTCCGAAGCGCGGCGAAATTCTGTTCCGCTTCGGCCAGCTGCTGATCGAGCAGAAGGACGACCTCACCGACCTGATGACGCACGAGATGGGGAAGGTGAAGGCCGAGGCCGGCGGCGACGTTCAGGAAGCGATCGACATGGCGTACTACATGGCCGGAGAGGGCCGCCGCCTGTTCGGCCAGACGACGCCGTCCGAGCTGCGCGACAAGTTCAACATGAGCGTGCGGATGCCGATCGGTGTCGTCGGCGCGATCACGCCGTGGAACTTCCCGATCGCCATTCCCTCGTGGAAGATGCTGCCCGCACTCGTGTGCGGCAACACCGTCGTGTTCAAGCCGGCGACCGACACGCCGCTCCTCGGCGAGCGGTTCGTCGAGCTGCTCGACGAGGCCGGCCTGCCGAAGGGCGTCGTCAACATCGTGCACGGTGGCGGCGGCGCCGTGGGCGACCGGCTCGTGCGACATCCCGACGTGCCGGTGATCACGCTGACGGGCTCGCGCGAGACCGGGGTGGAGGTGATGCGCAACGCAGCCGAGCACCTCAAGCACGTCCACCTCGAGCTCGGTGGCAAGAACGCGATCATCGTCCTCGACGACGCCGATCTCGAGCTCGCGGTCGAGGGGATCCTCTGGTCGGCGTTCGGCACCTCGGGCCAGCGCTGCACGGCCGCGTCGCGCGTGATCGTCCAGGCGGGCGCATACGACGCGCTGGAGTCGAAGCTCGTCGCCGCAGCGGAGCGGTTGCGCCTCGGCTACGGCTGGGAGGACGACACCGACGTCGGCCCTGTGATCAACAAGTCGGCGCTCGAGAAGATCCACTCGTACACGGAGATCGGGAAGGACGAGGGCGCGAAGCTCTTGACCGGCGGCGAGGTTGCCACCGGGAACGGCCTCGGCGACGGGTACTACTACCGCCCGACCATCTTCGGCGACGTGGAGCCGCAGATGCGAATCGCACAGGAGGAGATCTTTGGCCCGACGACGGCGCTGATCCGCGTGCGCGACTTCGACGAGGCGATTCGCGTGTCGAACGGGATCAAGTACGGACTGTCGTCCTCGATCTTCACGCGCGACGTGAACAAGGCGTTCCGTGCGATGCGCGACCTGCAGGCGGGGATCACGTACATCAACGCGGGCACCATCGGCGCCGAGGTGCATCTCCCGTTCGGCGGCACGAAGGACACGGGCAACGGCCATCGCGAAGCGGGCCAGGCGGCGCTCGATGTGTTCACCGAGTGGAAGTCGATCTACGTCGACTACAGCGGCAAGCTGCAGCGCGCCCAGATCGACACCGAAGAGCAGCCCTCGCCGTAGCCCCGATGCTTGAGACAGCCGTCGCGATTGTCCCCGACGACGCACGGCCTCAACTGGAGCCCGTGCGCGCGGAATTCCATGCGCAATCCGTGGTCGCCGGAATCCCGTTGCACGTCACGCTGCTCTATCCGTTCGTTCCTGGCGAGCAGCTCGACGATCGCATCCTCGCGGCTCTTTCGGACTTCTTCGCGCGGCGTGCCGGGTTCACGCTGACGCTCACAGGCATAGCTGAGTTCCCGAGAGTCGTCTACGCGGTTCCAGAGCCCAGGGACGAGTTGGACGCGATGATGCGCGAGCTCTGGGAGCAATTTCCCGACTATCCGCCGTACGAAGGCGAGATCGTCGATCCCGTCCCGCACGCGACGCTGGCGGAGCTCGAGCAGGACGCGTCGCAAGCCGACACCGTCGCAGGGATTCGAGCAAAGACGGAATCGCTCTTCCCGCTGACGTGCGCGATCGGGGACGTCGCGCTGCTCGAAGAGCATGCACCCAACCGTTGGCGCGAACGGCAACGATTTCCGCTTCGGTCTTCGTAGCATGCAGGCCGAGTAAGGTCACGCGAGTGAACCGCAAGCTCGTCGTGTTCGTGCCGGCCGAGGCGCTCGACGCCGTTCGCGACGCGCTGTTCGGCGCGGGCGCGGGCCGGATCGGCGACTACGAGCGCTGCTCGTGGTACACGGAGGGAACGGGCACGTTCTTGGCAGGGGAAGGCACGTCGCCGACGATCGGCGAGCGCGGCCGCGAGGAGCGTGTCCCGGAGCTCCGGCTCGAGACGGTGTTTCCAGCGGAGCGCCAGGACGAGGTGATCGCGGCGCTGCGAAGCGCGCATCCGTACGAAGAACCGGCGTACGACGTGTACGCGTTGGTGTGAAAGCGAAGCTGTCGACGGACGGAGGCTCGCGCGGCAATCCAGGCCCGGCGGCGTACGGCTACGTGTTGGAGACGGAGGACGGCACGGTACTGGACGCGCACGGCGAGGCGATCGGCCGAGCGACGAACAATGTGGCCGAGTATCGGGGCCTAGTAGCGGGGATGGCGAAAGCCGCGGAGCTGGGCGTCGACGAGCTGGAGGTCGTGTCGGACTCGGAGCTGCTGGTGAAGCAGATGCAGGGCGACTATCGGGTGAAAAACGCGGCGCTGCGGACGCTGTGGGAGGAGGCGTCGGACCTGGAGCGGCGCTTCCGGCGAGTCCGCTACAAGGCCGTCCGGAGGGCTCACAACGAGCTAGCCGACCGCCTGGTCAACGAGGCCCTGGACGCCGAAAGCTGAAGCTATAATCCGCGTCCGCGCGGATGTAGCTCAGTTGGCTAGAGCGTCTGCTTGCCATGCAGAAGGTCGTGGGTTCGAGTCCCATCATCCGCTTCAACCAAGCTCCGCTAGGCCGTATGGCAGTCACGGATTCAAGCGCTCGCTATTCGGTGGCGAAGGCTGGATGGGCGCGGCAGCGCGCCGCGTTGAGCACATCGAGGATCGCATCGATTCTCGGCTCCCTCGCCATAAGCGTCCGTCCGGCCGTCAGTGTGACCGTTACCTCGCGACTGTGGGTCTGGCTGACAGTCTTGGCTCGGCAGTCGAGGATCGCGCGGCGGATCGCCGCCCGCTGGCGACCCGCCGCAGCCGCCGGGCGTGCCGCAGCGGCCGAGTTTGCCGAAGTAGGCATGATCAACGGCGACCTCGAAGCGATGGAACCGGGCGCTATCGAGGTTGATCGAGACCTCCGCATTGCGGCGACGGAAGTTGAAGACGGGTCCAGCGAGCTGCCCGGCGCCCGCGACCGTCTCGAATAGGAGCCAGCGGGGTCGCAGGCGCCGGGTAAAGAACTCGCCAACACTTGCGCCCGACACCGGGGGCGGCAGCTTGAACTCCTACACGTTCGTGTAGCCGACTCCGGGGCTGCTGTCACCTTCTCCGGCGTAGGCCGAGGAGTGCTGTCCCGTGAGCTGAGCGCCTGGAAATCGCGGCAGCTGCTCGAAGAGCTTCTCGCTCTCCTTGACGTAGGTCGCGCGCTCGGAGCTGCCGCACGCCGGCACGAGCGCTGCGGCGACGGCGGACACCGCTACCCCTACGGCCAATCGCACGACCGACGCAGTCTATGTTGGGCGTAGGAGCGCGGATACCTCGGGTGGCATGCACATGCCGCTCCAGGCTCGACACGCGCGATCCGCGAAGAGCCGACACAAGAGAGCCGTGGAAAGGTCTGGAGCGAAGGCGGCCGCGCCGCACAAGCGTGACACCGGCGGCGATGATGGCCAGTCCGATCACGAGGCTCACCGCACCAACGAGATGCGCGTCGAGCCGATGGGCCCATGAGCGTCACATAGGCGGAGCCGCCCCCTGGCTCGTTGAAGGTCAGTGCCCGTTGAACGCGCTGGTCCGACTGCAGTCGACAAGCTAGGCCCGGTTGATCACCACCACCGGGATTTCCCGGTCGGTTCTCGTTTGATACGCGTCGTAGTCGGGCCACTGCCGCGCTGCAAGTTTCCACAGGCGCTCACGTTCTTCGCCCGTTGCGGTTCGTGCTCGTGCCGGGAAGACGTCGCCCTCCACTTGCACCTCGACGTCCGGGTCCTTGGCCAGGTTTCGATACCAGCCTGGATGCGCGGGCGCGCCGCCTTTGGAGGCGACGACCACGTAGTCGTCGCCGGCCTGCTCGTAGATCAGCGGCGTCGTCGTCTGGTTGCCCGTTTTGCGACCCGTCGTCGTGAGCAGCAGGGTCTTCGCACCGCGCTTCCAGATGTGGCCGACTTCGCCGTCCGTCTCGCGGTAGCGCCGTACGTGCTCTTCGCCAAAGAGATTCTCTGCCTCG
>VAXU01000001.1 GCA_005885125.1 Actinomycetota bacterium
GACGTCGCGGGCGCGTGGAGATGGTCGAGAGCGAGTCTCAGCCAAGCGACGGCATGCGCTTGCCACAGGGCGGTCGTGTGGCCGCCGGCGTAGAGCTCGAACAGGTGTGAGACGCGGGCAGCGGTGAGCTCGCGGTCGAGCCGCGCATTGTCGGCGACGAAGGTCGGATCGCTCTTGCCCACGTAGAACCCGAAGAACGTCGGATACCGGCGGAACTGCGTCTTGACCTGAGCGAGGAGTGCGTGGACGCTGGCGTTGTCGTTGTCGGCTTTCGAGCCGACGTCCAGTGTCTTCTCTCCCGTCTCGTCGGTCGGGCGGAAGTGCCCGCTCCACGATTCGATGACGGCGTACTCGTTCGGATGGTGGACGCCCAGAATCGTGGCTCCGTATCCGCCTGCCGAGAGGCCGATGATCGCGCGTCCATTGCGATTTGCGATCGTGCGGTAGTGCGCGTCGATGTACTTCGGCAACTCGGCTGCGAGCGCGGTCTCCCAGTTCTTGCCCGGTCCCCAGTCGTGGTACTCGGGGTCGCTCGAGCCGGAGCTTGCGGCTTGCGGGATGACGAGGATCGCTTCATGCCCGGTTGCCTCGAGCGCTCCTTCGACCCAGGCGAGTGTCTGGTACGAGGTCGGGCCGGCCGGCAGTCCGTGCAGGAAGTAGATGACCGGATAGTGCACGCCGCTCGTGTCGTACCCGTTCGGCAGCTCGATCAAGAAGTGGAGGCGGCTGTTCAGCGCCCGGGAACGGAACGCACTCGTCGCCGATGTCGCCGCGCTGACAGCGCCGCCGCCGAGACCGGCCGTCGCGAAGGTGAGCACGAGGACTCCGAGTACACGAACGAAGCGGGCGCGGTCCAGCATCGCGCCAGCTTCCTAGGCCCAGTTAGGAATCGCCTGAGAACCTCGTAAGGAGTCTTTAAGAGTGGCGCTGAGGGCTCAGCGGCTGAAGCGGAACCACGCTTCGTGCCACGAGCCGTCGTGCAACCCGAGCACGAGCCGCGTGCACGTGCCGGACTGTGACCTGTCCGTCTGCCACAGGTACGTGTAGCGCGCCTGCGAGGCGTTGTAGGAGCGCTTGCCGAGCGCTCCGCTCGTCCCGAGGCCGGCGCCGGTGTCGCAGTCGACGGTGATGAAGAAGACGCTGTCGATCACGTCGAGGCCGCGGTCACCGCCGAGGAAGAACTTCACGGGCACGCCCTCGCCTGAGCGAACCGGGTTGTAGGTCGGCGGCGGCATGATCGGGGAGCCGAACGAGAACGGCCACACGACCCGGTACGGCTGCTGCGAGCTCCCGGCGTTCCCGGCGCCGTCGCGCGTCTGCACGACGAAGGAGTGTTGCCCGACGGTGCTGGTGTCGAGATAGGGGTCGCCGCTGCAGAGCTCGACCCCGGAACCGTACGGGCCATCGTCGCAAGAGAAGTCGGTCGCCACTGTCGCCCCGAGTTGGTACACCGGGTTGTCGCAGCACGGCGTGCGGAAGAGGACGCTCGGCGGTGTCATGTCCACCACCCGGTATTTCGCACTGACTGTGGCGTGCCGCCCGGCCGCGTCCGTCGCCGTGAAGCTGAACGTGAACTGGCCGGTCCGCGCCGTGTCGAGCGGCGTCAGGTCGGGCAGCGTGCCTACGCACGAGACGGCCGTCGGGCCGCAGGAGTAGTGCGCGAAGACGACCGAGTTCTGTGCCAGCACGGCACCGTCTCGCGGGCTGCGGAGGTCGATGCTCGGCGCCGCCGAGCCCCAGGAGGGGCCGAAGCTGAGCGGAGGAGTGTTCGGCGGAACCGAGATGTCGCGGCCGTCGGGCGTCGCCGTCACCAGCGTCGAGTCTCCCGCCGGACCGCTGACCTGGAAGACGATTCGCGACCCGTCGGGGGACCACGACGGGTGATCGCTGTAGGCGCCGAATCCCGTCAACATCGCTTCCTGGGTTCCGTCCGGCCGCACGGTCCAGATCTCTTTCACGTTCGACGTCTGCCAGTCGGCGCGGTACCGGCCGAACGCGATGCGTGAGCCGTCAGGCGACCAGGCGGGGGCGCTGTCCGGCAGGCTGCCGCTGGTGATCATGTGGTCGCCGCTGCCGTCCATGTTCATGACGTGCAGGGCGTCGAACGAGACGTACGCGAGTTGCGAGCCGTCCGGCGACCAGGTCGGGTCGACGCCGAACCCGGGTGAGACACGGTGGAGGCCGGAACCGTCGGCCCCGATCGCCCAGATCGCCCACGAGCCAGTCAGGCGCGTGCTCGCGAACGCGATCTGCGTCGCGTCCGGCGACCATGCAGGAGTGGCAGTGGAGCCGCCGTCGTGCGTCAGTTGCACGGGGTTCGAGCCGTCGGCGTCCATCAGCCACACGTCGAAGCCGCCTGCGCGATCGCTGATGAAAGCGATCCGCGTTCCGTCCGGAGACCAGGACGGCGACTGGTCGACGCCGGGCGCCCCGTTGGTCAGGTCTGTCGGGTAGCCGCCGGCACCCGTGGGGTCGATCGTCCAGACGTCCTCGTTGCCGCTCGCCCTGCTCATGAACGCGATCCGGCCGTCCGCGAGCGCAGCAGGCGTCGCGACGAGCGTGATGACTAGGGCTGTCGCTGCGACGAGTCTGCGCACGAGAGGGCTCCTCCGAATCGTGGGCGCCGCCGCCCGTTGGCAGGCTGATCCTCCGAGCGTGTTGACTTCGACGCATCCCCCGAAGGGGTGGGCGCCTGGGTTTTGGTTGTCGCCGACATTTCGGGACGATTCGCCCCCGCTACGTCAGCGCATTCGATCTCGTCCCGGCCTGAGTAACGAGTCCTTACCCGTCGTTCTGCTGAGCCTGGATCGCGGTGATCGCGACGGTGTTGACCCGACTAGCTCCGGCGCTCGGTACTGGGAGCATCTCCAGACTAATATGGCACAATATGGTCATGGCACGGCGCCAGACCTTGATCCAGCTCGACGACGCGCGAATCGCTGCCCTTGACCAGCGCGCCGCGGCGTCCGGCCGCTCTCGATCCGACTTGATCCGCGAAGCCGTAGATCTGCTGCTTGGTACAGGGGACGAGGCGGCGATCGACGCTGCGATCGTGGCGGGCTATGAACGCGATCCCGCGCCGGAGCAAGACCCGTGGACGCTGCGGGGGGCGCTCGCGGCCATCAGAGCAGAGCCGTGGTAGCGTGGAGTGAGGTCTGGTGGGTTGAGCACCCAGAGGCGGGCCGACGGCCTTTCCTCGTTCTTACTCGACAGGCGGCGATCCCTGTCCTCTACTCGGTGCTTGCGGTCCCCGCGACCCGTACGATCCGACGGATCCCAACCGAGGTTGTGCTCTACAAGAACGACGGCATGCCGGAGGAGTGCGCGCTCTCGGTCGACAGTCTGACCGGCGTCCCGAAGGAGTTGTTCCGCGAACGGATCACGCGGCTGTCGGTCGAACGCATGAGCGAGGTCTGCCGGGCGCTTGCGCTCGCCTCCGGTTGCGCTTGAACGATCAAGCGTCGTTCTGCTGTGCCTGGATCGCGGTGATCGCGACGGTGTTGACGATGTCGGTGATCGTGCAGCCGCGGCTCAGGTCGTTCACGGGCTTGTTGAGACCCTGCAGCACTGGGCCGATCGCGACGGCGTTCGCCGACCGCTGCACGGCCTTGTAGGCGACGTTCCCGGCCTCGAGGTCCGGGAAGATGAAGACGGTCGCCTGGCCGGCGACCTCGCTCCCGGGCATCTTCAGGCTCGCGACCGCCTCGTCCACGGCCGCGTCGTACTGGATCGGGCCTTCAACCTTCAGGTCCGGTCGCCGCTCGCGGACGATCTCCGTCGCTTCCCGAACGACGGTCACGCCCGGGCCTTTGCCGGATTCTCCTGTCGAATACGACAGCATCGCGATGCGCGGGTCGATGCCGAAGTCCGCCGCGGTCTGCGCCGAGCTGATCGCGATGTCCGCCAGCTGCGCGACCTCGGGGTTCGGATTGACGGCACAGTCGCCGTAGACGAGCACGCGATCCGCGAGGCACATGAAGAAGACGCTCGAGATCACCGACACGCCCTTGCGGGCCTTGATGATCTCGAAGGCGGGGCGAATCGTGTCCGCGGTCGTGTGCGCGGCGCCCGAGACCATCCCGTCCACCTTGCCGGCCGCCACCATCAGCGTCCCGAAGTAGCTGGGGTCGATGACCATGTCGAACGCAGCATCCTCGGTGACGCCGCGGTGCTTGCGAAGCTCGAAATAGCGCTTCGCGAAGTCCCCTCGGAGCGGCGAGGTCACCGGATCGACCAGTTCGATGCCGCCGAGATCGACGCCGAGTGCCCCGGCGCGCGCCTTCAGCTCGTCGGGATGCCCGAGGATCGTCACGTCGACGACGCCGCGCCGCACGAGGATCTCCGCGCCCCTGAGCACGCGCTCGTCGTCTCCCTCGGGCAGGACGACGCGACGGCGGTTCGACTTCGCGCGCTCGATCAGCTCGTACTCGAACATGATCGGCGTCACGCGCGCGGGTCGCTCGAGCGCGATCCGCCGGTCGAGCTCCGCGGTGTCCACGCCGGCGTCGAAGGCACCGAGCGCCGTTGCGATCTTGCGCTCGCTGTCGGCGCGGATCAGAGGGCGCACCGACTGGACCGCGGCGGCAGCGACATGGACCGGCTGCTGCGTCTCGACCACCGGGAAGGGCGCGCTCTCGAGCAGCCGGCGCAGCGTGTCGGTCAGCGGGTAGCCGCCGCTGACGAGGACACCGGCAACGGTCGGGATCACGGGGGAGACCATCGATGCGAGGCTCGCGACGAGGATGTCCGGCCGATCGGCCGGAACGACGACCAGCGTTCCCTCGACGAGATCCTCGATGAAGTGCTCGACGCTCATCGCAGCGACTCTGAGGCTGCGCACCTCGCGGTCGAGCTGCTCGTCCGTCCCCGCGAGAACCTTCGCGTCGAGCTCGGCGGCCACCTCCGCGATGGTTGGAAACGCGAGCTCGGGCCGCTCCGGCACGACGTAGACCGGCTCGTCGCCGTCCTGCTCCGCGACCCGGCGCCGGACCTCGTCGACGAGCTCCTCGGGCACCCGGTTCACGAGGACGCCGAAGATCGTGCAGCCCTTGTGCTTCAGCGAATTCCGGGCTGCGCGCACCGAGGCGACCGTCTCGTCGGGCGTGCCACCCTTGACGACGACGAGGACGGGCGCTCCGAGCTCGTTGGCGAGATCGGCGTTCAGCCCGTAGTCCAGGGCCGAGGTGGCGCTCGTGAAGTCTGTGCCCTCGCAGAGGATGAAGTCGAAACGCGGCTCGAGCGCCTTGTACTCGGCGACGACCCGCTTCCGGAGCTCGTCGTAGGCCGGAATGGCGCTCGCCTCGTCCTGCGTCAGCGCCCGCATCTCCTCGGAGGACGCGTCGAGCTGGTACCGGCGGCGGAGCAGATCGATCTGCGGATCCGGTCCGTCCCCGGACGGGACGATCGGCCGGAAGAACCCCAGCCGGTCCACCCGGGGGGAGAGGAGCTCCATCAGCCCGAGCGCGACGACGGACTTGCCGCTCTGCGGCTCCATCGCGGTGACGTAGAGGTTGCGTGCCAAGGTCCCGATTGGAGCTTAAGCCTCCTACCGCGTTAGTGTCACGACCCATGACCCTGGCCGGGACTTCGACCGCCGCCTACGCCGAGCTCTTGGAGCAAAACCGCCGGTTCCTGTGGAACCCCTTCACGCAGATGAAGGACTACCTCGCAGACGAGCCGGTGGTGATCGAGCGCGGCGAAGGCGTGAAGCTCGTCGACGTGAACGGGGTCGAGTACTACGACGGCAACTCGTCGCTCTGGGTGAACGTTCACGGCCACAACCGGGCCGAGCTGAACGAGGCGATCGTGAGGCAGCTCGAGCACGTGGCGCACTCGACGCTGCTCGGGATGGCGAGCGTGCCCGCGCTCGAGCTCGCGGAGCGGCTCGTCGAGCTGACGCCGCCGCGGCTGGCGAAGGTGTTCTACTCGGATTCCGGCGCCACCGCCGTCGAGATCGGGCTGAAACTCGCGTTCGCGTACTGGCGGCGGGTCGGCCGGCCGGAGAAGAACGTCTTCGTCGCGTTCGACAACGGCTACCACGGCGACACGATCGGCTCGATGAGCGTGGGGGGAATCGACCTCTTCCACGCCGAGTTCGGGCCGCTGCTGTTCCCGTGCGAGCGTGTCTCGTTCCCGCATGCCTACCGGTTTCCGGGAGCCGAGGAGGAGTGCGCGCAGGCGAGCCTCGCCGAGCTGGAGGCGCTCTTCGACGCAAACGCGCGTCGGATCGCGTGCCTGGTCGTCGAGCCGGTCGTTCAGGCCGCGGCAGGAATGCGCACGATGCCTCCGGGGTTTCTCGCGGAGGTCGAGCGGCTCTGTCGCGAGCACGACGTCCTGCTGTTCACCGACGAGGTCGCGACCGGCTTCGGTCGCACAGGCGAGCTCTTTGCCTGTGGGCACGAAGGCGTCCAGCCCGACCTGATGTCGCTCGGCAAGGGTCTCACCGGTGGGTATCTCCCCGTTGCGGCCACACTCGCCGGCGACGCGATCTACGACGCGTTCTACGGAGACTTCGCCGAGCTGAAGGCGCTGTACCACGGTCACTCGTTCACGGGGAATCAACTGGGCTGCGCCGTTGCGCTGGCGAGCCTCGACCTGTTCGAACAGGACGCGCTCATCGCCCGCGTCCGGGAATCGAGCCGGTTCGTCGCCGGCCGGCTCGCGGACGTGGCGGAGCATCCGCATGTCGGCGACGTCCGTCAGCGCGGGCTGATGGTCGGAATCGAGCTCGTCGCCGACCGGGCGACGAAGGAGCCCTTCGACTGGCGCG
>VAXU01000002.1 GCA_005885125.1 Actinomycetota bacterium
TTCCGTTCGCAGTCTTTTGCGCGACCTGCCTGCTGATGACGCTGGCGCCGCTCGCCGTGATCGTCGTCGTGCACTAGCCGCGCCGTTCTAGACTCCGCGGATCGACCGCTGCTGTTCACGGACATGCGAGTCCGACGTCTTCAACAAGCGATTCGCGCGCCGGCTCGCGCGCCGCTACCGCAAGCGCGGTCTCGACGAGGTCGCGCGCCGACTCGTCGACGCCGTCGGTGTGCGGGCGGGAGAAACGGTCCTGGAGATCGGCGGCGGCATCGGCGACATCGAGATCGAGCTGCTTCGGTCGGGGGCCGAACGCGCGACGAACGTCGAGCTCTCGGCGGCCTACGAGGAGCTGGGAACGACGCTGTTCGAACAAGAGGGCTTCGAGGGGCGCATCGAGTGGCGATACGGGGACATCTCAACCGATCCTGAGCTCGCTCCGCCCGCGGACGTCGTGGTGCTGAACCGCGTGGTGTGCTGCTACCCGGACATGGCGGCGCTGGTCGGCGCCGCAGCGGAGAAGACACGGCGCTCGCTCGCGCTGAGCTTTCCGCGGGACACGTTGCTGATGCGAACCGGCGGTCGTGCGATCAACGCGTGGTGCCGGCTGCGGAGATCGGACTTCCGTTTCTTCGTGCACCCGCCGCCGGAGATCGTGGCGGCGGCGCGCAAGCGCGGCCTGCACCTCGTGCACCAGCACCGCGGCCGGCTCTGGCAGATCGCCGCACTCGAGCGAAGCTAGCTCCTAGACCGGGAAGACGACCTCGGCGCGCATCCCGCCGTCGTTTCGGAGCTCCAGACGCCCCTGCAGCTCGTCGCGCACGAGCGCTTGCACGATCGAGAGACCCGTGCCACTCGCTGCGCCCTCGATCCCATGCCCGTCGTCGGCGATTGCGAGCGTGACCTCGCCGTTCCGCTGGACGAGCTCGATGCGCACGGCCTCGCCACCGTGCTCGAGCGCGTTCTGCAACAACTCGCTGAAGACGAGCGCGAGCGCGGTTGCCCGTGAGCCTGCGAGCGACACGGGCTCCAGCTCGGCGTGAACGACCTTGCCGGTCGCAAGGCCTTGCACCAGCATCGCGCGTAGACGGTCGAGTAGCTCGCCGAGCTCGACCTCCTCGTCGCGCTGTTCCGTCAGCACCTCGTGCACGGCGGCGATCGCGAGAATCCTGTTGACCGAATCCTCGAGCGCCTTGCGCGGATCTTCGTGCGCCGAGCGCGCCTGCAGACGCAGCAACGACGCCACCGTCTGCAGGTTGTTCTTGACGCGGTGATGGATCTCCTGGGCGAGCACGCCTCGCATCACGGCGCGCCCGTGCTCGAGCGCGACCGCCGCATGGTGCGCGATCGACGCCAGCAGGGCACGCTCGTCGTCCGTGAACGGCGTGTCGCGATCGCAGACCAGCTCTCCGATCTGGCGCCGCTTCCAGCGCAGCGGCAACCGGACGGCGTGCGTGCCCGCGCGTCCCTCCGGCCAGGCGATCTTCCCGTCCTCGAGCACGAGCGCGGCGCCGGTGGCATCGACCGCTTCCATCGTGGTCTTGACGATCGCCTCGAGCGACTCCTCGAGATACAGCGACTCGGAGACAGCCTCGGAGATCCGCGCGAGCGCCTCGAGCTCGGCGACGCGTCGCTGCGCATCCGCATAGAGCTGCGCGTGGACGATCGTCTGCGCGACCTGAGCGGCGATCGCGACCAGCAGGTCGATCTCGTCCTGGTTGAACGCGCGCGGCGCCAGCGTGCGGACGTTCAGCGCCCCCGCGAGCCGATCGCGCGCCAGGATCGGAACGGCGAGGATCGACTCGTACTCGTCCTCGGGGAGGTTCGAGAACGACTTGAAGCGGGGGTCGAGGTGCGCCTGCGCAGGGATCATCACCGGCCCGAGCTCCGCGGCTGCCGTTCCCGTGATTCCCTCGCCCGGGCGCATGCGCGGCCGGCGCGTCATCTCCTCGACACTCGTTCCGTGCGTCGCCCTCAGCACGAGCTCACCCGCGCGGTCGTCGTAGAGATAGACGAAGCAGGCGTCGGCGGCGAGCGCGCCGGCGACCTTGCGGGCGACGAGTGCGAGCACCTCCTCGAGATCGAGCGTCGAATTGACGGCTTCGATCGTCTCGGTCAGCAAGCGCAGGTGCCGCTCACGAACGTCCATGGCTGGATTGTCGCAGCCCCCATCCCGCAGCCCTCATCGGCTCCGGGCATGACGCATGTGCTCCTCTTCCTCCATCTGTTTTCCGCTTTCCTGTTCGTCTCCGGCACCGTCGCGGCGGGAATCCTTCAGATCACGGCCCTTCGGCGGGAGCGTCCGAGCGAGATCGCGCTGCTCCTGCGCACAGGCGAACGGCCGTGATGCTCACGGCCCTCGGCGCACTGGGCGCACTCGTCTTCGGGCTCGCGCTCGTCGGCGACGAAGACATCGGCTACGGAACGACGTGGGTCTCTGCGTCGATCGCCCTCTGGGTCGCGAGCATGGCGCTCGGCGGGGCGGGCGGCCGGACGGCGCGTCACGCGCGCCACCTCGCCGAGCGGCTTGCCGCCGAGGGAGACAGGCCGAACGAGGAACTGCGCAAGCTCGTCGGACATCGACCGTCGCTGCTGCTCAGCTATGGGGCGACAGCCGCCGTCGTGGCCATCCTGGTTCTGATGGTCTGGCGGCCCAGCTAACCGAATCTTTACGGAGAGAAGGGAATTTCCTTTCAGCCGAGGAATACGTTCGGCCTGTGAGCGCAGTCGCAGCCGACCTCAGCACCACCACGGGCTTCGTCGTCTCCGATAGCGGGGGCCGGGTCGTCGGCCGCGTCGAGTGTGCGATGTACGGGAGCCTTCCGAACGTCCCTGATGCTCTGGCGGTCCGCCCCGGCCGCTTCTCGCGCCACCGCCGCCTCGTCCCGGCGAACACGATCGCCGACATCGACGCGGCCGCAGGTGTCGTCGCCTTGCGAGTCGCGCGCGACGCAATCCGCCGGTTCCTCTAGAACGACCACGAGCCGCGCTACCAAGGCGCCGACTCGGCGGCGCCGCCGAAAGGCCGTGCGGGCTTCGCCCGCGCGGCCGTCCAATCCACCAATTGGTGACACCCGCGTTAGAACGACCACGAGCCGCGCTAGTGAAAAGCGGCGGCTCGCAGTCGGCCGTCAGTTGGGTTCTGCCAGGCCGCAGAGCCGTAGGCAGAACCAGGGTCAATCATCGCGCTTCCCTAGAGCACTGACAAGTACCGGGCGAGCTCCCATTCCGACAGCTGGACGCGGTACTCGTCCCACTCCTTCCGCTTGAGCTCGACGTAGCGGTCGAAGATGTGCGGGCCCAGGGCCTTTCGGGCCAGGGCCGAACCGGACAGGGCGTCGACCGCCTCGCCGAGGGTCTCCGGCAGTGAGACGATCCCGCGCTCGCGCCGTTGCTCCGCGGTGAGGTGGTACAGGTTCGTCTCCATCGGCTCCGGAAGCTCGTACCCCTGCTCGATCCCTTCGAGCCCCGCATGGAGAAGCGCCGCGAACGTCAGGTAAGGGTTGCAGGCCGGGTCCGGGCAGCGGATCTCGGCGCGCGTCGCCTGCTCGTGGCCCGGCTTGTAGAGGGGGATCCGGATCAGCGCCGAGCGGTTGCGACGCGACCAGGCGACGTACACCGGCGCCTCGTAGCCCCATCCGTCCTCCTCGTCGAAGAAGGCATTCCGCCCCTCCCTGAACAGGGACTGGTGCGTGTGCATCCCGGAGCCGTTCTCCCCGAAGATCGGCTTCGGCATGAACGTGGCGTGGTAGCCGGCTTTCTTCGCGATCTCCTTGACGATCAGCCGATACGTGACCGTGTGGTCGGCCATCGTCAACGCGGGCGCGAAACGCATGTCGATCTCGTGCTGGGACGGGCCGACCTCGTGGTGCACGTACTCGATCGGAATCCCCATCGAGTGCAGCGCGCGGACGGTCTCTTGCCGCAGTTCGCTCGCAGCGTCCATCGTCGTCATCGCGAAGTAGCCGCCTTCATCGAGCGTCTCCGTGCCCTTGTCGTCCCGGAAGAGGAAGTACTCGAGCTCGGGCCCGACGTTGAACGTGTCGAAGCCGAGCGACGCCATCCGGTCGAGTGCACGCCGCAGCACGTAGCGTGGGTCGCCCTCGTAGGGCTTCCCATCGGGCGTGACGATGTCGCAGATCATCCGTGCGACCTTCGTCTCACCCTGCCGCCAGGGCATCAGCTGGAAGGTGTCGGGGTCCGGGATCGCGACCATGTCGGATTCCTCGATCGCGTTGAAGCCCGTGATCGACGAACCGTCGAAACCCATCCCGTCGTCGAGCGCGTCCGCGATCTCGCTGGGCGTCACCGCGAACGACTTCAGGTGCCCTTCGATGTCGGTGAACCAGAGGAGGACGAACTCGACGCCCTCGTCCGCGATCCGTTTCACGACGTTGCGCCGCGACTCCTCGCTCGACGTCGCCCGGTTCCTGCTCTCGACCTGCGCCATGGAAATCTCCTTCTGAAAACACGAAAGCCCCAGGCGCCGCCGGAGCGCCTGAGGCAACGTCGCCTCGCTGACGCGCGGAGTCTATAGGTTCTCGCGCGATGAGCTCGCTCACGTTCCTGGGCCGTCGCTGGCGGTGCGAGGCCGGAGGGCACAGTGCGAGACAGCACGGGCCCGGAGAGCATCGTGCCGACAGCGGCGGCAGCCTTTCGCGGAGCCCGGCTCCGCCGGGCGGGAGCGAAAGGCGGCCAGGGGCGTGAGGGTTCTCGTCACCGGAGGTGCCGGGTTTATCGGCTCGCATTTTGCGGAGCGCCTGCTGGCCGACGGGGACGAGGTCGTCGTGCTCGACAAGCTCACCTACGCCGGCAATGAAGCGAGTGTCCCGCACGCCGCGGAGTTCCACCGCGGCGACGTGGCGCTGCGGGAGGACGTGGAGGCGGTCGGCGGCGTCGACGCGATCGTCAACTTCGCCGCGGAGAGCCACGTCGACCGCTCGATCCTCGGGCCGACCGAATTCGTGCGCACCGACGTCCTCGGAGCGCTCGTGCTCGTCCAGCATGCGCACGAACGCGGGATCCGCCTCGTGCACGTCTCGACGGACGAGGTGTACGGAGACGTGACGGCGGCCGTGCGCGAGGACGCGCCCCTGCGCCCGTCGAGCCCGTACAGCGCCTCGAAGGCGGGCGGCGATCTGCAGGTGCTCGCGGCGGTGCGGACGTTCGGTGTCGACGCCTGCATCACGCGTGGCTCGAACACCTACGGACCGCGGCAGTACCCGGAGAAGCTGATCCCGCTGTTCGCAACGAACGCGCTCGACGGCCAGCCGCTGCCCCTGTACGGGGACGGCCGCCAGGTCCGTGACTGGCTCCACGTACAGGACCACTGCGCGGCGATCGAGGTCGTGCTGCGTTCGGGCGCGCCGGGCGAGGTCTACAACGCGGGCGGCGGCGACGAGCGGGAGAACCGGGAGGTCGCCGACCGGATCCTCGAGCTGACCGGTGCGGATCCGTCGCTCCTCCGCTCGGTCGAGGACCGCCCCGGCCACGACCGGCGGTACGCCCTCGACTCGTCGAAGCTGCGCGCACTCGGCTGGCGACCGGAGCGCCGGTTCGAGGACGGCCTCGCCGAGACGGTCGCGTGGTACCGCGACAACCGCGCCTGGTGGGAGCCGCTCAAGTCAGGTGAGTACCGCGCGTTCTACGAGCGCCAGTACGCGGAGCGTCTGCGCTCGTGAACAGATTGCCGGGGGTGCGGCTACGTAACTGCGGGAAGTGACGATTCGGTAAAGAAAAGTGCTGCTCGTGAGCCTGTTTGCTAGCCTCGTGCGCGTCCCCGGCGCGGGTCGTCGGGGCTTCGGGGTCCCTTCGATGCGCCGACCGCTCGCACTCGTTCTCGCCATTGCCGCCGTCGGTGCGACGCCGGCTGCACAGGGACGCCCGCTCGCGCCCGCAGCCCAGAACCCGACCTTCGTGATCACCGGTCACGGCTGGGGACACGGCGTCGGGATGAGCCAGTACGGCGCGTACGGGTACGCCCAGCACGGCTTCGCGTATCCGAAGATCCTGGCGCACTACTTCCCAGGGACCGAGTTGGGCCCGGCTCCCGCCGGCAAGATGCGCGTGCTCCTCTCGAGCGGCACGGCGAAGCTCACCCTCGGCGCAGCCGACGGCTTCACTGTTCGCGACGGGGCCGGAACGAAGCACGGCGTGGCGGCGGGGACCTACACGATCACACCGGCGCTGAAGCTGAAGGTCGACGGCTCGCAGAAGCCGCAGGCGCTCGTCGGTCCACTGCTGTTCCAGCCCGGCGCGTCGGCGTTGTCGCTCGGCCGGCGATACCGCGGCGCGATTCAGGTCGACGTCGACGCCGGCAAGCTGCGCGCGATCAACGTCGTTGGCCTCGAGCAGTACCTGTACGGCGTCGTCCCGTCGGAGATGCCGTACACCTGGGCGCCCGAAGCGCTGAAGGTCCAGGCGGTCGCCGCACGCTCGTATGCGCTCGCGACGAAGCGGTCCGGCGCATTCGACGTCTATCGGGACACGCGTGATCAGGTGTACCTCGGGCTCGCCCACGAGAAGCCGAGCTCGAACGCCGCCGTCGACGCGACCGCAGGAGAGGTCCTCCTCTACGACGGCGCGGTCGCGAAGACGTACTTCTTCTCGACGTCCGGCGGTCGCACGGCATCGGCGGAGGACGTCTGGGGAACCGCGGTTCCGTACCTCGTCTCGGTCCCCGACCCGTACGACACCATCTCGCCGTACCACAACTGGGGGCCGTTCCCGTTCACGGGCGCGAAGCTCGGTCGCACGCTGCACCTCGGCGGAGCGGTGACGGACGTGCGAACAACCGTGAACCCGTCCGGGCGCGTCGCGACGCTCACCGCCGTGACCGCCGACGGCGAGCGTCCCGTCGACGGCGCCGCTCTCAAGAAGGCGCTCGGCCTGCGCTCGACCTGGTTCAGCGTCGGCGTGCTCTCGCTGAGCCCACCCGCGGGGCCCGTCACCTACGGCTCGACGACGCGCCTGACGGGAATCGCACGCGGCGTCCGCCCGCTCGAGCTCCAGCAGCGCGCGGGCGGGACCTGGCAGTTCGTCGGCGGTCTGACGGCCGCGAAGGACGGCTCGTTGACCATCCCCGTCAAGCCGACCGTGACGACGCAATACCGGCTCGCAACCGGGAAGGTCACGGCCGCGGCCGCGCGCGTGTCCGTTGCTCCGCTCGTACGCATGACGCCGCCGCGCACGCCGCGCGAGCTGCTCGGCTACATCCGTCCGATTATCCCCGGCACCGTCGTCTCGATTCAGCGCCTGCAGGGCACGGCGTGGACGACGGTTGCGACGGCGACGGTCGACGATTCCGGCAGCTTCGACGCGCAGTTTCAGCTGATCGCGGGCACGTACCGGGCGCGCGTCGCCCCGGGGCACGGGCTCGTTCCCGGCGTCTCGCCGGTCCTGCTGGTGTCCGTCTCGTGAGACGCGCGGCGCTCGCCGCGATCGCGCTCGGACTCGTCCTGCCGGGCGTCGCTGGAGCGCGACCGTCGTATGTTCCGTCCGACCCGCTGGCGACGAAGCAGTACTACCTCACGCAGGACCACGCCTTCGACGCATTCGGCGACACGCTGCCGGTGCTCAACCCGGTGCGCGTGGCGATCATCGACTCGGGGATCGATTACACGCACCCGGAGTTCCCGCACAACCGGATCTGGGCACTGCGAAGCTTCGTCGGCGGCAGTGCGATGACCGACGAGCAGGGTCACGGGACGTTCATCGCCGGCGAGATCGCAGCCGCGATCAACAACAACGAGGGGATCGCGGGCATCGCGTTCCCTGCGCAGCTGATCATCGCCAAGATCGCCGGACCGGAGGGGACGATCGACATCGCCGACGAGGCGGCCGCGATCCGCTGGGCGGCCGACCGCGGCGCGCAGGTGATCAACCTGTCGATCGGCGGCCTGCGCGATCCGACCGATCCGCAAAACGACATGTTCTCGTCGACCGAGGCGAACGCGATCGAGTACGCGTACCGCCGTGGAGCGGTGATCGTAGCCGCGGTCGGAAACTCGGACGAGGCTCCGTCACAGCCCTGGCCGTGGGCGAGCTATCCGGCCGCACTGCCGCACGTGATCGGGGTCAGCGCGCTGACGCAGTCCGGAAACGTTCCGACCTTTTCGGACCGCGACAAGATCTACAACGACATCTCGGCGCCCGGTCAGGGGATCTTCTCGACGCTTCCGTTCAACCTTACGAAGCAACATCCGAGCTGTGTCGACCAGGGTTACTCGGACTGTGGCTCCGACCTTTTCAAGCAAGGGGCTGGGACGTCGTTTGCAGCACCACAGGTCGCCGCTGCAGCGGCCTTGCTGATCGCCCTGAAACCGTCGCTGAAACCCGATCAGGTGTCGAACATCCTCGAACGGACCGCGACGGACGTGAACGCGTCGAACGGATGCAGCCAGTGCGGGCCGGGACGCGACCCGCTGTCCGGTTGGGGTCGTCTCGACATCGCCAAGGCGATCGCCGCGCTCGACCAGCCGCTCCCGCCCGCCGACCGGCTCGAGCCGAACGACGACGCCGGCTCGCACGCACCTGTGCTGCCCGCCTCCGTGCGCCAGCTGAAGGCGACGCTCGACTTCTGGGACGACCCGATCGACGTCTACAAGACGCGGCTGGCGAAGGGCCAGATCATTCGCCTCGGCCTCGACGGGCCGCCCGGCGCGACGTCGAACCTGCTCCTCTGGAAGCCGGGAACGACTCGCGTCAACGATCTTCGTCGTCAGAACCTCCGCGCCGCAGAGTCCATCGGCCCGGGCCCGACGCACAAGCTGTCGTACCGCGTGCGTGTAGGCGGCTGGTACTACATCGAGGTCAAGCTCGCGACGAAGGGGTTCGGCGCGTACACACTAAACATCGCGCGCAAGTAGCTCGTCCTGCGGGACGTCGCGGAGCACGCGCGCCGGATTCCCGACGACGATGACACGGGGCGGGACATCGCTCACGACGACGGCGCCGGCACCGACGAACGACTCCTCGCCGATCTCGACGCCCGGGCAGATGACGGCCGCTCCGCCGACGCGCGCGCCTCGCCGGATCGTCGGGCCTTTCCTCAGCTGGTGCCGTCGCTCCGTCCGGCCCATGAAGTTGTCGTTCGTCGTCACGACGCACGGTGCAATGAAGACGTTGTCCTCGAGCGTCGAGTACGCGGTGATGTACGCATCCGCCTGGATCTTCGTCAGCGCGCCGACGGTCGTGTCGTTCTCGACCAACGCACCGCGTCCGATCACGACGTCATCGCCGACCTGGACGCGCTCCCGCACGCACGCCTGGTCACCAACGATGACCCGCTCGCCGATCGTCGCCCCCGCGAAGACGATCGCGCCGGTGGAGACGATCGTCCCCGGCCCGAGCTCGGCCGGCGGCAGCTCCTCCGGCTTCGTCGTCGACCTCGGCGACAGAGTCGGCTGTTTCCCAACCACCGCGTAGTCGAGGATCTTGCAGCCGTCGCCGACGACCGTCCCGGGATAGACGATCGCCGTCGGCGCGATCTCGGAGCTCACGCCGTGACCGCTTCGAGCGAAGCCTGCAGCTGCTCGAGTGCTCGAACGACGACGAGGCCGTCCCGAGCAGGGCGCTGCGCGTCACCCTCGCCCCTGACGAGCGCGAGGAAGTACTCGCACTCCAGGCGCAGCGGCTCGGCGTTCGGGATCTTCGGGCTCCAGATGTCGCCGGTCCGGGTGCGCCACTCGCCGTACGTCGTCGTCGGCTGCTCCGGCGCTTTGTCGTAGACCGTGATCTTGCGCTCGAGCTCCATGTCGTCGAACACAACCATCTTGTCGCGGCCGACGACCGTGATCTGGCGGGTCTTGTGCGGATCGAGCCACGACAGGTGCATGTGAGCGATCTTCCCGGACGGAAAGCGCAGATAGCAGAAAACGACGTCCTCGACACCGCGGTTGAGGAACGCATTCCCGTGCGCCCAAAGCTCCGACGGTTCCTCATCGATCAGGTACAGCAGCACCGACAGATCGTGGACGCCGAGCGACCAGAGAGCGTTCTCGTAGGTCCGGATCGTCCCGAGGTTCTTCCGGTTCCCGTAGACGCAGAGCACGTCCCCGAGCTCACCCCGGTCGACGAGCTCCTTCAGCTTCTGGACGCCCGGGTGATAGAGCAGGAGATGCCCCGGCATGAGCACGAGCCCGCGCTCCTCGGCGAGCTCGCACAGCTCCTCCATCTCGACGCCGCGCATGGCGGGCGGCTTCTCGACGAAGACGTGCTTGCCGGCCTCGAGGACGCGCTTGGCGAGCTCGTAGTGCGTCGGCACCGGCGTTGCGATCACGACCGCTTCGACCGCATCGTCGGCGAGCACGTCGTCGAGGTCGGCGGTGACACGAGCGTGTGGGTATCGCTGCTCGAAGGAGCGCCGCTTCTCCCCGTCCGTGTCGCAGAGCCACGCCAACTCCGCGAGCTCGTCGAAGTTCCGGACGAGATTCTTGCCCCAGTCGCCGAGGCCCACCTGGGCGAGACGGCTCACAGCTTCCAGACTTTCCCAGGTGGATCGCAACGCAGTCGTACTCGGCAGGCTCGAGAGCGACGGAGCGTTCGCCGTTCAGCTCCGGCACGTGCGGATCGTGGTAGGAAACCTCGGAGCCTGCGTTGCGCAAGAGCTCCATCAGCTTGAGCGCGGGCGACTCGCGCGTGTCGCCGATGTCGCTCTTGTACGCGACCCCGAGCACGAGCACCTTCGATCCCTTGAGTGAGCGCTGCTTCCCGTGGTTCAGCGCCTGCGAGATCAGCGAGCGGCAGTAGTAGGGCATGTTCTCGTTCACCTTGCCGGCGAGCTCGATGAACTCCGTATAGAAGCCGTACTCGCGCGCCTTCCAGGTGAGGTAGAAGGGATCGATCGGGATGCAATGGCCGCCCAGTCCCGGGCCCGGCTTGAAGCTCATGAATCCGAACGGCTTCGTCGCGGCGGCGTCCACGACCTCCCACACGTCGATCCCCATCCGGTCGCAGAGCTGCGCGAGCTCGTTGACGAGCGCGATGTTGACCGAGCGGAAGATGTTCTCGAGCAGCTTGGCGAGCTCGGCAGCCTCGGGCGACGACACCTCGACGACCTCGTCGACCGCACCGCGGTACAGCTCGGCAGCCCGCCGGGTGCACGCTTCCGTGATCCCGCCGACGACCTTCGGCACGTTCTTCGTCGTCCAGTCCTCGCGGCCCGGATCGACGCGCTCCGGCGAGAAGGCGAGGTTGAAGTCCGCGCCGACCTGCAGGCCGCTCGCGGCGAGCCCGGGCAGCACGCACTCGCGCGTCGTTCCCGGATACGTCGTCGATTCGAGCACGACTAGGTGGCCCGTGCGCAGACGCGACGAGATGTCGCGAACGGCGCGCGTGATGATCGACAGGTCGGGCTCGCGCTGCTTGGACAGGGGCGTCGGCAACGCAATCAGGATCGCGTCCGCGTCGCGGACGGCGTCGTAGTCGCGCGATGCCGAGATCCGCCCGGCGTCGACGTGAGGCTTCAGCTGTTCCGACGACACGTCCTCGATGTGGCTCTCGCCACGGTTGAGGGCGTCGATGACGTCCTGCTTCACGTCGACGAGCACGACGACGCGCCCCGCGTCGGCAAACACCTGGGCGAGCGGCACGCCGACGTAGCCCGCGCCGATGATGGCGATGTCCGGCTTCATGCGGGCGAAAGGCTACCGAGCAGGGTCTGGGAGATCCGCTCGGAGGCGTGACCGTCGCCGTAGAGCTCCGGCCGACCGTAGGGCATCTTGGCCTCTCTGATCGCGGAGGCGATTACGGCAGGGTCGTCGTCAACGAGGACGTTCGCGCCAGTCTCCACTGTGTCGATCCACTCGGTGGAGGGGCGCAGCGTGACGCACGGGATCCCATACCAGTACGCCTCCTTCTGCAGCCCACCGGAATCGGTGGCAATG
>VAXU01000003.1 GCA_005885125.1 Actinomycetota bacterium
CGGCAGATAGCTCTTGGGCACGACGCCGAGGATCCGGCCGCCGTGGACCACGACCGCCGTGTTGAAGAGGCCGTGCTCGATCCACAACGGCATGCCGACGACGATCACGGGACGCAGGCGAGCGCTCTTCCTCACCACGGCTTCGAGCGCGTCGCGCGACGCGGCGCCAAGCGCGCGCTGGTGAAAGAGGTCCTCGTTCGTGTAGGCCGACAGGCCCAGCTCGGGGAAGATCACGAGCGCCGCGTGGGCGTCGGAGGCCTCGCGCGCGAGCGCCAGCGTCCGCTCCGCGTTGAACTCGGGCTCGGCCGGCCTCGTGCGAGGCACCGCCGCGCCGATGCGCACGAAACCGTGCCCGTACAGGGACCCGAACGGCTGCCAACCGCCGCGCTCGGAGAGCTCGCTCATGGGTTCGCAGTATCGCCTGACCGGCCCTGCTGGGCCGGTCGCGGTCTCGATCCTGCGCAACGGCGAGAGAACGCTGCTAACACTCTGTGCGCTCAGCATGCGCGACGCCGAGCAACCAAGGAGCTCACCGCACGGGGCCAAAGCGTCCCCGCCGCCCAGGCACCGGAAGCCTTCAGCGCGCAACCGCCGGCTGTGGCTGGCGGCGCTGGGGGCGGTGGCGCTGGCGGCGACGCTCGCGATCGTGATCGACAGCGCGGGCCGGTCGCAGAGGCGCGAGCCCACCCGCGCAGGGGTCCGTGCCGCGGGGCCCGCTGTGCCTGGGACCCACGTGTCGAACGCCGAACGGGAACTTCGCGTCGATCGGCACCTGCTCTCGCAGACGAGCTACGTCCGCGCGGGCTCACGCCGGCGCCCGGACGTCGCGCTGACCTTCGACGACGGGCCCGGCCCGTTCACGCCGCGGATTCTCGCGGTGCTGCAGCGCTTCGGCGCCGAGGCGACGTTCTTTGAGATCGGGCGCCAGGTGCGCGCCTATCCAAGCATCACCGCGCGCCTGGTGCGTGCTGGCATGGCGATCGGCGACCACACGCAGGATCATCCGTCGCTCGGAGGGCTCACCGGCAAGCGGCAGGCGGTCGAGCTCGATCGGGCCGCTCGCGCGATCCACGCGGGTGGCGGGCCTTGGCCGCTGCTCTTTCGCCCCCCGTACGGCTCGTTCAACGCCGCCACGCTCGCGCTGCTGCGCGCGCGGGACATGCTGATGGTCCTGTGGACGGTCGACACGCGTGACTACGCGCGGCCNCGACGGCGGTGGCGATCGCTCGCAGACGCTCGCTGCGCTGCCGCGCATCATCGAGCGGCTTCGCCGGCGCGGGTATCGGCTCGTGACGATTCCCGAGCTGCTGCGCGACGATCCGCCGCCCGCCTCCCGGCCTCCTCCGCGCAGCCGCGCCGGCGGCTGACTGACGCGCGATCCGCATGCGGCTCGTGCGAGGGCCGGTCGCGCGGGACATCGTGGCGCGGCCGCCCCGCGCGGGACCTCCCACGCTCCGCGCGGCGCGCCGGCTTCCCGAGCCATGAGCGAGGGCCGATCGAATGATCGCTGGCAGGCCTTTCCACCGGTCGCACCACCTGCTACCTTCGCGCGAACGTCTGGGCCTCGGGGGTCCTCGGATTTCGGGATAAGGAGCACGGATGCGTCCATCTCATGTCTCTCGCGCGGTTATCACGGCACTGGCCGTGGGTGCGCTGTCGGCCGCCGCGCCGGCGCTCGCCGCGGGCTCCCATCGCGCCGCCGGGCCAAACCACAGGATCGACCACAGCACGAGCAGCAACTGGTCCGGCTACGCCGTGAGCGGCTTCGGTCCCTACACGAGCGTCTCCTCGAGCTGGACCCAGCCGGCTGTCGACTGCGCCAGGACTCCGACCGCCTGGTCGGCCTTCTGGGTGGGGCTCGACGGAGACACGACCAACACCGTCGAGCAGACGGGGACCGAGGCGGACTGCTCGAAAGGCAGCGCGGTCTACTACGCGTGGTACGAGATGTACCCCAAATACCCCTTCAACTACGCCGACCGGGTCTCGGCGGGCGACAGCTTCTCGGCCGCCGTCACGTACTCCGGCAGCGGCTACTTCAAGCTCACGCTCAGCGACACGACGAGGGGCTGGTCGCACACCACGACGCAGCGGCTCAAGTCGGCAAAGCTCGGCTCCGCGGAGGCGATCGCGGAGGCGCCTTCGGGAAGCGGCGGCGTGCTGCCGCTGGCCGACTTCGGGACCGCGGCCTTCAGCGGCGCGACGGCGAACGGATCGCTGTTGACCAGCTCGACGCCCGGCCTCGACCCGATCACGATGGCCTCGGGCGGCACCGTGAAGGCGACCCCGTCGTCCATCAGCAGCGGCGGCTTCTCCGACACCTGGTACAGCCAGTAACTGTCTATGCGGATGAGAGGACTCGAACCTCCACGGAGTCACCTCCACACGGACCTGAACCGTGCGCGTCTACCAATTCCGCCACATCCGCGTGCCGGCGCGGTCCGAACATAGCGCACGCGCCGACCGGGCCGCAGACGTGATGTGAGCTGGGGCCGATGAGCCCTTCGGCCCGGACCCCAAGCTAGCTCCCGGGCTGAGCAGCGGCGGGCTTTGCTAGCCTCGGCACGTCAAGCGCGCCGCTATCGTCCAGGGGACTAGGACGCCGCCCTCTCATGGCGGAAACCCGGGTTCGAATCCCGGTAGCGGTACTAGGTTGATCGCCCAGATGTCGCCGTAGGCATGGGTTTGCGCGAGATCCAAGCGTGTTGGCTTGGTCCATTCTCGAACCAATTTGTCTTTTTGCGAGCTAGGGGTGACGCCTTTCACGTCGGCCCCCGAGGGCTTCCGCTCCTGTCCATTCCGAAAGTGAGCCGGGCGTCGCCGAAGACTCGCGCCGGTCACGCCGTGCCTAGTCCTGCCGGCTCTCGATCGTGACCTCTCAGGTCAGCGAGCGCTTGCGTGGTGCCGCTTGCTTCGGCCGCTTGCGCCCTCGCCCAGCTCGAAGGGCGCCGCTCGCAGGTGTGTAGATGCTCTCGTGGCCGTCGTCCCAGCGGATCCGATAGCGAGGCGAGGGATCGCCTCGGAGTACTCCTCAACGACACCCGAGCGGGATCGGCGATCCGTTGACTCGGACTCCGCTACGACGTGCTTGCCGACCTCAAAGGCCATCGCCACCCCTCGTCGCTCATGCTCATCGCGGGCCAACCCCGCCGGACGCAAGGTACCACCGCCCGCCGCTCTGCACGGTCGCGTGGTGTGACCAGCGCGACACGGCCAAACGCCCGTCTCGCTCAGTTCACGCCTGGCACGCGCACAAACCCGCGACCGCGTTTATGCACAACCACAGGTTCCGTGTCGATCGCCTGGGGGCGATCTGCGAGCTACGTCCCCGCCAGCGGAGCGAACTGGTTCTCGGTGGGCTCCGCGCAGCAGAACCACGGCTCGCTGAGCCGCGGGCGCTCCTCGATGCAGCCGGGATCGAGCTCGTGGTCCTCCCGCTCAAGCCCGGCCGCTGCGAGCGCCGCCCGGCGGATCTCGGAGAAGGTGGTGGCCAGAGGCTGCGCGTCGGCGACGCTGCGCTCGACGATCACCGCCAGCTGGGCCTGCAGCTCGTCGGCCGTGGGAACCGCGGCGCTCCACGGGTAGGCGAGACGCTCCGCATCGTAAGGCTCCAGGTGGGACTCGAGGTCGGGGTGGCCGAGCAGGAGCGAGCCCTCGGGAATCAGGAGCCGGATCATGTACTGGATGGGGTCGACGTTGGCGATCAGGTCGTGCTCGACGACGAAGTCGAGGAGATCGACCACGTCCTGCGGGGTCGTCCATGGGGTGAAGGGCATGAACGACGGCCTCGGTTCGATGCCGTGCTCGCGCAGGAGCGCGATCGCGGCCGAGGCGTCGGCCGTCGTGTGGCCCTTGTCGAGCCGGAAGAGGATGGCGTCGTTGACGCACTCCAGGGCGGACACGACGAACAGGCAGCCGGACTCGGCCAGCTCGGGCCAGACCGCGGCGTGCTCGAGCACGTGCTCGACCTTCGTCGTGCAGTCGAAGGTGAGCTCAGGGAAGCGCTCGTGCACCGCGCGGACGACGCCCAGCGAATGCTTCACGCCGTTGAGGAAGTCGGGGTCGCCGAACGTGAGGTGGCGGGCACCCATCTCGACGAGACGCTCGACGTCGGGCAGGAGGACGTCCTTCTGCACGATCCGGATGCGCCCGTCGTAGACCGCGGGCACCGGGCAGTGGCGGCAGCGGTGCACGCAGCCGTGGCTCGCCTCGACGTAGCCGACCAGGCGCTCCTCGTCGCCGAGCACGAGGCGGGCGTAGCGCTCCAGCGGCGGGAGGAGCTCGCGCGCGGGAAGCTCGAAGCGCTCGCGGCCGAGATGCACGACCTCGGCTCCCGGCGAATCGCTTCGCTCGGCCCGCGCGAGGCCGCCGACCCAGGCGACCAGGGCGGGCTCGTACTCGCCCGCGATCACGCTGTCGACCAGCCGCCCGACCGTGAGGTCGCGGCTGACGGGCGCGTAGAGGCCGTAGAGACAGAGGGGGAGCTCGGGCCGCCGCGACCGCAGCGCCTCGGCGGCCCGCAGCGCGAGGCGCATCGCGGTGTGCATCGGGACCGAGAAGGCGACCGCCTCGCCCCACTCCAGCCACTGCGGATCCCAGCGCTCGACTGCGAGGTCGAGGCAGCGGACCTCGTGGCCGGCGCTGCGCAGGGCGGCCGCCGGCGAGGCGACGTGCAGGGGCTGGTGCCCGAGCTCGTACGTGGAGACCAGTACGACACGCATCGTCTGAGGCTAGCGGCCGGGGGGCGGCGTCAACGGTCTGCGGCCGCCGCCGGGGCGCGGATGTCGACCTCGAGGCGGGCGTGAGCCTCACGCAGCGCGGCCTCGACCGCGGCCGGGTCGTCGCCGCGCGCGAAGATGAAGCCGAGGTAGCGGTCGCCCTCCGGCAGCGGAACCACCTCGCGGTCGGGGGGGACGGTGATCTGCAGGTCCGTGATCCCCGACACGGCCCGAGCCTCGTCGCGCCCGCCCACCCCGGCGAGGACGCCGGCCCGCTCGATCGGCAGCATCATCACACCGGACGCGGCCGCCTCACGGTGCAGGTCCGGCAGCGGGAGCCCGAGGGCGTGGCGGAGGATCACCTCCTCCAGCGACGCGCCGGTCCCGAAGCGCAGCGCACGCGAGCACAGGCCCCCGATCGAACGGGCGGCGAGCTCCAGGACCCACGCCCGGTCGCCGTCGAGGCGCAGCTCGGCGTGGACCGGGCCCTCGCGCAGCCCCAGCGCGTCGGCCGTCGCCTGCGTCAGACGCTCGATCCGCTGCAGCGCCTCGGCGGGCAGCCGCGAGGGAGTGACGTAGATCGTCTCCTCGAAGTAGGGGCCCTCGAGCGGATCGGGCTTGTCGAACACCGCGAGGACCTCGAGGTGCCCGGCGCGCAGGAGGCCCTCCACCGCGACCTCGGCCCCCGGCACGTAGCGCTCGACCAGCAGGGGGCCGCCGGCATCCTCCCCCGCGCACTCCAGAATCGCCCGGATGCGCCGCGCGGCCGCCTCGACCGCGCGGGTGTCGTCCGCGCGGATCACCCCCTGGCTGGCGGAGAGCGACACCGGCTTGACGACGCACGGCAGCCCCACCTCGGCCGCGAGTGCCGCCACGTCGTCGTCGCCGGCTGCGGCCACGCGGTGCTCCGGCTGGGGGACCCCCGCAGCGGCCAGGGCCCGCCGCGTGGCCGCCTTGTCGCGCGATGCGGAGACGGCCTGGGGCGGATTGCAGCGCAGGCCGATCCGCGCACAGGCGGCCGCCGCCGCCCGCTGGCCAACGTCGTCGACGGCCACCACGGCGTCCAGCGGCGCCCGGCGGTGGAGCTCCTCGATCGCGTGGGCCGCCGCCTCGGGCGCGCGCAGCGAGATCACCAGCGCGCGGTCCCCCATCGACCCGGACAGCGCCTGGCGGTGCTCGGAGGCCACCACGACCTCGGCGCCGAGCGCCCGCGCCGCGGCCAGGAAGTCGGGCGCGCGGTACGTGCTCGTGGGGAGGATCAGGAGCACCCGGGGCATCGCAGTATCGTAGGTCGCGCGCCGTAGCCGACATCGAGCGGCGCCCACGTAGGAGGCCCCATGATGACCGACGACACGCCAGTCGACGCCGAGCCGATCCTCGCGATCACCGAGCGGGCGGGCGAGCGGATCAGGACGTTTCTCCCGGCCGGCGAGGGTGAGCCCGAGCAGGCCGTGTGGGTCGAGATCACCGGCGTGGCCGGCGACGCCTACACGTACAACCTGACGCTGCTCCCGCCGTCCACCGCTCGCCCCGGCGACGCCGTGCAGCGTATCGACGACCTCGTGGTCGTCGTAGGGCGCAACGACCGCGACCGCCTGCGCGGAGCGACGGTCGACTGGATCGACACCGCGACGGGCGGCGGCCTCACGGTCCTCAACCCGAACAAGCCGCCGCCCCCCAAGGCGCCCGTCGGCCTGCCGATGAGCCCGGCCGCGCCCCCCGCGAGCCCCGCCGTCGGCATCCGGCCCTCCGCGGGTCGGACCGGCCCCCTGGAGCAGCGCGTGATCGCAGTGCTCGAGCAGGAGGTCAACCCGGTGATCGCGCAGCACGGCGGACGCGCCGAGCTGGTAGCGATCGAGGACGCGACGGCGTATCTGCGCCTGGGCGGTGGCTGTCAGGGCTGCGGCATGGCAACGGTCACCCTGACCCAGGGGATCGCGATCTCGATCACCCAGGCCGTCCCGGAGATCGATCGCGTGGTCGACGTGACCGACCACTCCTCGGGGACGAACCCCTACTACGAGCAGGCCAAGAAGTGAAGGTCGCCTAGCTCGTCCGCTCGCAGCGGACCGCCGCGTCGGCGCCCGGTCCTTGATGACCCCCTCGCGGCCGGGGCCGCACTTGATACGGTCGATCCCGCCGCCGACGGCCACGATCGTGTCGCCGCCGCTGCCACCCACGATGACGTCGGGGTTGAAACCGCCGTTGAGCCGATCGTCGCAGCGCGGGACAAGCGCTTGGTTGCTGCTCTTCGTCGAGGCCGTCGAGAAGCCTCAGGCCAGCGCACCAGCCGGCAGCACGTAGCGAAGCGGTGTCCGGGGTTCTGCTCCGCCGCTGTCGTTGAGCCGGCCGTGCAGGCCGTGTCTGGGGGCTGCCGCAACCCTCGCCTCGGGTATCCCGGCGTGGGCGGTGATCCACGCGATGACCGCCGCTAAGTCGGCGCCCTCGGCGAGGATCGCGGCACGCTCGATGACGTCGCCGCCCGAGGGGTGAGGACGCGCCAGCCGCGTCACCAGAGCGCGAATCGCGTCGTCGTCCACGGCGCCCACCCTAGTCTCTCTGCGAGCGCAGCGTGACGTGCCCGATGCCTCAGCAGAAGCTACCCGTGGACGTCCAGGTAGGACCGGACCCTCTCGACACGGATGGTCGCCGCCAGGCGCCCGTTCGGCTGCACCCCGAACAACTGCCCGTCCGGTCGGCGCACTATGGGCGTGCCGTAGCGGGTGTTCACCATCTTGTGACCCTCGGGGAGCTTCTCCATACAGCGGATCTGCCGCTGCGTAAAGCGGATCTGCCGCTGCGTCAGCTGGTGGGTGCTGGGCATGCCAGCCCCCCTCTCGCCTCCCTCCTGATGCCGGACCCGCGAATGGTAGGAAGGAGACGGATGGAATCCGTCCGCGAGGCCCGCGTTTGCCGTCGTAGCCGCTGTTGCGGCGGTTCATCGCAAACGTACGTCTCTTCGAATGTAGACCTTTGTGCGGACAGTCTCACACTTTGCGCGGGAAACCTCGCAGTTTGCGCGGGAAACTTGTGCGGAGGGTTGCCATTTTGCGCGCAACGGGGGCGATGTGTTCGCTGACAAGCCAATGTCAATCGCGCCCGGTGTCCAAGGAAAGCGCTGTAGCACTTTGCCACCGCACAGGAGTCGGCGGCGGCTCAGGTGTCCCTTCAACGCGCTGGCCCCGCAGGTGACCGCTGTTTGCCTCTGCTCCACTCCTCGTCCGCGCCAGAGGCGCTTTCGGCGGCTTTACGGGCATCGGCCGGCGTTCTGGCCGCAGGGCCAGTTCTCTCGTGACGATACCACCCTCAAGCCCCTCGTGCCGGATTCCCCTCCGTCGCCTCGACCTAGACCTAACGGAGCGCGTCCGACAGGCCGCCGCCAGGCCGCCGCCGGCTTCGAAAGGGTGGACGCTGTCGTGCGTATGCCTGAGAGGTCGACCTGGGGCGAGAGGAGCAAGATGAGCGAAGCCGCGCCGGCGACCAGCGCCGCTACACGCGGGATATCTCACTCGGGGGGTGCCTTCTGGCGGCAGGCTCTCACTCCATATGCCCAGCCGCATCTCGGCCGCAGCCTGCTGGATATAGCGACTTCAGTGATCCCCTACCTGGTGCTGTCGGTCGTGATGTACCTGGCGCTCGGCGTCTCCTACCTGCTCGTGCTGGCGATCGCGATACCTACCGCTGGATTTTTGGTTCGCACCTTCATCCTCTTCCACGATTGTTCTCACGGTTCGTTCCTGGCATCCAAGCGCGCCAATGCGTGGCTCGGCGTGGCGTTGGGACTGCTTGTCTACGCCCCGTTTGTGCGCTGGCGCCACGAGCATGCGATCCACCATGCCACATCCGGAGACCTGGACCGGCGCGGCGGTGGAGACGTCCGCACGCTGACCGTGGCCGAGTACCTCACGCTGCCGTGGCGGGGGCGGATGGGGTACCGCCTCTTTCGTAATCCCCTGGTGATGTTTGGAATCGGGCCGATTGTCGCGCTCGTCGTGGGCCCACGCTTGGTGTCGCGCTCGGCGCGCCCGCGTATGCGTCGCAGCGTGATCGGCACGAACATCGCCCTCGCGGCGCTGGTCGGGATGCTCTGCTGGCTGGTCGGTTGGCGCGACTACCTGCTGGTGCAGGCGCCGACCGTGCTTCTGGCCGGCTCGGCCGGCATCTGGCTGTTTTACGTTCAGCACCAGTTCGAGGACACCTACTGGCAGAGCGCCGACGGCTGGAGCTACGCCGACGCGGCGCTGCGAGGTAGCTCCTATCTGAAACTGCCGAAGGTGCTCCAGTTCTTTTCGGGCAACATCGGCCTGCACCACATACACCATCTAAGTGCTCGCATCCCCAACTACAACTTGCAGCGGGCGCACGACGAGAACCCAATCTTCCACCAAGTGCCGACGCTCTCCCTCTGGGATGGTCTGCGCGCCGTACGGCTCAAGCTGTGGGACGCGGATCGGAGACGCTTGGTGACCTTCGCCGAAGCCCGCAAACGGGGTGCTGCCGCCGCGGATTGGTAGGCCCGTGACTCGCATGCGGAGTCACCGAGGATCTCATCGTCCCCCCTCGGGTTGATGGAGAGCGGGCAGCGCCGTCTGGACCGCGTCGCCGAGCTCGAGGTGATCCCCGTGAATGAGCACGACCACCGGGCCGCTACCGGCTTGACGGTAGGCCACCCGGTGACCGCGGAGGTTCAGTTGGCCGGGTCTCAAACTCGTCGGGGCCCTCGCCGCCGTCCTTGACTGAAGGCGCGCGGACTTTCGGACTGCGTTTGGCGGTGGCGGCTGGGCTCAGAGTCTTCTCGCGACCATCCCCACATCGAACAGTGGCGGCCGGCTCCCGGGCCTGTCGCACGGGGCTATCCCATGTTCGCTTCGGGGGAGCGCCGCGGCTATCCGGGTGGTCGGCCGTAGCGACAGGGACAACTCGCTCCGTCAAACTTTGGTGTATGAGCGTCGCCGCGGGACCCGTTGCAGAACCCCAGGAGACAGAGCGCCAGGACGCGGCGCCCCGGGGATTCCAGGCGCCCCAAGGGCCAGATGACGGTCCGTCGCCCGAGGAGATCCAGGTTCCCGTCCTGGAGAACGTGGACCGGGCGGTGACGGGGCTGATCACGGGGGCGCCGCCACTGCTGCTGGTACTGGTTGGTTGGCAGCTATGGAACCGCGAGCTCCACTGGCGCGACATCGCGATCTTCCTGATCATGTACGTGCCCGTTGGGCTCGGCGTCACGGTCGGCTTTCACCGCCTGCTCACCCATCGCAGCTTTAGGACTTCCCCATGGCTGCGGGGACTGCTCGGTGTCCTGGGCACGATGGCCGTCGAGGGTCCCGTGATCTCGTGGGTGGCCGACCACCGTAAGCACCATGCCTACTCCGATCGTTTCGGCGACCCGCACAGCCCTCACGTCGACCACGGGGGCGGCTGGCGGGGAGCCCTGCGCGGCCTCGCGCACGCGCACGTGGGGTGGTTGTTCAACCACAGCCAGCGCGGGGCTCGCGATCGCTTCGCGCCCGACTTGGTGGCCGATCCGGTGATCGGCTTCGTCGATAGGACGTTCGTGCTGTGGTCGCTCGTGGGTGTCGCGATCCCGTTCGGGCTGGGCGCGCTCATCGGCGGCACCGTCGATGCGGGTCTGGAGGGGATGTTGTGGGGAGGGGCGGTGCGCATCTTCGTGCTGCACCACATCACCTACAGCATCAACTCGCTGTGTCACTTTTTCGGCCGTCAACGCTTTGAAACCGACGACCATTCGCAAAACCTCTCCTGGCTCGCCCCGTTCTCGCTCGGCGAGGCGTGGCACAACAATCATCATGCGTTTCCAACCTCGGCGATCCACGGCATGGGCCGCCGTGAGGTCGACTTCTCGGGCATCGTGATCTCGGCCCTGGAGCGCGCCGGCCTGGCGTGGGACGTGCAGCGGATCAGCCCGGACAGGCAGGCGCAAAAGGCACTCACGCTTCGTGGCGCTCGGTGACTGCCTGTGGCTGCCGGTGCTCCGTATCCCAAGCGGAGATACGCTTCGCGCGCACGCGGGTGTAGTGCTCATGGAGGGAGCCTCACACCAGCACGCTAGGAAGCGCGGCCCGCGTGCCTTGTTTGCTCCTCATCAACGCCTATCGCCATCGGGAGCGGTGAGCGCCCCATTGTGCTGCTCTGCTACCCAAGGAGGCTGGTGGGGAGGTGACCGGCTGCGGTCGGCGAATTGATCGGTTTGCTCGTTCTGACGCGCAAGCCCAAACAGAGCATCATGATCGGCGATGACGTTGAGGTGACGGTGCTGTCGATCGATGGCGAGAAGGTGCGTCTCGGTATTCAGGCGCCCTCAGACGTTCCGGTGCATCGGATCGAGATCTACATGGCGATCCAGCAGGAACACGGCGAGGGAGGCGATCGCGAAGACGTGGGCTCCGAGGTGGACGATCCGCTGCGCGCTCTCGTGCGGCTCGCCCGCGACGAGCGGCGCGCGGGAAGGGTCAGCGGTCAAGCGAGCCGGGACATGCGGACCACTTGAGGGATCGATCGCGCCCGCCCCCGTCGGACAGTCGAGCGCGGCCCACACGAACAGGCGCGTTGCGTGTCCGTGCTCGTCGGCCAGCGAAGGGTCTGGCGTCCACGTGTCGGCCACTACCTCCCGCCCCGCCGCGTGTCTTACGCGTCTACGCGTGCGCTGACTCCAGCAGCTCCGCCATTGTCCGGCTGACGAGAACCTCGCCGGCGACCATCTCGGTGCGCTCGATGTCGAACCCACCGAGCTTCTCTCGGACGAACTCGAGCGCGAGCTCGTCTGACTCCTCCGCCGCCGACTGGTCGCGAAGCAGGCTGATACAGAGGATCTCACCCCTGCCGCAGTCGAGCGCGTGGTAGGCCTCGAACCCGTCCAGCTGCTGGATCCGATCGGCGAACACCTCATCGACGAGGTGCATCAAGTCCGCGACCGAGCCGCCGCGCAGGCTGTAGCGCCGGAGGCTCGCGAACTTTCGGCCGGTTACGGCGTGGGCCGGCTCGAGCATGTCCCGGCCGGCGCGGCTGACGGGGATCTCGCCGTGGAGCGTCTCGGTGCGCGTGAACTCGAAATCATCGAGGTTCTCTTCGGTCCAGCGTTGGGCGAGCCCGCGCGAGGTCTCAGCCTGGAGTGCTTCGCGGAAGATGCTGATCGTCACGATCTCGCCGTCGCCACAGTCCATGAACTCGTACGAAACGAATCCCGGCTGGGCGCCTATCTGCTCTGCGAAGCCCCCATCGACCCGCCGCGCGAGTTCATCCATCGACCCCCGGGCGAAGCGGTAGCGCCTAATGCTCGCGAACATTTCGCTGCTCCCTTCCTTTTGTGCCGAAGTATCTGACCCTCAGTCCACAGAGGCTTGGCACCTTCTCTCTCGCCCGCGCTCGGGCACCCACGGCGGCCGCGGCCGAGCGAACCGCGGCCGGTCTGGCAAGCCTACTCGTTCCCAGGAGCGCGACCCACGCTGCCGGCGACTACAAGCCCGGCAGTTTGCGCAACGTCGGTTCTGCAACGGCGATTCTGGCGCGGGGAAGGGCCGGTCGCCTTACGTGCGGGCACCATGGCGTCGCGGGGTGTGGTCGGTTCTTAGCGCACACCGGTCGCAGAGGGTCCCGTCAGGCCTCCCCCGAGCCACCGTCGCGCTCGCGCTCATGAGCCGCGCGCTTGGCGCTGAGCAGGTCGGGTCCGCGTCGTGCCACGGCCACGACCAGGTGGCCCATCTTCGGGTGCTCGGGCTCGAGGTCGACGGGTAGGCCGTGGCGTCGCAGCGCTTCGCTGCACACCGGGCCGATTGACGCGACGATCATGAGCCGCGCGCGGTCGACCAGCGCGTCGGCGAGACCGAGCTCGCCCGCAGTCATGATCACATGGTCTACCTGTCGCCGGCTGGTGAAGAGCACGAAGTCCACGCCGGTCGTTGCGAGCCGCGACACCGCCTGCCGCAGTGGCCGCTGGTCCTCTGGCAGCGCCCAGCGGTAGAGCGCCACGCGCAACACCCCCGCGCCGCGCGACTCGAGCTCGGCAATCAGCTCCTCGTTGGTAACGCCGTACTCCAGGACCGCCACCCGCAGACCGCCGACGGGGGCCTGTGCGTCGATCGTGGAGAGGATCTCGCGCCAAGTGTTGGGCTCGGGCACGCTGACCTGGGGCGTGAGGCCGAGTTTGCGCAGCTCGGCGATCGGCTTGGGCCCACGCGCGACCAGCGTCGTGCGTGCCAGCGATGCGGCCAGGCGCTCGGGCGGGCAACGCTCCGCGAGCGTGCGCAGACCGACCCCGGTCAGCACGATCACCATTTCGATCCCGCCGGCCTCCAGCTCGCGCAGCAGGTCAAGCGCCGCGTCATCTTGGAGCGGCACCTCGCGCATCGACGGCACCACCAGCGGCGCGCCGCCGTGACGGCGGATCAGACTCTCCAGCTCGCTTGCCCGCCGGCTCTCGAACGCCATCACGGTCAGCCCACCGATGCCGCCGTCCGACGCAGGAATGGTCATCGACCGAGTATCGCGCCACAGCCGGGCCACACGCACCGTCAGCCGGTGAGTCGCGCGGCGCGCTCTACCTCCTGGGCTGTGATCCGCAAGAGGTCTACTCGGTCGTCCCGATCGCCCGGGGACACGCGCCCGGCGATAGGAATGGTCCGCTACCGCCAAGAGCTGTTCTTCGGCTACTACGCCGACCCGACGCAGTCCCAGAGGTCTACGAGCTCCCCGCTCTGCTCGAGGCGGAGATGCAACGCGCTGGGGAACGCGGCACCCGCCAGCCCGGCTGACGTGCACGCCGAGCGCTCCGACGCGCTGAGCCCCGCGACGCCAGCCGCGATCGTCTGATAGCCGCGAGTCTGGCGAGCGGGCGGACCGGCGGATGCAATTCCATGCGGGGTAGTAGCCCAGGCGCCGAGCTCTTCGTCGATGCTCGCCACCCACCGCAGACTTCCCTCACAGCCCAGGCCATCCGCGGTGATCGCGGAGTGCCCGGCGGCTGGCTACCGGTGCGGCCACGGCCGTCGGCGCCGCCGGGGTGCGGCGGGTGTCTCCCGAGGTTCTGGATGGAGCAGGCGCACGCCGACCAGCCGCCGGTGGTCATAGACGCGCTCGATCGCGTATCCGTTCAGCTGGAGCTCGCTGACGACGGTGGCTGGGAAGTCAATCCCGCCAGCGTGCAGCTCGGCAAAAGCGACCGGTTGGTCGCCGGCTTGGCGCAGGCGCTCCAACAGCCGCTGGTGCTGAGTGTCAGCGAGCGTCATCGTCCGGATTGTCGCCCTCCAGCGGGATTGGGCGAGCCTCGGGCGGCTCTGGCCGGTGGTGGGGCGCTAGAGGAAGATGAGCTGACGAGCGGGACCGCTCATCGCGACGGCGGCGCACGCGCTGTCGCTCTGGCGATAGGAGAAGCGAACGCCACACCGTTGGAGCGGCGCGCAAGCGACCGTCGACGCCGACTCCACTGTTGCTTCGCCACGATTGCGAGCGCGGGCGCTCATGCGCCGGGCGCTCTCGCAGCTCGGGGCATGAAACTGCGGCACTGAAGGCTGCTGTCCGGACCCGACCCTACGGTCCGCCCACCGGAACAGGGGCTTTCAGGGAGAACGCAGGCTGGGGAAAGCGCCGGGCTAAACCGGCATGGAGAAGGAGATGAGAGGTCTCTGCATCGAAGGAGTAGCGATCCACGATGGCCCCGAGCCGTGCGTCGGCCGCTCGCGAGGGCGGCGGCGAAGCGTCGGTAGGGGCCGTGCAGGCTGGGCTATTGAGCCGCGAAATCAGTGGTTCGGGGTGCCGACGCTGTCCCAACAAGCGGAAGGCAACATCGCCGGCGGCGTTATCGCGAGTCGTCGGGGGACCCCGCGCGGTCGGAGAACCTGGGCATGCACGGAGATCTCCATGCGCGAGAACCGGGAGCTCCCGCGATCACCCGTCCGGAGGTTGGGGCGGGTCGCGAGGGGAACGCTGAGGCGGTAATCCCTTGATGCACGATCGTGGGAAGTCAGACGGGCGCGTAGTACCTGCGAAGCCGCCGAACAACGCCGCACCAGCGACCGCGGAGGTGGTGGAGGGAAGGCGCCCGGCCGAGGGGAA
>VAXU01000004.1 GCA_005885125.1 Actinomycetota bacterium
CAGCTTCCGCGCCTTGACCGTCTCGATCACGGTGCCGTCGGTGCGCGCCGTCAGGTTCCAGTCGCCGTCCGCCTCGCACGCCTCCATGAACGCGTCGGTGACGCGTACGGAGTTGTTCGCGTTCTGGTACTGGATCGACGCCCAGTCGGCCGAGTCGAGGGACATGTCGTAACCGGCCGACTCGAGGACGCGCGCCTTGCGCTCCTCGTGCGCCTTGCACCAGATGAACTCGTCGATGTCCGGATGGTCGACGTCGAGGACGACCATCTTCGCCGCGCGCCGCGTCTTGCCGCCGGATTTGATCGTCCCGGCCGACGCGTCGGCGCCGCGCATGAACGAGACCGGCCCCGACGCGTAGCCGCCCTTCGAGAGCTGCTCTTTCGACGAGCGAAGCTTCGACAGGTTGAGCCCCGACCCGGAGCCGCCGCGGAAGATGATTCCCTCGCGCCGGATCCAGTCGAGGATCGACTCCATCGAGTCGTCGATCGAGAGGATGAAGCACGCGGAGCACTGCGGCTTCTCCTCGAAGCCGACGTTGAACCAGACCGGCGAGTTGAAGGACGCGAGCTGGTTGACGAGGATCGCCTTCAGCTCGGCCTCGAAGGTGTCGGCCTCCTCGTCGTTCGCGAAGTAGCCGCCCGCGCGGCCCCAGCCGCCGATCGTGTCGACGACGCGGCCGACCATCTGCTTGACGCTGAACTCGCGCTCGGGTGAGGACATGCGGCCGCGGAAATACTTCTGCGCGACGATGTTCGTCGCGGTCTGCGACCAGAACTTCGGAAATTCCACGCTTTTTTGCTCGAACGCCGGCTTCTCCTTGCCGGGGATGAAGGCGTCGCGCGTCTCCCATTCGATCTCGTCGAAGGGGTCGCGGCCAGGGATCGTGAAGTAGCGCCGGACGCCAAGGCTCGCCGCTTCGTCGACGACGGTGTTCTGAACCTGGGTCTCCATTTCCTTGGCGGTCGCCATCTGTTCCCTCCCGGGCAGTAGTCCTGGACGGTATCGGTCTCGATCGAGCGTTGGTGATGCGTCTTCTAGGAGGCGCCGCCGACCGGGATCTGGACCATACGAACCGTTCCGGACGGAACGAATGGTACCGGCGCGAGGTGCCCCAAAGCCGCTCCCGAAGCGGCGTTGCGCCTCACCGAGGGGCCGCTTCGGGCATCCCTCGTTCGGGGGATCCCGCGCAAGGAATCCCGCCGCCGCAGTTCATCTCTGTGCCGACGTTGATGACCTCCAACAGACCGACCCGCTGGGCTTCGCGAGCGTCCGGTGCTGGACCTCGGCTGCCACGACGACGGAGGCACGCCGCCACCGCCTCCCGCGAGCGCGCAGAGCGTCGACGAGCCCGCCGATCCGGCTCCCGTCCGGATGACGCCGACGGTTCCGCAGTACGACCCGAATCGCATCGCGGTCACGTTCAGGCACGGGACGTCGCTGCAGACGATTCGCGCCGTCGTCGCCCGCGCCGGGACGACGCTGGAGCAGGCGGTCCCGGAGATCGACGCGTACCTCCTCGGCGTCGAGCCCGAGCACCGGGCTGACGCGCTTCGCTCGCTGCGATCGTCGTCCAAGGTTGCGAGCGCCGCGCAGGAGCTGCTCGCTGTGGCCGCCGACACGACACCGGACGACAGCGACTGGCCGCAGCAGGAGGGTCTGCGCGTCGCGGGCTTCCCGAAGGCGTGGGACGTGACGCGCGGCTCGAGCCGCGTCGTCGTCGCGGTGCTCGACACGGGCGTCGACCCGCGGCAGCCGGATCTGCGCGGCGCGCTCGTTCCCGGCTACGACTTCGTGAACTCCGACGCCGATCCAATGGATGACCAGGGACACGGCACGGCCGTCGCAGGCGTCATCGCCGCGCGTGCCGACAACCACGAAGGCGGGGCGGGGATCTGCTGGCGCTGCTCGGTGATGCCGGTCAAGGTGCTCGACGCGAAGGGAAGCGGAGACGACACCCTGATCGCCGCCGGGATCGTGTGGGCGGTCGACCACGGTGCGCAGGTGATCAACCTCAGCCTCGGCGGTCCCGCGACCAGCGGGGAGCTGACCGCCGCGATCGGCTACGCGGCCGCGAAGGGCGTGATCATCGCCGCCGCCGCCGGCAACAACTCGTCGACCGTTCCGTTCTATCCGGCCGCGGATCCGCGCGCCGTGAGCGTGGCCGCGACGACGGTCGCCGACCGGCGCTACCCCTGGTCGAACTTCGGCTCCTGGGTGAACCTGACGGCTCCCGGGTGCAACGTGGCGCCGGTTCTGAGCGGCGGCTACGGCTGGTTCTGCGGCACGTCGGCAGCCACGCCGGTCGTCACGGGCCTGATCGCGCTCGAGCGCAGCTTCGCCCCGATGGCAACGCCAGGGCAGATCGTGTCGGCACTCACCCGCGCGGCCGTTCCGCTACCGGACGTCGTGCAGTACGGCCGCATCAACGCAGGCCGGACGCTCTCGTTGCTCGAAACGGCGCCCCCACCCACGTCCGCCGAACGTGCGAAGGCGGTCTACAACGGAACGATCGGCGTGCGCGGCGGCGCGCGAACGTACCGCCTCGACGCCGGCGCCGGATCGCTGACGGCGACGCTTCGCTTCAGTGGCGGCACGAAGCTCGCGCTGTCGCTCACTCCCGCACAGAGCACGAAGCCGGTCGCGCGCGTCGCCGGAACGAGCCCGTTGCGTTTGCACGCATCGGTCACCACCGGCACGTTTGTCCTCCGCGTCGCCGGTGCGAAGAAGGCCACGTTCGTCCTCACCGTTTCGTATCCAAAGCGTGGCGGAGACGCCGCAGCCGTCCAAGGCTACGCCCACCGTGGGTCACCCATCCGTGCGAAGAAAGAGACAAGACGCAGGACGGATCGATGGGCGTAGCCTTCGACAGCCGCGGCGGGAGCGTATCCCCAGTCCCTCGAACGAGTGATTCTTTTCAAATTCGGTTTGGCCGCGTTCAAAGACGGCCAGATTCTGCGGTGCCAGGGCTTCAGCGCTGGGCGGGTCACCCGGCACTGGCAGCTGAACGCAAGAGAAGGAGACTCGCCATGAGATCCAAGGGGTTACTCGTGATCGCTGCGATTGCGGCGTTCACGCTCGGCACGGCGCGGCCCGCGCTGGCCGACAACAACGCCGACGGTTCTATCGGAGCCGTTCAGGCCGGCACCATCGGAGTCGACCCGTCCGCCGGCGCAACCCAGGCCGGCGCGTCCGTCTCGGGCACTGTTCCGATCTCGGTCGGAGGCTCGGGCAACAACACTGCATCGAACTCGGTGGGTGCGGTGCAGGTCGGCGGCGGGAACTCCTCGAGCAACTCCATCGGCGGCGTGCAGGTCAGCGCCGTGAACTCCTCGCCGTCCGTTTCGGCGGGCGCGAACGGCACCACCGCGGGCGCGAGCGCGCCCGTGACGGTCGGAGGAGGCGGCAGCAACACCGCCTCGGGCTCGACCGGGGCGGTTCAGGTCGGCGGCGGCAACTCGTCGGCCGGCTCCGGCGGCGCCGTGCAGGTCGGGTCGGCGTCGGCAACACCGACGGCCGGCGCGGGCATGGCTGGATCCGCCGCGTCCGCATCGTTCCCCGTCGGCATCAACGGCGGCGGGAACAACGCGACGGGCTCGACCGGAGTCGCACAGATCGGCGGCGGTAACAACTCGACGTCGTCGACGCTCGCAGGGCAGTCCGGTGCGATCACGGCCGGCTCGTCCGCCGCTGGCACGACGCCTGCAGGCACCCAGACGGCATCGAATCCGGTCTCGGTCGGCGGTCCGGGAAGCAACTCCGCTACCGGTTCCACCGGCACGGCTCAGATCGCCGGCGGGAACACGGCTACGGGCTCGGCCGGAACGGTTCAGTCCGGTCCTGTGACCGCGACGCCATCGGCAACCTCCGGCGGAACGGCCGGAACGGCTTCGACGCCAACCGGCGGGGCCGGCGCGGTCGGAGCCGCCGGAGGAACGCCGACGGCTGCAGCCGCAGGTCAGCCGTCGACGAGTACCACGCAGGCGGCGCCTGTCCCAGTGAACGAGCAGTCCTTGAATGTCCCGCTCGGCGCGAGCAAGACGCCTGCGGGCTTCCCGTCTGGGCAGCTCCCGTTCACGGGCCTCGCACTCCTGCTGTTCGTTGTCCTCGGCGTCGCTCTACTCGCCACGGGCCTGGGAATCCGGACCCGCGCGCGCGCATAGGGCGCGTTCTCTCCCCCAAAGCGGCCGCGGCGCTCGCCGCGGCCGCCCCCCGCCGTCGCTACTTCCGGTGGTCGGGCGCGGGCGGAATGGTCGCCGGCTGCGGCTCGGCGCGGCGGGCCTGGATCCTGCGGGCGGCGACACTCGCTCCCGCGGCGGCCACGAGCAGAAGCCCGACGCCGGCGAGGATCATCAGCGGCAGCGGAATCGACGTCGCGTTCCCGGGGCCGAGCTTGTTCGCGACCCGCTCCCAGAAGCTCTCGTCCTTCTTCGTTCCCTGCAGGTGCCGCTTGCCGCGAGGTGGGACGAGCGAGTTGTCGCTCATCGGCGGCCCGCCGTTGCGATCGTTCGTCGCGATCGCGGCAAGCAGTGCGCGGCTGAGGTCGGACCTCGCCTGGCTGTAATCCTGCAGGTCCTGAGGGAGATGCCTGATCGCTTCCTTGTAACACGACACCTTGTACG
>VAXU01000005.1 GCA_005885125.1 Actinomycetota bacterium
GCCGGACGGCGATATGCCCATGGTTATTGCGTTGTAAGCGCTTTGTTAGCGGCCCCGGAGCGCTCCGGGGCCTGTGTTAGCTTCGCTGGCGATGCGTCAGGCCCTCGCAGGCGGAGCTTGGGTCTCCACTGCGGCCGGCGTCCTTCTGGCCTTTGCCCTCTTCGCCCCCCGCGGCTCGAGCGACTCCCGGCTCTTCTGGATCGGCCTCGCGGCCCTGGGTGCGGCGACCCTCGTCCTCACGCTCCGGCCGCCCCGCCTGAGCCCGCCGACGGTCGCGTTCCTCGGCCTGCTCGTGGCGTTCGCGCTGTGGCAGGCGGTGACGATCGCCTGGTCGATCCAGCCCGCGTCGTCGTGGGACTATGCGAACCGGACGCTCGTCTACCTCGGTTTCGCCGCCGTCGGGGTGGTGGTCGGCTCGACGATCCCGCGGACGTGGATCGCGAGCGGGCTCGGCGCGCTGTTCACGGTCGTCCTGCTCGTCGCACTCGCGGCGAAGGTGATCCCCGGGCTGTACGGCGACTACTCGCGGCTTGCGCGTCTGCGCTGGCCGCTGGCGTACTGGAACGAGCTCGCGCTGCTCGCGGCTGCGAACGTTCCACTCGGTCTGTGGCTCGCCGGCCGGCGCGACCGTCCGTTGCGCACGCGCGTCGTTGGAACGCTGCACGTCTACACCGCGTTGGTTGCGGTCGTCTTGACGTTCTCGCGGTTCGGAATCCTCTTGGCCGTTGCCGGCGCCGTCGCTTGGGTCTGGATCGACCGCGAGCGACTCGACTCGCTCGTCTCGCTGCTGATCGCCGTGCCGGTGGCGGCGATCGTCGCGGGTGATGGACTGCTCCTGCCGGGGATCGCGGACGACCACCAGCCGCATTCCGTGCGCGTCGGCGACGGCTGGAAATTCGGCGTCCTGTTCGTGGGCGGCGCGTGCATCGTCGGTGCCGCCGCGTGGTACCTGCTCGACCGCGAGGGAAACGCTGTCTGGCGGCGGCGACTCGCGGTCCGCCTCGGCGCTGCGGGTGTGAGCGCCTGCGTTCTGGCGCTGATCGTGCTCGTCGTGCATGCGGGCGGTCCCGGCGACTTCGTGCGCGCGCGGTGGGACGAGTTCGCGCACGCGCAGAGCATCGGGTCGCCTGGACGGCTCACCAGCACGAGCTCCGGCAACCGGTGGGAATGGTGGCAGCAGGCCTGGCACGCGTTCACGCATCACCCAGGGGGCGGAACGGGTGCGGGCTCGTTCGCGCTGACGTCGACGGTCTCCGCGCACAACGCCTTACAGTCGACTGTCGAGCCGCACAACACGCCGCTTCAGTTCCTGACGGAGACGGGGATCGTCGGGTTCCTGCTGTACGCCGGCGTCATCGCCTCCGTCGCGGCGGCGGTCGTGCGCGGGCCGCGCGACCGCGCGACGCAGGCGCTCGCGGTCGTCGTTGCGATCGGGTGGCTCCACTCCATCGTCGACATCGACTGGAACTTCGTCGCCACGCAGGGACCGCTGTTCGCGATCGCGGGCGTTCTCGTGACGCAGCCCGGTGCTCCCGCTCGGCGGCGGCTGTTACCGGCGGCCGGTGTCGTCCTGTGCGCGCTCGCCGCGCTGTACTCGCTCTTCGCCCCGTGGTACTCGGACCGGCGGCTGCAGACCGCGTACGACGCGGTGGCGCGCGTCCCACCCGACTACGTCGGAGCCGTCAACGCGGCGCGGGACGCTCACAACCTGGATCCGCTCGCGCTCGAGCCGATCCAGCTCCTCGCGGCGACGCTCGAAAACGCGAACGACTTCTCGGGCGCCAAGAAGTACTACGTGCTGGCGACCAAGCGTGAGCCGCAGAATCCGGACACGTGGTACTTCCTCGGCCGCTTCTACTTCGAACGCAAGGAGTGGCGTCCGGCGTATGACGCGCTCAACCACTCGTACACGCTGAACGCGTACGGCCCGGTGGGCATCAAGGGCGGCCTGCTCGATCAGGCCCGCTGCGAGGTCTTCCCGACTAGCCCGCAGTGCCCAGCAGGAGCACAAGGTGCGAGCCCATGAGCTGGCGCGTGCTCATCCCGTCGAGCGGCGAGACGATCCGTACGCGGAGGTCGCGCGCGAGCCGTCTGGCTTCCACCTCGTAGCCGGCTCGGTACATCACGACCGAGCGCCCGTCGTTCGGTCGGGCCGCGTTGCCGACGCTGCCGATGATGTAGCCGCGGTTGCGCACGCGGCCGGCGGCCGCCGACGCGGCGCCGGCCCGGCCGTTCCCGTTCAGGACGAGGACGGACACCTCGTTGCGCGGCAACGTCGGGTGGGTCGGCTTCGTGCGCTCCGTCACGTGCTTGCGGGGAGCGGCGGAGGCGGCCTCCGCGTTGAAGTGGCCTTTGAGCGGATTGCCCAGCAGGGCGACGCCCGCGGCTGCGAGCAGGACGAACTCGAGGGCCGCCACGAGTGTGACGGCGATCGTCGCGCTGCGCCAGCGTTCCTGCTCCATCGCCCGGAGCGGATTCGGCGTCGGGCGCGCTGCTCCTTTGCGTCGGGTGAGTTCTGTCCTACATTCAGTGTCCGTTGATGCGGGTGCGGACATGCCTCGTCGGGGTCGTCGCCTTCGGCGTGCTGCTGGCCGCGCCGGGAGCGGGGACGGGCTCGACAACGCTGCCGCGCCTCCACGCGCCCTGGGATCTCCGGGTCATCAGCTACTTCCCCGCCGATGCGGGCTGGACGAAGATGTGGACCGACTGGCAGCCGGACCGCGTGGACGCCGATCTCGCGCGCGCCGCCTCGCTGGACGCGAACACCGTCCGGGCGATCGTGCAGCCGGACACCTTCGGCTTTCCGCACGTGTCCTCGAAGTACGCGGCACATCTCGCGCAGTTCGTCTCGCTCGCCGCGGCGCACGGGCTGCACGTGCAGCTGACGCTCTTCGACTGGTGGTACCGCTGGCAGGACGTCACCGGCTCGAAGGTATGGGCGGCTCAACTGCTCGCGCCGTACCGCAACGACCCGCGGATCGCGTTCGTCGAGCTGCGCAACGAGATCCTTCCCGTCCCGGTCACCTTCGCGTGGGCGCGCCGGATGATCCCGTTCGTTAAGTCCGTGCTGGGGGACACGCCGGTGACACTCTCGGTCTCCGGGCAGGATGCTGCCGCGCGTCTCGAGTCACTGGTGAAGGGTCTCAGATCGGTGCGGCCCGACTTCTGGGACATCCATGCGTACCCGAGCGGCGGCGAGGTGATGTACCACCTGATCACGCGTGCGCAATCGGTGGCGGGTGCGACGCCGCTCTGGGTGGGCGAGACCGGCTATCCGACGACGACGGCGACGACCGGCTACGGCGGCGTTCCGCTGACGCCCTCCGCGCAGGAGGCGGCGCAGGCGCATTTCTTCGCGACCGTGTCGTGGGCGGCCGAGGCGACCGGGCTGCCGCCGGTCGGGGTCTGGGTGCTCGACGACATGGTTCCGAATGCCGTACCCAACGCCGTCGTCACCGATCTGAATCCCGAGCTGCACTTCGGGCTGTTCCGCCTCGACGGGTCGGCGAAGCCGGCGGCCGACCTGGTGAAGACGGTGTTCTCCCAAGGGGCGCCCGTGTCGTTCAACGAGGGGTTCGAGCAGGCGGTGACGTCGGAAGTGGGCACGGCTGTTCCCGCGCAGTGGTCGATGACCGGCGACGCGTCGTTCGCGGACGACACGACGGTTGCGGCCGAGGGATCGGCCTCGGCGCGCGTCGCGTTGCGAAGCACGGATGCGACGGCGTCGTACTCGATCGTCCCGCCGAACGGAGGCGTGGAGGATCGGACCGGCATCGCAGTGGGCGCGCTGGCGCGGCGGGCGGCTCCGGGTGGAAGTGTCTTTCTCGTGCTCGAGTGGCTCAACGCGAGCCACCAGGTCCTGGGCCGGGTCGGGTCCGTGCCGCTGCAGAGCGCGGCGGGCGAGTGGGGGCAGCTCCACGTGTCCGCGCGGGCTCCGCATCGGGCTGCGTATGCGCGCGTCGAGCTCGTCGTGCGTGGCACGACGACACCTGTGTGGTTCGACCGCGTCTCGTTCAGCCGCTACTACTAAGCGGCCGGGGCTGGAACAGTCCTGTCATGGGGACAGTCCTTATGAGGGACAGTCCCTGAGGAGGGACAGTCCCTGGGGGTCCGACACACTGAGGCGGACTGTCCCCTTCAGGCGATTCAGGCGTTAGGCGAGCGCGGCAAGGTCGCCGTCGTCGAGGGCGAGACCCGCCGCCGCGACGTTCTCCTCCAGGTGGGAGAGCGAGGACGTTCCCGGGATCGGCACCGTCAGCGGCGAATGCCGCAGCAACCACGCGAGAGCGACCTGGTGCGACGTCGCACCGTGTTTCTCGGCAACGCGGGCGACTGCATCGCTCGGTGTCGCAGCACGCCAGCCGGCGCCGATCGGGAAGTAGGGGAGAAAGACGATTCCCTCGCGCTCGCACGCGCGCAATACCGGTTCAGACGTCCTGTCGGCGATGTTGTACTGGTTCTGCACGGAGACGATCGTCGCAGCGGTCTGCGCTCGTGCCAGCTGGCCCTCGTCGACGTTCGAGACGCCGATGTGACGGATTTTCCCCTCTCGTTGCAGTTCCGCGAGCGCTCCGACCGACTCCTCGATGGGGACGTTCGAATCGGGCCCGTGCAGCTGGTACAGGTCGATCCGCTCGAGCCGCAGGCGCCGCAGGCTCGCCTCGCAGGCCTCCTTCAGGTGCTCGGGTCGCCCGTCAACCTCCCACTGCTCCCGTGAAGGACGAGTCCCGGAGCCCTTCGTCGCAACCACAAGTCCGTCCGGGTACGGATGGAGCGCTTCGGCGATCTGGCGTTCGTTGACCTCCGGTCCGTAGGCGTCCGCCGTGTCGATCAGCTGGACGCCGAGCTCGACCGCTCTTCTGAGGACGTCGAGTGCGGCCTGCCGATTCGCGGG
>VAXU01000006.1 GCA_005885125.1 Actinomycetota bacterium
GACCGTGACTGTGTACGTCCCCGCTGTCGAATAGGTGTGGGTCGCGGTTGCACCCGTCTGCGGGCCAACCGCCGGCGAGCCGTCCCCGAAGTCGAAGCTGTAGCTGGCGATCGGGGTCGGGTCGGGGTCGGTCGACCCGGACGCGTCGGCGGTCACCGCGAGCGGCAATGTCCCCGAGCTCGGGTTCACGGCCAGTGCCCCGGCCGGCGGCGAATCGCGGGCGATCGAAACGTCGTCTGCGTAGAAGCACGTGCCGGGCGCGACCCTGGCGTAGGCGCTGAAGTCGAGCGTGCTCCCCGGGGAGGCGGTGGTGTGCGTGAGGGTGACCTGCTGCCAGGAGGTGGTGAGCGTGGTCGAGGCGCTGGTCGTGCGTACGAGGGAGGAGCCGGCGTATTCGCGGATCCGCAGGGTCAGGGTTGCGCCGGCGGCGTCGGCGCGGGCCCAGATGCTGACGAGGTAGTTGCCGGCCGAGGTTGTCGCCACCCAGTTCGGGGCGTCGTTGAGCAGACAGCTGGCGGTTGCGGTGCCGGTGTTGGTGAGCTTGGCGGACCAGTTGCCGCTGTGGCCGCCGGCGACTCGGGCGATGGTGACGTTCGGGTCCGAGCCGGAGGTGTTCCAGCCGGAGAGGTCGGTCTCGAAGCTCGGGTTGCTGACGAGCGTCGGGGTGACGGTGACCTGGGCGGTCGCGGTGGAGGATTGTCCGGCGGTGTCTTTGACGGTGACGGTGACGTCACCGCGAGCGGCAATGTCCCCGAGCTCGGGTTCACGGCCAGTGCCCCGGCCGGCGGCGAATCGCGGGCGATCGAAACGTCGTCTGCGTAGAAGCACGTGCCGGGCGCGACCCTGGCGTAGGCGCTGAAGTCGAGCGTGCTCCCCGGGGAGGCGGTGGTGTGCGTGAGGGTGACCTGCTGCCAGGAGGTGGTGAGCGTGGTCGAGGCGCTGGTCGTGCGTACGAGGGAGGAGCCGGCGTATTCGCGGATCCGCAGGGTCAGGGTTGCGCCGGCGGCGTCGGCGCGGGCCCAGATGCTGACGAGGTAGTTGCCGGCCGAGGTTGTCGCCACCCAGTTCGGGGCGTCGTTGAGCAGACAGCTGGCGGTTGCGGTGCCGGTGTTGGTGAGCTTGGCGGACCAGTTGCCGCTGTGGCCGCCGGCGACTCGGGCGATGGTGACGTTCGGGTCCGAGCCGGAGGTGTTCCAGCCGGAGAGGTCGGTCTCGAAGCTCGGGTTGCTGACGAGCGTCGGGGTGACGGTGACCTGGGCGGTCGCGGTGGACGATTGTCCGGCGGTGTCTTTGACGGTGACGGTGACGGTGTAGGTGCCGGCGGTCGAATACGTGTGTGTCGCGGTCGCACCGGCCTGCGGGCCGACGGCGGGTGAGCCGTCGCCGAAGTCGAAGCGGTAGCTGGCGATCGGCGTCTGGTCGTTGTCCGTCGAGCCCGACGCGTTGGCACTCACCGCGAGCGGCGCCGATCCCGAGGACGGGCTCACCGCCAAGGCGGCAACGGGTGGTGCGTCGCCGGGGCCGGCGTTGACGGTGACCTGGGCAGTGGCCGTGCTGGCTTGTCCGGCGGTGTCTCTGACGGTGACGGTGACCGTGTACACGCCCGCGCCTGCATACGTGTGGCTGGCAGTGGGTGAGACCTGGGGTCCGATCACGGGTGAGCCGTCGCCGAAGTCGAAGCTGTAGCTGGCGATCGGTGTCGCGTCCGGGTCGGTCGAGCCGGACGCGTCCGCGGTCACCGGCAGCGGCAGCGTCCCCGAGCTTGGGTTCACCGTCAAGGTCGCGTTCGGCGGCAGATCGTTGACCGTCACCGTTCGGGTCGTCGAGGCCGATTGGCCGCCGGTGTCGGTTACGGTCGCGGTCACCGTGTACGTTCCGGCCGCCGTATACGTGTGGGTCGCGGTTGCACCCGCCTGCGGGCCGACCGCTGGTGAGCCGTCGCCGAAGTCGAAGCGATAGCTGGCGATCGGTGTCGCATCCGTATCCGAAGAGCCAGACGCGTCAGCCGTTACCGCCAACGGGAACACTCCCGAAGACGGGCTCACCGTCAGCGCAACGGACGGCGGCAGGTCACCCGACGGCTGGAACTCGTAGGCGCCACGATCGTCGTACGTGCGCGACCCGGTGCCGGTATTCGCCGTGGCCGGATCGTCGACACGAGGCGTGCCCTCGACGTCCGACGCAGGTTGCCCGCTGACGCCCGAATTCGCCGAGTCGATCGCCGGAGACCCGGCGGTGAGGTGGAAATCGCCGGCTCCTGCGTTCGCCCACAGGGGAGCGGAATTGAGGCCGTTCAGCATTTGCCCCGTCGCCGCCTGGAATGCCGCAAGCGAGTTGTAATTGACCGAGTTCCAGATCAGCAGCACGTCCGGCGTCGTCAGGTAGACCTGGTTGTAGTCCACTGTCGTGCCCGTCGTGGATCCGTGCTCGACGCGGATATCGCTGTGCGTGCGCGGGCTCCCGATCCCGTTGTCGACGCAGATGTTGTTCATGATCGTCCCGTTGGACGAGCTGCCCTCGTAATTGATGCCGGCGGTCACGTTGTGGTAGATCGTGTTCGAGAGGATCCGCACACCGGAGACCGTCACGTCGTCGATGCCGTGGTCGCCGTTGTTGTACGAGACGTTGTCGTACACGAGCGTGTTGTTCGCGCCGGGATAGACCTCGATTCCGGAGTCCTCGTTGTCGTGCGTGATGTTCTTGTCGACGGTGTTCCCGACCGCCTGATAGATCCGGATCCCGGGAGCTGCGCGTGCGAAGCCTTGCGCATTGTTGAAGGTGAAGTTCGCCCTCACCTCGTCGCGTGTCGACCCTGTGGTCAGGGTGATGCCGGCGTACGTGTTGTGGTCGGCCGTGTTGCCTACGACCAGCGAGTCGGTCGTGTTGCCGAGGCGAATCCCCGCCCGCTGGTACCCGGAGAGCTGCGCTCCGGAGTAGCTCACGTGATTGGTGGAGATCGTGATGTTGGACGAGTCCTGGACGTTGATCCCGACGTCAGAGGTGTGCGTGACCGTGAACCCGTTCACCGTGATCCAGTTCTTGTTCGAGATGACGAAGCCATTCGTCTGATTCGGGAGCGTCACCGTCGCGCTCGGCGCGGCAGTGAAGACGATCGGCGCTGCGGCCGTGCCGGATATCGGGACGTTCACGACTTCCGGGTAGGTTCCGGCGGCGACCTGAACCGTCTGTCCTGCCGACACGACGGCGGCGGCGGCGCGAATCGTGCAGAACGGCTGCGTCTGCGTTCCCGATCCCGAGTCGGAACAGGCGGAGCTCGAACCGTCGACGTAGAGCGTTGTCGCACTGACGCCGAGCGCGCCCGGCACCGAAACGACCATCAGAACACCTGCAAGAGCGAGCAGCCCACGGACCGGGGGATGACAACGGAGCTGCAGCATTCGGGGTGCCTCCATTGTCTCGGACTCGAGATGCGAGCGAACCTACCCGGACGGGCGGTCCGTTCGGGTTTGGGGCGCTCGACCTATTGACACGCTCCTAGACCTGCACAACCATGGACTTTCACCAGCTGTTCACCACGGGATGAGATGCGGCCGCTCCCTCGTCTCGGGGAAGAAAGGCAACAACCGCGGCCGGGGGAGGAGGGAGAGCCCCTCGTGGGGGTTGCTTCGAGCACTGCGAACCCTGGGTTCGGTGACTTCGCGCACCGCTTGATCGACATCGTCGTCTCGGTTGCGATCGTGACCGTCTTCCTGCCGATCGTCGCCGTCGCCGCGGTCGCGATCAAGCTCGACAGTTCCGGATCGGTCTTCTTCCGGTGCCGGCGGATCGGCTTTCGCGGACGGGAGCTGCAGATGCTGAAGTTTCGGAAGATGTACACGGGCGCGGCCGGCCCGGCGGTGACGCTCGATGGGGACGAGCGGTTCACGGCGGTCGGGCGGGTGCTCGCAAAGACGAAGATCGACGAGCTGCCACAGCTCTGGAACGTTCTCAAAGGCGAGATGACGCTCGTCGGGCCTCGGCCCGAGGACCCGGCTTTCGTCGGTCTCCGCAGCGCCGATTACGACACGATCCTGACGGTGAAGCCCGGGATCACCGGCCTTTGTCAACTCGCGTTCGCGAAGGAGGGCGAGATCCTCGACCACGAGGATTCCGCCCGCGACTACGTCGAGCGGCTGCTTCCGCAGAAGACTGCGCTGGACATTCTGTACGTCCGCCACCGTTCGCTGTTGATGGATCTGAAGATCCTCGCGTGGACTGCCGTAGCGGTCGTCTTCAGACGCGACGTCGCCGTTCACCGCGGCAGCGGAAACCTCAGCTTGCGTCGGCGGCCGCTCGAGGACACCGTCCCGATGCCGGCCGCCGGAATGAGTCTGGAGACATGACCGAGGGCGTCTTCGACCTCAGCGACGAGCTGGTGACGCGGACTCGCCGATCCCGCGTGAAGGCGGTCGTCCTCGCGGGTGGAAAGGGCACGCGTCTTGCTCCCTACACGTCAGTCCTCCCGAAGCCGCTCATGCCGATCGGCGATCGCTCGATCCTCGAGTTGGTGATCGGACGGTTTGCGACCTTCGGCATCACGGACGTCACCCTCTGCGTCGGCCACCTGTCGCACCTGATCGAGGCCGTACTCGACAGCCGGCGGGAGGACGGCGTCCTGATCAGGTTCGTGCGTGAAGAGGAGGCGCTGGGTACTGCAGCGCCGCTTCGACTGGTCGAGGGACTCGACCGGACATTCATCATGATGAACGGCGACGTTCTGACGACGCTCCCGTTCGACGGATTCATTCGACATCACCGCCGGAATCGCAACGCTCTCACAATTGCGACACGCGAGCGGCGTATTCAGATCGACTACGGCGTCCTCCACCTCGGTGAGAACGGCAGGCGGAACCAGGTCGCCAAATACGTCGAGAAGCCGCAGATGACATCGGTCGTAAGCATGGGGATCTACGCGCTCGAGCCCGAGGCGTTGAAGTACATCCCCGCGAACGGATACTTCGACTTCCCCGATCTCGTGCAGGCTCTCCTTAGGGCCGGCGAGAAGGTCGGCGCGTATCGTTACGAGGGTCTTTGGTTCGACATCGGCCGGCGCGACGACTACGAGGAGGCGGTCGCGGCCTGGAGCGAGGTGCTGCGCGCGACGGCTTTGGCTTCACGGCAGGCAACCGCCGAGATCACGTCGGTAAGGGTCTAGCGGGCGATGGAGGAGAGGAGGCTCGAGAGCGCTGCTTCGGCGACGTTGGAGAGCGGCGTCGCGTCCCCCCGAGAGCAGAGGTGGATCGTCCCCCTCTCGGATGTCCTCGTCGACGACGAAATCGAGCAGGCGGTGACAGGAGCGGTTCGGTCGGGTTGGTGGAGTATGGGACCGCGGGTTGAGAAGCTCGAGCTCGAGTTCGCGCACTTCTGTGGCGTGCGGCATGCGTTGGCGGTCGCGAACGGCACCGCGGCCCTGCATCTGGCTTTGCTCGCAGTCGGCTGCGGCCGCGGCGACGAGGTGCTCCTCGCGTCGCTCAATTTCGTTGCCGCTGCGAACACGATTCGTCACACCGGCGCGCATCCGGTCTTTTGTGACATTCACGGCGTGGACGACCTCAACGTCAGCCCCGCGGACCTCGAAGCAGCGATCGGTCCCAGGACGCGCGCGATCGTCGTCATGCACTACGGCGGGTACCCGTGTCGGATGGACGCGATCCTCGAGCTGGCGGACCGTCGCGGGCTCACGGTGATCGAAGACGCCGCGCACGCACCAGGAGCGCTCTGGAGAGAGCGGAGGGCCGGCACGATCGGCAACGTCGGCTGCTTCAGCTTCTTCTCGAACAAGAATCTGCCGGTCGGCGAGGGCGGAATGATCGTGACGGAGGACGACGCGCTCGCCGAGCGAATCCGCCTCCTGCGGTCACACGGCATGACGACACTGACGTGGGACCGTCATCGCGGCCACGCCTCGACCTATGACGTCGTTGCGGAAGGCTTCAACTACCGGATGGACGAGCTCCACGCCGCGATCGCGCTCGTGCAGCTCGGCCGCCTCGAGCAGCAGAATGCGGCGCGCGCGCGGATCGTCGACTTCTACCGTGACGTGCTCGACAGACGGAGCGGAATGACGATCCCGTTTGCCCCGCAGGACGACGTCACGCCTGCCCACCACCTGGCGGTGCTCGTCTTGCCGGAGGGACACGACCGCGACGGGTTCCGCGCGGCGCTCGCGGAGCAGGGAATCCAGACGAGCGTCCACTACCCGCCGATCCACCGGTTCTCCGCCTACCGGCACCTCGGATCGAGCCGCTCGCTTCCACTGACGGAGGTGGTTGAACCGCGGCTCGTAACCCTTCCGCTCTATCCGCACATGTCCGACGACGAAATCTGTGCGGTGACCGAAGCCGTCGTGGCTGCGACATGAGCGTCACTACCGTCCCGGAACGGCGCACGACCGCGCGCTTCAGGAGCCCCGCGCGCCGTGTGCGAGTTGCCCAGATCGTCACGCAGTTCACTGCGGGTGCGGGCGGCGTCACGTTGCGCGGCGCGCTCGCCCTCGACCCTGATCGCTACTCCACAACCGTCTTTACCGCGGAGGGCGGCTCGTTCATCGGCCGCGCTGAGGCGGCCGAGCTCGCGGTCGTCGTCATACCGCACCTCGCGACGGGACGAGGCATCTACCCATGGGTGGACGTTCGAGCCATGCGCGAGCTCAGCGCGCACCTCGCTCGCGGGCAGTTCGATCTGGTTCACACGAACAGCGCGAAGGCTGGAGCTCTCGGTCGGCTCGCCGCGCGGTCCGTCGGGGTGCGCGCCGTCGTTCACACCTTCCACGGTTTCCCGTTCCATGAATTCCAGTCGCGGCCCGTCCGTGGGAGCCTCGAGGCAATTGAGCGGAGACTGGGACGGATCACGGACTACTTCCTCGCGGCCGGGACGGTGACCGCGGCCGAGGCGGTTCGGCTCGAGATCGCCCCGCCGGAACGTATCCGGTCGATCGCGCCGCCGATCGACGTCGCGGTTCCGACCGCCTCTAAAGCAGCTCGCCGAGAAGCGCGCCGTGTACTCGGGATTCCCGCGGGAGCGCAGGTGATCGGCACGACCGCCCGCCTCGACGCGCAGAAGGCGCCTCTCGACATGGTGACAGCGTTCGCCGCGCTCGGGCGCCGCGACGTCCACATGATCTGGATCGGTGACGGCAACCTACGCACCAAGACGGAGCGGCTGATCGAGCGCAGGGGGATGCGAGACCGGTTTCACCTCCTTGGGAACCGGACGGACGTATCGAGCCTGCTGCCGGCCCTTGACGTCTTCGCAATGTCGAGCCTGTACGAGGGATTGCCGTGTGCCGTAGCCGAGGCGATGGCGTTCGGTATCCCGGTTGTCGCGACGGCGGTGAATTCGGTCCCCGAGATCGTCCTGGCGGGGAAGACCGGGCTTCTCGGTCGAGCGGGCGATCCGGCCTCCCTTGCTCGCGCGCTCGCGTACATGCTCGATCATCGAAGCGAGGCAGCCCGGATGGCGGAGGCGGCCCGCGCCTACATCGGCGGGCGGTTCCGGCCAGATGTGTACGGACGCGATCTCACGGAAGCCTACGAACTCGCTCTTCGGTTCGGTTCCGAGCGATCCCGGAGGGAGGGCGGCGGACAGAGCTGATGCCCCCGCTGCTTCGAACCGCCGGTGAGTCTTTGGCTTTTGACTGCGCGCTCGAGTGGGTCGCCGAGCTGATCGGCGAAGGCTCGGCGCACGAGCTTCGCGATGTCGACACTGCCGCGACCGTCTCCGTCTCTGTCGAGCCGGCGCGGCGGGCTTTCGACACTCGAGGCTGGTGCCGTCTGGCGCGCGGCGCGTGGCACCGCGACGGC
>VAXU01000164.1 GCA_005885125.1 Actinomycetota bacterium
GTCCAGGCGAACGGCGAGATGCAGTTCGCGGTCACGTTGTAGCGCCCCATGTCGAGCGCCGTCGCCTTCGTGAGGCCGAAGATGCCGAGCTTCGCGGCGGCATAGTTCGCCTGGCCGACGTTGCCGATCAGGCCCGAGGTCGACGTCATGTTGATGATCCGTCCCCACTTCTGCTCACGCATCAGCGGCGCCGCCGCGCGCGTCACCGCGAAGCTGCCCTTGAGGTGGGTGTTGATGACGGCGTCCCACTCGTCCTCGGTCATGTTGAAGATCATGCGATCGCGGAGGATCCCGGCGTTGTTGACGACGATGTCGACGCGCCCGAAGGTGTCGACCGCCGTCTTGATGATCGCCTGGCCGCCGGCCATCGACGCGACCGAATCGTAGTTGGCGGTGGCCTTGCCACCGGCCTTCGTGATCTCGTTCACCACCTCGTCGGCGGGCGCGCTCTCGGCTCCGCTCCCGGCCGCCGAGCCGCCGTAGTCGTTGACCACGACCTGCGCGCCATGCCGAGCCATCAACAGGGCGATCTCCCGCCCGATGCCGCGCCCCGCCCCCGTCACCACGGCGATCTTTCCCTTGAGCATCATGAGCGTGCCCTCCACTTCGGAGTCAGAAGCCCGACGACGATAGCATAGTCGTCCTGGCGCCGAGGCATCTGTCGAAGCGAGCGGCGGTCAATGCCGCCTCGAGTCGAGGGCGGCGACGAACGCGCCTGAGAAGACGAATACGATCGCCGAGTAGTAGACGAACATCGCGAAGGCGATGAGCACGGCCAGGGGGCCGTAGATCTCGTTGTAGAGGCTGACCCTCTGGATGTACAGGCGAAAGAGCTGCTTGGCAATCTCCCAGAGCACGCTGGCGAGAATCGCGCCCGCCAGCGCCGGCACCACCCGCACCGCCCGCCGCGGCACGTACCGGTAGGCGCAGTAGAACATCACGGTCGAGAGCGTGAGGCTCAGCGGGAGCGCCGCCAGGGCGAACCAGCGCGGCGGAACCGGCAGCGCGTTCAGGGCGAGCACGCGGAAGCCGTGGTAGAGCCAGGTCATCGTGCTGACCGTGAACAGAAGCAGGCTGAGCAGGAGCGCCATCCAGCTGTCGCGCACCAGATTGCGCAGGAAGCCTCCGTCACTCTTCACGCCCAGCAGACGATGCAGGATGAGGCGCGACGCGCTGAGCAGCGGCGTCGAGAAGATCACCAGCGCGCCGGTGCCCAGGAGCCCCGACGCGGCGCGCGTCTCGACGATCCGGAGCAGGACCCGGGTGATCTGCGCCTGGTAGACGGGGAACTGCTGGGCGAGCTGACCGACCACGTGGCGCGCCGCCTCCTCGCCGGACAGCACGAATCCGACCATCGAGACGCCGAGCAGCACCAGCGGGATCAGGCTTACCAGGAAGAAGAAGGCGAGGCCGGCGCTCATGAAGAAGCCGTCGGCGGCGATGAAACGCGAGACAGCCCCTCGCGGGGAGACGGTCACAACTGGCGGAAGAAGTGGGCGCGGTCGCCCCCCTTCACCTCGAACCGACGCATCTTGTTGTCCCGCATCACCTCGAGGGTCAGCGCCTCGCCCGGCTCGTGACGCCAGAGGCTCACGTAAAGATCACGGCGGCTTCCGACTTCCTCGGCGTTGAGCGACACGATCACGTCGCCCTCCTGGAGCCCGCCGCGGTCGCCCGGCCCGTCGGGGACTATGCCCGCGACCACGACGCCCTCCTCGACCACATGAGCGAAGATGCCGAGCCAGGCGCGGCGCGGCCGGCTGACGACCCGCCCGTAGCGGACCATCTCGTCGCGATGCGTGTGGTAGAAGTCGGTTGGAATCGCCAGCGAGCTGCGCGCGATCTCGGTGAGGCTCAGGGACACGGTGCCGGCAAGGCGGCCCGTCATCGTGAAGAGCCCGCCCCCGCCGTAGCCCGGGTTCGGCGCGTTGGAGATGATGCTGCGGTCGAGCAGATACTCCCAGTACGCCTCGAACTCGCCGATGTGGGTGACGAGCCCGCCGGTGGCGCGCCGCTCGTCGGGCCTGGAACCCGTCGCGCCCAGTAGCACCACCTCGTCGCACCGCTCGACGACGTCACCCGTGCCGACGTCGGCCGCGACGAGCCCCTGCCGGTTCACCTTGATCAGCGCCAGGCCGATCTCGAAATCCTGCGCGACGAGCTCGGCCTTCGCGCGCCGGCCTTTCTGGAATCCGACGGAGATCGTCTGGCCGCCCATCACGACCCAGTTCACGGTCAGGATGAGACCGGAGGCGTCGACCACGACGCCGCTGCCGAGCCGCTCGTTGCCGAGGATCCTCGTCGAGGGATGGTCACGCGCGACGGTCGTGTGGATGTACACGACGCTCTGCAGGAGATGGCGTACGAGCTCGACGGAGCAGTCCATGATCGAGGGCTACTGACCTCTCAGGTGATAGCCGAAGAACTCGGCAACCCTGCGGCGCGAGTCCGCGAACGCGCCCGCGTCGAAGGCGACGGTGGCGCCGCAGCACTCGTTCGGCTTGTTGTGGTTGGCGACCTCGGCCAGATACGTCCGTTTCTGGCCGATCACGTCGAAGTAGTGATACGCGCGCGGGTAGAGGACGATCCTCGCGTCCGCGCCCCGGCGCCGCATGGCCTCGACCATCGCGACGCACGGGCCCGGATCGGTCCAATCGTCCGCGTCGCCGATCATCACCAGGAGCGGCCGCACCACCAGCTCCTGAACGAGTGAGTAGCAACCGCCGGGGTAAAAGCCGATCGACGCGCGAAACCCGGGCTCGGGGAGGACGACACCGCGCCGCCGGGCGCGCTCGAGGCTCGGTCCGTTGACCACGGCGAGGGCGAACACGCCTCCGTTCGACCAGCCGACCACGCCCACTCGTGCCCGATCGACGTAGGGCTTGGCCTGCAGGAAGCGTAGCGCGCCGATCGCATCGTCGAAGCGCTCGGTGTTGGGGACGTCCGGCAAGTCCGGAGAACATGACGGGCCGATTCGCCGCGGGGTCCAGCTGTCGACGAGCAGCGCGACGTAGCCTTGATCACGAAACCAGCGCGACCATTCGTGGTTCGACTCCGAGATGCCGGCACACCCGTGCAGCAAGACGACGGCCGGAAACGGGCCCGGGCCGGTCGGGCGCTGCTCCCACGCCGGCACCGTGAGCGGCCTGCCGGGCGTCGCGTTCGGAAACGAAAGATTCGTCGTGGCGCAGCCAGCAATCAGAATCGACGCACAAAGCACCGACAGCGGGCGTCGGAGCATGAATCGAGCATACACCGCGGCCCAACGCGGGGCGAAGGAGAACGACTAGGAGGGGCGCATGCTTGCGATACGGGTTTTGGACGCCTCAGGCCGGGTATGCCCGAAGACATGCCCATGCGCTCCGCAACGGCGCGGAGCTCCTCGTCGGACCGTGATGTTGTAGCGGCAGAACGTCGACGCACCCCGACGGTTCGGCGTGACGCTCGCTGGTCCTACTACACCCACGCCCGCCGGATCAGCCACGTCTTCACACCTTGCGTCAGCAGCATGTACGCCAGCAAGGTCAGCGCCAGAAGAAGCCAGTACAGCGGCGGAAGCGTCGTGAAACCGAGGTAGGGTCCGATCGGCGTGAATGGGATGAGTACGCCGACGGACATGATCACCGCCGTCATGGCAATCAGCGACCCCGACGCGCGGGATTGGAGAAATGGCATCTTGCGGGTGCGGATGACGTGGATGATCAGGGTCTGCGTCAACAGGCTCTCCACGAACCAACCCGTCTGGAACAGAGCTGCCTTGTCGGCGGCCCAGGCTTTGAACACGTAGAGCATGATCAGGAAGGTCGTGTAATCGAAAATCGATGAGCACGGCCCGATGAAGAGAATGAACTTCGCGAGCGATCCCATGTCCCATGGACGCGGCTTGGCGATCTCCTCGGGGTCCACTTCATCGGTCGGAATGGCCGTCTGCGAGACGTCGTAGAGAAGATTGTTGGTGAGAATCTGGATCGGGGTCATCGGCAGGTAGGGCACGAAGATGCTCGCCCCGAGCACGCTGAACATATTGCCGAAACTGCTGCTCGCGCCCATGCCGATGTACTTGAGGATATTGGCGAAGACCTTTCGGCCTTCGAGCACGCCTTCCTCGAGCACGAGCAGGCTCTTCTCGAGCAGGATCAGGTCCGCCGACTCCTTCGCAATGTCCACCGCCGTGTCCACGCTGACGCCCACGTCCGCCGCCCGCAAGGCTGGTGCGTCGTTGATACCGTCCCCTATGAAGCCGACCGTGTGCCGGCGCGACTGAAGCGCATGGATGATCCGCTGCTTGTGCGCGGGTGAGACGCGGGCGAACAGCGTCGTGCGCTCGGCCGACTCGGCGAGTTCCTCGTTGGTCATCTCCTCGATCTGTACACCCAGTAGCGTGTGTTCGGTAAGCAGCCCGACTTCAGAGCACACCTTCCTGGCGACCAAGTCGTTGTCGCCGGTCACCACCTTCACGGACACGCCGTGCTGCCGCAGCGCGCGAATGGCCGCCGCGGCGGTCCACGACCAGGATTGTTTCCATTCCGCCGCCTCTGCCCGGAGCAGGCCCCCTACTTGGGCCGTGGGCGCTCGCCGGACGCCCCCGCCGCCGGAGACGTCGTCGGCGGACTAGCTCGACAATCGATGGCGACCGTTACGCGGTTTGCGCCTGCGCCTGTCGTTAGGGCCGTTACGGACGGATCACAGGATGGCGGGAGCCCGAATCGTGTCCGGAGATCGGCGGGCGCGAGCTGCTGAACTTCGATGAACTCGGCCACGGTCATCGCGAGGGTCATCGCAAGCAGGAAGAGGCGGAGGCGCGGCACCCACCAGATGTACCGTGTCGCGCCTGAAGATTCGCTGAAGGTGGCTGAATCCTCCTTCTGATCGCACCGACGGTTCTCGGTCGCGGTGACTACGGTCCGACGGGCTTCAGCAAATCTTCAGAATCCCCCCCCCGGCAGACTCGTATCGCTTCGCGCGTTCCCGCCGGCCGACGCGAAGACGTTGACGGAAAGGAGCTGGCACCAGGTGCCGGTCAGCCGCCCAAGAGGGCACACCAGCAGTTTCCAGGAGTGTGCCATTTCCCTTGGCCGGAGGATTGGTCGCCCTCTATGTGCGCGATATCAACCTCAGCGTGTCGGCGGCGGTCGTGTGACCGACGCGGTCGTCGAGGCCGCGCGCACGCAGTTCGGGCCGATCCTCATGTTGGTCCTCGTCGCGATGCTCGGCATGATTCCGGCGGCACCAGCCGGTGGTATCGGCTCCGACATCCAGCGCCCCCTCGCCAGAGTCGTCGTAGGCGGGCTGCTCTCGACTCTCCTCCTGACACTCGTCGTGCTGCCGGCCGCCTACCGAGTCCCCGAGAGACTTCGGAAACCCTGACGGTCTGCGTCGATCGCCGCGCGGCGCGTCCGCGGGGAACGTGCGCTACGCCGCGATCAGGACGCAACGGGGAAACGAATGCGAAAGGTCGCGCCGCGGCCCACGGCGCTCTCGACGGACATTTGGCCGCCGTGGTTCTCGACGACGGTACGGGAAATGGCCAGCCCCAGACCGAAGCCCCGGCTGTCGTTGGCCCTCGCGACGCGACCACGATAGAAGCGCTCGAAGACCCGTGGGATCTCGTCGGCCGGGATACCGGGGCCTGCGTCGGAGACGGCGACAACGACCGCCGCGCCTTCGGCCGCGGTATCGATGACGACCTGACCCCCGGGCGGTGAGAACTTCACGGCGTTGTCGAGCACGTTGGTGAACACCAGGTCGGCGAGCCCTTCCGCGCACCGGACGGACAGCGACAGCGCTTGCGACGGGTGGACGGCGATCGTGACGCGCCGACGTTCGGCCTCCGACGCGAGCCGCCGCACCACCCCCTCGAGGAGAGGCGCGAGCGACACGGTGCCGGCGGCCGAGGCTCGGCCCTGCTCGGCATCGAGCCTCGCCAGCGTCAACAGCTCTTTCGTCAGGATCGAAAGGCGTTCGACCTTGTCGAGACACGATCGCAGGGTGTCCTCGTACTCCGCCGTGTCGCGATGCCGTCGCAACGTCACCTCGAGCTCCGTCCGCAGGCGCGAGAGAGGCGACTGGAGCTCGTGCGCCGCATCCGCTGTGAAGCGTCGCTGGATCTCGAAGCTTCCCTCGATGCGACCGAGCATCTCGTTGAGAGTGTCGACCAGACGCCCGATCTCGTCCTGCTGGGCCGGGCGCGGAAGCCGTTCGCTCAGGCTTCCCTCGCCGATCTCTCGCGCCCGACTGACGATGCGATCGATCGGACGAAGGGCGCGCCGGGTCAGGAGCACCCCGATCAGCCCGACCCCGACCAGGATGCTCACGGCCATGCCGGTAAACAAGAGCCGCGCAGAGCGAAGAACGGCGTACGCGTCGTCGAGCGACATCGCCACCTGAACGGCGTAGCGGGTACCCGCCGCGTCGACCGGTAGCGACACCATCCGGACCGGCTCTTCGCCGAAGTCTTCGACCGTCTCGAACACGGTCTGACCTTCCTGGAGTCGGGTCAGCAGGCCCGGCTTGGTGGGCAGTCGTGCGCTTCCCAAGGTCACGCTCCGCGCCATGACCCGGCCGTCCATGCCCACGATCTGGACGAACTTGTCGAGCCGGGCAAACGAGGGGGCCGCCGTCCCCGGGGCCATCTCGTGGACATGCGTGGGGGGGTGAGGCTTCTCGACCATCG
>VAXU01000165.1 GCA_005885125.1 Actinomycetota bacterium
CGGGATTGCTCGGCAGGCCGCACTATGTGGCCGCTGAGAGCGTCGCGACGATCACGGAAGGGTCCGTCCAGCTGGCGCTGTCGAAGGCGGAGCTCGACAGCCTCGGCGAATACAAGGAGCCGCCGACGACGGCGCAAATCCTGCCGGACGATGCATCCCGTCTGCAGCGGATCGAGCAGCCGTTCGACGCGCCGATTCACGATCGACCCTTCCGGATGAACATCGTGCGCCGGCTCTTGCTCCGGCTCCGCCGCCGGCCCTGACGCGCTCGGACGATCTCCCCTTTCGGCCGGCGCTGGAGCAGGCGGCGCTCGTGCGCGACCGCGAAGTCTCGTCCGTCGAGCTCGTCGAGCTCTATCTCGAGCGGATCGACCGGCTGGATCCGGAGCTCAATGCGTTCGTCACCGTTTGCGGCGAGCACGCGCTCGACGGAGCGCGCCGCGCCGACGCGGAACCAAGCGAGGCACCGTTCCACGGCGTGTCGATCCCGATCAAGGACCTGACGGAGACCGCCGGCATTCTGACGACGTACTCGTCACGCGCCTATGCCGACTTCGTTCCCGAGCATGACGCGGCGGTCGTGCGCCGGATCCGCGACGCCGGCTTCGTCGTCATCGGCAAGACGAATACGCCCGAATTCGGAACGGTCGGAGTCACGGAGTCCGAGCTGAACGGTGCGTGCCGCAACCCGTGGGACACGACGCGCACGCCGGGTGGATCGAGCGGCGGCGCGGCGGCCGCGCTTGCGGCAGGCCTGTGTCCCGTGGCGCAGGGAAGCGACGGTGGCGGCTCGATCAGGATTCCCGCCGCGTGCTGCGCGCTCTTTGGGCTGAAGCCGGCACGCGGCCGCGTTTCGTTGGCGCCGTTCGGCCCGGGGTCGATGGGGCTTTCCACGCCGGGGCCGATCGCCCGAACAGTCGCCGACGCGGCCGCGCTGCTCGACGTGATGGCGGGCTACGAGCCCGGCGAGCCTTTCTGGGCCACGCCGCCCGTGCGGCCGTTCCTGCAGGAGGCGGCGACGCCGCCGGGACCGTTGCGAATCGCAGTCACCGTCGATCCCCCGGTCGACCAACCGGTGGAGCCGGAACGCGCGGGAGCCGCCCGCGCCTGCGCCGAGCTGCTCGCAGAGCTCGGGCATCACGTCGTCGAGGGGACGCCTCCGTGGCGCGATGAAGCGATCGTCACCGAGTTCACGCGCGTCTGGCAGGCGGGTCCGCCGCTTCGGGCCGGCGACAAGCTCGACCTGGTGGAACCGCTCAACCGCGCGCTCGCGGAGGACGCACTCGCCACCACGAGCGTCGAGCTCGCGGGGGCGATCACGCGTCTGCAGTCCTACGCTCGGCGTGTGATCGCGTTCTGGACCGATGTCGACGTCGTGGTGACGCCCGCGCTCTCACGAGCTCCCGTTCCGGTCGGCTGGGTCTTCGAGCCGGAGGATCCGCACGAGCAGTTCGACCGCGGGTTCGCATTCACGCCTTTCACCCCGGTCGTCAACGTGACGGGCTTGCCCGCGGCCGTGGTGCCGTTCGGCTGGGACACGGAGAACCTTCCGGTCGCGGTGCAGCTGATCGCGGGTCCCGAGCGCGAGGACGTTCTGATCCGCCTGTCTGCTCAGCTCGAGCAGGCGCGGCCGTGGGCCGACCGCCGGCCGGCACTCGCGTCGTAGGCCGTCAGTTCCGGATGACGCGCTCGCAGGTACGCGAGACTGCATCGACGACGTCGGCGATCACAACGTCGTACCCGGGGCCGCAATAAACCGTGTCGTTCTCGCCGTCGCGAACCAGGAACACGTCGTCGTCCGCTCCGCCTGTGACGAGGTCACGGCCGGGACCGCCGCTGAGCACGTCCGTGCCGCTGCCGCCGTGCAGCTCGTCGTTCCCGCGCGCGCCGTCGATCCGGTCATTGCCGCCGTAGCCCCAGATCACGTCTCTGCCACGGGCCCCGCGGAGTGCATCCGCGGTCGGACTCCCCGCGAGCGTACAGCGCGGCGTTCGGAGCTCGCACGGCGCGATCGACACGCGTCGCGCGGCGCGGACGTTGTGGACGGGCGCGATCTCCATCACGACGTACGCGGCGACGGTCGGATTGACCTCGTCGTCCTCGCCACGCTCGATCGCACGCCCCAGCGCGATCCACCGGCCGCCCGGCGACCATGCTGGACCGGTCGCTCCCGAGGCGGACGCGGACAGCAAGTTCGAGCGGATCAGACCACGCTGCACGTCGTACAGCGCGAGCTGCGGGCGGTCGCGCGGAAACGCAAGCCCTGGACGCGCCTCCGTGAGGAACGCGAGCGTCCGCCCGTCAGGAGACCACGCCGGCGCGTGACCGGGGCCGATGACGCGGCGCGACGATCCGTCGACGGCCACGAGCGCGATCTGATACGCAAGCCGCGGTCCCTCCACGACAGCGAGTGTCCTGCCGTCCGGCGCCCACGTTGCGCTGAAGGTCTCCGTCTCGTTCACGACGCGCACGCTCGAGCCGTCCGCGTCGGCGATCGCCAGCACGCCCCTGCCGCCCGCGCAGCTCCCGTCGATGTCGACGAGGAACGCGAGCCGCTTCCCGTCCGGTGACGGATGCGGGCCGTAGCCGTTTGCAACGACACGCCGGTTTGCGAGGTCGTTGGTCCGGACAGCCGTGATCGCGTTGCAGAGCGAGTAAGCGTCGTTGAAGTAGATCGTTCCACCGTCCGAGCTCCACGCCGCGCTCGCAGCCTTTGGCGCCACCTGCCGCCGCGACGTGCCGTCGGCATTCGCGATCCAGAGTCCGCCGTTCGTCGCCGCGACCTGGAAGTAGAGGATCCGACGGCCGTCAGGAGACCAACTGGGATCGACGGCGTCGTGGATCAGCACCCGGCGGCGGGCCCCGTTCAACTGAACGACGACTACGTCGTAGTGGAAGTACGGGGTGCCCGGCGTCTGCTGCGTCCATGCCAGGCGGCCGTCGGACGACCAGGCAGGGGAAAACGCCGCCACCGCCCATCGCTCTTCGCTCGCCGCGGCCCCACTGGCGAGCGCGATCGCCGCAGCGAGGATGACCACGTCGACGTGCTAGGCGAGCACGTCTTGGAGTTCGCGCGCGAGCGCGCGTGCGTCGCGCTCCGACGGGGCGACGACCAGGCAGGTGTCGTCGCCCGCGAGAGTGCCGACGATGTGCTCGTGCCCGAGCTCGTCCAGCGCGCGGGCAATCGGAGGTGCCGTTCCGAGCTCCGATTGGAGGACGACGATGTTTCCCGCGGCTGTGACGCGCCTCCCGAACTGACCGAGCACGGACACGAGCGCGTCCCGCGGATCCGCCCTCCGCCCGGCGTGCGCCACGACGTACCGCGGCCGGCCCAGCGGATCGCGCGTCTTCTCGAGGCCTAGCTCGCGAATATCGCGCGAGATCGTCGCCTGCGTGACCTCGCAGCCTGCGCCTGCGAGCGCATCGAGCAACTCGAACTGCGTCCCGACCCGCCTGCGCGTGACGACGCTCTCGATCAAGCGTTGACGGTCCGCTTTCGACAGGACGCGCGCTTGCTGCATAGACCGAGCATAATATGCATGGTTTGGCCCCTCAGACACCCGGACAAGACCGCTCCATGCTGCGCAAGCTGTTGTGGTCCGCCCTCTACGGAGCGACGGGCGCGATCGCAACCGTCGTCTCGCGGCGCGCGGCCTCTAGGATCTGGCGCACACTCACCGGCGAAGAGCCGCCGACGAAAAAATGACGACTGGTGACCAACAAGTGGAACGCCTCGCGGACAAGCTGCAGGCGCTGGCAGATCGCTCCGCCGCCGAGGGCGGCGCGAAGGCGAAGCTCGCGCAGCCGCTCGCGGAGGACGCTGCGTTCCTCCGCAAGCTGAAGCCGAGCTTGATCAAGGCGCGCGCAAAGGGAGGGGCGGCGCAGCCGCCCGTCCGCGAGAGCGGACCAGGGGAAGAGGTTCGGGGAAACCGGGAGGTTTCCCGTACGAGCGCGCCTGGTGCCCCCTCCGGCCCGCAGCTCCGCAAGCATCCGGGCCCGACGGCAAAGAAGCGGAGCGGTGGCGGCGGCCCGAATCCCTGGCTCGTTTTGGGTATCTGCCTGGCCGCCGGCGTCGTCCTCGCCAAGTGCATCGACCGGAGGGGCCATGCCCACCGCCGGGACTGACGGTCGGCAGGGCGTCGGCGCCGCGGCGAAGACGGTCGCGGAGCACGCGAGCGCGCTCGTCCGCTTGGAGCTCGAGCTCGCAGCGATGGAGCTCAAGCGCAAGGTCGTGGCGCTCGGGCTCGGGATCGCGTTCGGGATCGCCGCCGCCCTCTTCCTGCTGTTCATGCTCGGATTTCTGTTCGCCTCGATTGCGGCCGCGTTCGCGACGACCGTCTCGACCTGGCTCGCGCTGCTGATCACTGCGGGCATCCTGTTCGCCCTCGCCGGGTTGCTCGTCGTGCTGGCCGTCGGCCGCATCCGGAAGGGCACCCCGCCGATACCGCAGCAGGCGATCCGCGAGGCGAAGCTCACGGCCGACGCGCTGAAGGGGGACGGCACCCGTGCCTAGGAGCTCCTTTCGAAATGAAGCACGGGCCGCCCGGCCGCGCTGGGCGGCGCGATCCTGCGTCCTCAGTCGCGCCCATAGCGCTGCTATGGCCGCTCCCTGCGTCCTTGTCTCGCACTCGCCCATCGCACCCGGTCAGCGCGTGGTCATTCCGAAATGAGCTCTAACCGCCGCACTGCCGAGGACGTGCGCCGCGATCTCGAGGCTGAGCGCGACCAGCTGGCGACCGCCGCGGACTCGTTGCGCGTCAGGCTCGGCGAGGCGACGAACGTTGGCGCCAAGCTGCGGTCGAATCTGCCGATCGTCGCAGCTGGTGCGCTCGGCGCAGGCTTCTTCCTGGCCGGCGGGGTCGGCGCGACTGCGCGACTGCTGTTCGGGCGGGGCCGCGAGCGCGAGAAGAAGGCGAAGGCCGGTCGCTTCCGCCTTGTCGACCGCGACTGAGCGTCCTGTTCGTGCAGGCCGCGGGCCGCGCACTCCGGGGAAGCTCAGCCGCGCGGATTGGATCGCCGTCCTCAAGCGCAGCTTCGCCCGGTTCATGGCGGACGACTGCATGGGCCTGTCCCAGCAGGTTGCGTACAGCTCGCTGCTGGCGATCTTCCCCGCGCTCGCAGGCCTGATCGGCTTCCTCGGCGTCTTCCACCTGTACGGGCCCGTTCTCAACGCGCTCGAGGGGACGGTGCCGCACAGCGTGATCACCTTTGTGCGGTCGATCCGCTCCGACAGCCGCGGCAGCGCGATGACGGCGGCCTTCACCATCGGGTTGATCGGCGCACTCTGGGCCGCGAGCGGCGCAACGGCTGCCGTGATCAAGGCGGTGAACCGCGCATACGAGCGGCAGGAGACGCGACCCTTCTGGAAGGTGCGCGGGATCGCGATCCTCCTCGTCGTGCTGACGATTCTCCTGGCGGCGTTCACCGGCTCGGCTCTCGCGGGCAACGGCAACGGGAAAGACAACGGCAATTCCCAGGCCACTCCCGCGGCGCAGACCGCTCCCGACGCGACCCCGTCGCCCGGGAACTTGGGGAACGCTCCCGGCCACAACAAAGACTCGCAGACGTCGACTCAGGGCAACCAGAACTCGCCGTCGCAGCCGGGGGTGAAGCCCGCGAACAACACGACGAAGAACACGTCGTGCGTGACGGGCGGAAGCGGCTCGTCGGTCACCTGCACATCGACGGGTCCGACCTCGGCGCCGGCCGCCGGCAAGGCGGACGCGTCGAAGAAGTACGGGAACGGGCAGACGGCGGCCCAGATCGCGACGCAGAACGGCGCCGCGCCGGGCACGACGCTGTCCGGCCCCGGCAACAGCCAGCCGCACAAGGTCGCCACCTGCGGTCACCCGCACGGCGTTGACGTGCATGCGCTGAAGAGCCATGCAAACAAGAAGAAGTGCGCCAGCTCGGGCACGTCGTCACAGTCCACGACGCAGACGTCGAGCTCCACACTCTCCGTGACCGGCTCGACCACTCACACCGGTGGCACTTCGGCAGCAGCGGGCGTGTCCACGCTGAGCGGCGGCGTGCTGGGCGTCACGGCGACCAAGTCCGGGGGGACCGGGAACGTCGGCGGCGTCCTCGGCGCGCTGACCACGCTCGGCCAGGGCACGTTGCCGTTCACGGGCTTTCCCGTTTGGTTCGCAGCGGTGGTCGCGTTCTGCGTGATCCTGCTCGGAGTTGCGCTCCGCCGCGCCGCGCGGGAGACGGTCTAGCGAAACCAGAGCACCAGC
>VAXU01000166.1 GCA_005885125.1 Actinomycetota bacterium
CGCCCGAGCGGAGCGCCTGCTGGTAGTGCTTCTCGATCAGGTTCGGGTTGTACGCGGGGCTCGATGCCATCACGAGCACCGCACCGGTCGCCGGGTTCATGGCGAAGACCGCACCGCACTTTCCCTGCAGCTCGCGCAGCGCCAGCGCCTGCGCGCCGGGGCGCAGCGTGAGCACGAGGTCGTTTCCCGTCACGGTCGACCCCTTCAGCCTGTCGAGCGTCGAGTGGAAGACCGTGTCGAGATTCGAGTTGGACGCGGTCAAGTAGTCGTTGTACGAACGCTCGAGCCCGGTCTGATTGCGCGTCTGCGTGGAATACCCCACGGCCGCGGAGAAAAGCGGCCCAGTCGGGTAGCGGCGGAAGTACAGCGTCTGCCCGCCGACGCGCTTGCTCACGTTCGTTGCCAGCAGCGTCTTGCCGTCCGACGCGTAGATCTTGCCGCGCTTGATCGAGAACTGCGCGACGAGACGGATCGCGTTGTCCTGCCGGTCCGCGAGGCCCGCGTTCGCCCACGTCTGCCAGTACGTCGTCCCGACGATCAGCGCAGCGATCAGCACGAGCGATGCGACCCCGACCTGCGAGACCTGTTTGTTCATCGACGGTTCCCTTCCGTCCGAATCGTGCTCGCGAGCCGCGAACCGCCCGTCTCGCAAGGACGCAGGGAGCGTTCGTACGCATCGCATACGGGCGCGACCGAGGACGCGGCGAGGCGGAGCGTTGCAGCACCCTCGCGAGTGCGAGGCGGGCGGGAGGGAGCCGTCACCTAAGCATCTCCCGGTTGGCGCGGTTCGACACGAGCAGGAGGCCCGCGAGCAGGACGAAGTTCGCGACGACGCTCGAGCCCCCGTAGGACACGAACGGCAGCGTGATCCCGGTCAGCGGAATCAGGCGCAGGATCCCGCCGACGATGATGAACGCCTGCAGTCCGAACGCGAACGTCAGCCCGAGCGCGAGCAGTTTCGAGAATCCGTCCCCTGCGAGTAAGGCGATTCGGACCCCGCGTAAGACGAAGACCATGTAGACGAGCAGGAACGCCGCGGTGCCGACCAGCCCGACCTCCTGGGCAATCACCGAGAAGATGAAGTCCGTCTTGGCGTACGGGATCAGCTGCGTGCCGCCGAGCGTCGTGACGGTGCCGCGGCCGAGGCCGGTGCCCGTGTAGCCGCCGTGCGCGATCGAGTACATCGACTGCACGATCTGATAGCTCTGGCAGTTCTGGCGCAGCGCGAGATGTCCCGGCGCGCTCGGGCAGTAGACGGGATGATCGGTCCAGGGGTGGCGCCAGACCGTGACGCGCTCCTGCACGTGCGGCGTCACCTTCCAGACGCCCACCGACCCGATGAAGAACAGTGCGACCCCGATCAGCACGTACGTCATTCGTCCGGTCGCGACGTAGAGCATCGCGAGGAAGATCCCGAAGTAGAGAAGCCCGCCGCCGAGGTCGCGCGTCTCGAGCAGGACGAGGATCGCCATCCCCCAGATCACGAGCAGCGGCCCGAAGTCCTTCAGCCGTCCCTGAGCGAGCACCTCGCGCTTCTCGCGCAGATAGCCGGCGAGGAAGACGATCAGCATGATCTTCGCGAGCTCGCCCGGCTGGAACTGGAGGCCGCCGACGTGCACCCACAGCCGCGCACCGTTCACGGTCTGGCCGACCACCGGCAGGATCGGCAGCACGAGCAGGCCGATCGCAGTGAGGCCAAAGAGATACTTGAAGCTCTCGAGCCGCCGGTAGTCGCGTCGCAGCAGGAAGAGCGTGGCCGCGAAGAGCGCGACCGCGACGATGATCCAGACCCCCTGCCTGAACGCGTCCTGCGGATGGAGACGGTAGATCTCCGTCACGCCGAGCGCGCTCAGGAGACCCGCGATCGGAAGCAGGTACGGATCCGCAAACGGCACGGTCCTGCGCGCGACCACGTGCGCGGCGAGGAAGACGCCGAAGAAGATCGCGGCATACGTGAGCGACGTGGTCGAGACGACCGACTTCCGCGCGATGTAGACACTCGCGAAGCCGATCGCCGTCAGCGCGCCGACGACGATCAGAAAGGCGAGCTCTCTGTTCCTCGGGCTGAGCGTCAGGTCACGAGCCTCCAGACGACCAGCGCCGCGATAGCCCCGATGAAGAGGAGCAGGACGAGCCAGGCGAGCAGGCGCCGCCTGAGTCGTCGGCGCCGGCCTCGCTTCTCCGCGGCGACCTCCTCCTGGATTTCCTCGGTCGGGACGACGGCCGTGTCGACAACGGGAACCGCGTCCCTCTCGTCGAGCGTTTCCTCGTCCTCGACCTTTTGCCGCAGCTCCGGCGGCAGGGCCTGCTCCTCCGTCCGGCCGTCGTGCACCGCCACGTCCGAGATCTCGAACGCGACGACGGTGATGTTGTCCTCGCCGCCGCTACGGTTGGCCGCCTTGACGAGTGCCCGCAAGGCGGCGTCGATGTCGTCGCGATTGCGCTCGACGACGCCGAAGATCGCGTCCTCCGGCACCATGTCCGTGAGCCCGTCGGAGCAGAGCAGGAAGAGGTCGCCGGTCTGCGCGGGGACGCTGAACGTGTCGACGTCCACGTCCGGATCCGTCCCGAGCGCCCGCGTGATCACCGAGCGCTGCGGGTGTGACTCGGCTTCCTCCTGTGAGAGCTTGCCGCTCTTCAGCAGCTCGTTGACGAGCGAGTGGTCCTCGGTCAACTGTTCCATCCGACCGTCTCGGATCAGGTAGGCCCGCGAGTCGCCCACGTGCCCGAACGCGACGCGGTCATCCTCGACGAGCGCGACGGTGATCGTCGTCCCCATCCCTGATGTGTTCGGATCGGTGCTCGACCGGTCGTAGACCCGGCGGTTCGCCTCCTGGATGAGGGCGACGATGCGCTCGGCGCCGCCGGTGCCGGCCCCGCTCTCCCTCAACGCTGCGGCGGCGAGCCGCGACGCGACCTCGCCGGCCTGGGCGCCGCCCATCCCGTCGGCGATGGCGAAGAGCGGCGGCTCCATGACGTAGGCGTCCTCGTTGTGCCGTCGCTTGCGGCCGGTGTCGGTCACGCTCGCGACGCGCCCGATCACTGCTCGTACCTCAGATCGGTCTCGCCGACCCGGACGACATCGCCGTGCTTCAACCGCCGCGGCCGCTCGAGCCGAGTGCCGTTCAGGTACGTCCCGTTCGTCGAGCCGAGATCCTGCACCCAGACGCCGTCCTGCCGAGGCTCGAAGCGCGCGTGCCGCGCCGATGCGTACTCGTCGGACGACAGCGCAACGTCGTTCTGGCCGCCGCGGCCGACGGTCAGCTGCGCCGAGTTCAGCTCGTAGTCCATCCCCTCGTCGAGCTCCGGGCTCTTGACGACGACGAGCTTGCCGGAGTGAACCTGCGCCCTCGCGGGTGCGATGCCGCCCTCGCGCGACGGCGCGAGGATGAAGCTCTCCTGCGGCAGGCGCAGGTCGCGGCTCGCGGTTCGCACGATCCGCCAGATGAACAGGTAGAGGAGGACGAGGAACGCGATCTTGAGGATCAGCAGCGCCGTGTCGACAGCGACGGACGCGGTGATCACCGGGGGAACCTCCCGGTTCCCCCGGACCCCCTCCACCGGTCCGCTGCGCGGACGGACGCTACGCGCCTCAATGTCTCTCGCTGTCGAACGTGATCTCGGTCGACCCCATCGTGATCCTGTCGCCGGCGCGCAGTTTGGCGCGCTTGACGCGCTTGCCGTTCACCTCCACGCCGTTCGTCGAGCCGAGGTCGACGATCCAGTACGACGCGCCTTCCTGTCGCAGCTCCGCGTGGCGGCGCGACACGTTCGCGTCCGTCAGCTGGATGTCGCAGTCGCGCGAGCGACCGAGCACGATGCGCGGCGCCTTCACCTCGTGTCGCGCCCCGTCGAAGGACAGCGTGACGAGCTCCTGCTCCATGCCGAGGTCGGCAGGCGAGACCGCCTGCGTCGGCACCGGCGTCCTCGGCTTGTACACCATCGTCGCGCCGCGCTCGAGCTGCTCCTCGGGGATGTCGACGTCGCCGCGGTCCTTGTCCGGCTGCACCATGCGGGTCGCGATTCCGAACTCGCCGACATCGAGGTCTGCGTCCGTCTCGATCTGTACCTGCGGGGAGGAGAGCAACGCGTACTGCTCGCGGCGCGCGTGGTCGGCCAAGTACTCCTGCAGCTCCGCCTTCAGGTTGCTCTCATAGGTCTCGAACTGCTCGCGGTCGTCAGGCGAGAGGTAGACGGTGTATTCGTTGGGGACGTAGACGCGGGAGACGGAGATCGTGCGGTGGTCGTCCATCTCCTTGGCGAGCTTCCGCGCGAGCTCGACAGGCGCCACGTTCGTGCGAAATGCACGCCCGAAGATGCCCTCGAACAGGGCCTCGATCTTGTGCTCGATCGCGCGGAGAACCATCTGGGCGGGGTTATCCCCCGGCCGGCGATGCTAACGCAAGGCCACCACTGCACAGGTGGCCCAAACGCTCACCACCAGCGGGATCGCGGCCACGCCCGGCTCGGGCAGGAGCGTCGCCGCAAGCATTCCGGCGCCGAGCCCTGCGATCGCCCACAGCCCGCGCCTGCGTACGAACGGCAGGAGCGCCGCCGCTCCGGCCAGCGCGAGCGTCTCGACGAACAGCGTCGGATGCGATAGCAACGCATGCCAGAGGACGGACGCTGTCGCCGTGACGCTGCGACTGCCGGCGAGCCCGAGGTCGTGGGGCGCGGCGGCTCCGTCGAGCAGCAAGCCAAGCGCCGACAGGGGCGCCAGCAGGGGGCCGAGCGCGGCGAGCAGGCCGCTCTCGGGTTCGCGCCACGAGAGCACGAGCAACGCAGCGGCGACCGTGGAGTAGAGCAACGCCGCCCCGAGCGCGAGGTTCCCGAGTGGGAGGACGGGCACAGCGAGCGCGAGCATGAGCCCGATGCGCGGTCGCGCAAATGCTGCGGCCCCGGTCAGGACGGCGAGCCCGATCGGCCACCCGGCGGGATAGAAAGGGATCGCGAACGCCGTCCAGCCCGCGAAGGCCGACGCGAGCAGCGCGGGCGCGAGGCGGGCGACGGCCGCTAGTGGTATGAGCGTCCGGTCGCGCCGCCTGTGCCGGCGGCGGCGTCTGCTGCCGACCTGCAACGCCTGCGCAAGCGCCGCCGCAGACGGCCTGCGCGCCGGATCCAGGTCCAGCGCCCGATCGACCGCGGTCAGGACGCGCCTCGGAAGGTCGGACCGCACGCTGGCCAGCGGCGGCGCCCCGCCCTCGATGGCACGCGCGGTCTCGAGCAGGGACGACTGCCAGAAGGGATGGCGCCCGGCGAGCGCCTCCCAGAGCAGCACGCCGACGGCCCACACGTCGGCCGCAGGAGTCGCCGCCTCCCCACCCAGCCGTTCCGGCGAGATGTACGCAAGCGTCCCGGGTACGTCGCCGGCAGCCGTCAGCGTCTCGGCCTGCGGGAGTCGCGCGAGCCCGAAGTCGAGCAGCCGCACCGACACGCGATCGCTGTCCGCGAGCAGCACATTCGACGGCTTCACGTCGCGGTGAACGATTCCGCGCGCATGCGCGTGCGCGAGCCCTTCGAGCATCTGAACGGCCGCTTCGATCGCCGTCGCGTCATCGAGCTCGTCCGAGCGCAGAGCCTCGCGAAAGGTGCGTCCCGGCGTGTACTCGTACGCGATGTAGACGTGTTGGGAGTCGCGACCGAACCCGTACGCGCGCTGGCAGCTCGGATGCCTAAGACGGGCGGCCGCCTCTGCCTCCCGCTCCGCACGCGCGCCCGCCTTGCCCTCCCGCGCGACGATCTTCAGGGCGACGTCGAGCCCGTTCTGCTCGTCCCGAGCCAGCCAGACGGATCCCGTCCCGCCGGTCCCGAGCGGCCGGAGGGGGCGGTACCGCCCGAGGACGAGTTCGGCCTGAAGAGAGGCTGCAGCGGCGTTCTCCACGGGTTCTGGATGGGTTGGCCGGACAGCGGACAAGTCCTTTCCCGGCCGGGTTACGGGATAGAGTGACCCCGGCTTCGGCTGGATTCGCATGACCGAGCGCGAGAGCGACATCGAGTTCGACTTCTTCGACGAGCCGGAAACCGAAGAAGCGACGGAGCGGGTGCGCCCGCCGAGGCGGCCCGTGGGGGGCGGCCCGCCGCCGCGTTCCCGGATGCGCACGCCGCAGGGGTTCATCCCGATGCTGCGGCTCGCCGGCCTGATCGCGTTCCTGATCCTCGCCGTGATCGTCCTGATCTTCCTGCTCCGGGGTTGTGCCTCGAGCAGCAAGCACTCCACGTACTCGAACTACATGGACAAGATGCGGGTCATCGGCGGGGACTCGGCGCAGCTCGGCCGGCAGCTGAACTCCGCGCTCGCAGCGACCGGCATCAAGGAGACGGACCTGGAGGCGCGTATCAAGGGCTTCGCCGCGACGCAGAAGCAGCAGGCCGACCAGGCGAAGTCGCTCAATCCGCCGGGGGCGCTCCATACCGAGCACGATCACCTGATCGAGGTGCTCACCCTGCGTGCGAGCGGCCTGAGCCGTCTCGCCGACGCGTTCGCGCAGACGGCGACCGCCAAGGATGCGACGTCTTCCGGACGCCTGCTCGCAGGCCAGATGCGCCTGCTCGTCGCCAGCGACGTCATCTGGGACTTCTACTTCCGGGACGCGTCGAAGGCGGTCCTCCAGCAGCAGGGGGTCACGAACGTGAACGTCCCGGATTCGACGATGGTCGCGAACCCGGATCTCGCCTCGTCGACGGCGATGGAGTCGGTGTGGCGCCGGATCCATGGCACGACGGCGACCTCCTCCCCCGCCGGCGACCACGGGAGCGCGCTCGTGTCCGTGACAGCGCTCCCGGACGGGAAGCAGCTCAGCGCTTCCGGCGAGAACACCGTGACGGCCTCGACCGACCTCGCCTTCCGCGTCGCCGTCCAGGACTCCGGGTCGTTCCAGGAGTTCGACGTCAAGGTCACGCTCACGATCGCGAAGACGCCGACGCCGATCGTCAAGAGCAAGACGATCGCGATCATCAACGCCGGCGAGACGAAGACCGTCGTCTTCACCGACCTCGGCGCGCCCCCGTTCGGCGTCCCCACCACGGTCAAGGTCGACGTCCAGCCGGTTCCGGGCGAGAAGACGATCACCAACAACTCGGCCGAGTACAAGGTCATCTTCTCGCTGGGGTAGGTGGTCGTGTCGACCGCGGAATGGATCGCGATCGGCGCCGCCGCGGCGGCGGTGCTCGCGCTGGCGGCCGGGCTCGTCGCCTGGTGGAACGTTCGTGCGGTCCGCAAGGCGCAGCTCGTCCTCCTCGGGGGCGGCAAGCAGGACCTCGTCGATTTCGCTGTCTCCCTGCAGGCGCGGATCGACGACCTCCTCCGCGCGGTCGACGAGATCGCCGGGGGCCTGTCCCGGGTCGACCGGCGGTTGGACACGGCCGTCTCGAAGACGTCGCTCGTCCGCTACGACGCCTACGAGGGCGCAGGCGGACACCAGTCGGCGTCAATCGCGCTGCTGGACGCCGCCCGGACAGGAGTCGTTTTGAGCGCGATCCAGGGCCGCGACTACGCACGGATCTACGTCAAGGAGCTCGACCAGGGCCGACCGTCGGTCGCCCTGTCCCCGGAAGAGCAGGAGGCCGTGGAGCGGGCCATGGCCCGCTGAGGCCGGGTCTGACGCTACATTTTGCCTGGATGCAGCACGTTCTCGTCCTGAACGCCAGCTACGAACCCCTGAACGTGACCACGGTCCGGCGAGCCCATGTGCTCGTCTTCAAGGGGAAGGCGGAGGTGATCGAGGAACTGGAGCAGCCGCTGCATTCGGCGAGCTCCACCTTTCCATGGCCGCACGTGATCCGGCTCGTCACGTACGTCCGGGTCCCGCGCGCTGTGCAACGGAAAATCTCCCGGCGCGCACTGTTTGCCCGTGACGGCTGGCGCTGTGCCTATTGCGGCTCGACCGGGGGCCGGCTGACGCTCGACCACATCGTGCCGAGATCCCGCGGGGGTGATTCCGTCTGGGAGAACGTGGTCACGTCGTGCGCGCCGTGCAACCTCCACAAGGGGAACCGCACGCTCGAGGAAAGCGGATTACAGCTGCGCACGAAACCGCGGGCTCCGGCTCCCGTGCTCTTCATCCGGCTCGCCGCGCCGAAGATCCCCCACGGCTGGAAGCCGTACCTGCGCGACCTCGAGTCGGCAACATCGACCGCCTAGGAGTCGCCCTCGACCGGCAGGTCGTCGCGCTGCTCCCACTCGCTCCACGAACCGGGATAGAGCTTGCCGTCGCGCCCGGCAAGGTGAAGGCGGTGGAGCACGACGGTCGCCGTGACGCCCGAGCCGCAGTACGCGACGAGCTCGCCGCCCGGCAGCTGAGGGAGCGGTTCGTTCCACGGTGCGTTCCGGGCGCCGAGGACGCGACCCGGCTTGCGGTCGATCGGATTCGGCTCGCCGCGGTACCGCGACGGGATGCGCGCATCGACGACGACCAGCTCGCCGAGCCTGCCCGCGAGCTCGTCGGCCTCGATCATGTCGTCGCCGCGCGAACGAGGGACGAGCTCGGCCGGCTCGATCTGCTCCTCACCGCGCGTCAGCGGCCCGCGCCAGGCCTCGAGATCGATCACCGCGCACGCGTCGTGGCCGAAGTGGCGGAGCAGCCACCACAGCCGCTCGGGCCCGCCCATGTTCCCGTACGCGACGACGAACACACCGTCGCCGATTCCTGCGCGCGCCGCCGCGCGCGCGAACTGTTGGCCATCCGGCAACGGATGCCGTCCTTCTCGGCCCGGCGGACCCGCGAGATCCTCGTCGACGTCGAGGAAGCTCGCGCCGGGGATGTGCCCTTCGAGGTAGAGCTCGCGCCCGCGCTCGGGATTGCCGAGCTCCCAGCGGCAGTCGACGAACTGGTACCTCACTCCTCGAGCCGGTAGTGGCGGACGCTCAGTTCGCGTTGGACGAGAAAGCGGTCGTCCTCGGGGTAGAAGACGGCCTGCTCGACGTTCTCGCCGGCGAACGCACGAACGGCGTCGAGCGAGTCCCAGAAGCTGAGCGTGACGATCTCCGTGCGGTCGCCGTCGTCGCGCTGAAGCGCCCAGGCCCCGCGGTTGCCCGGTGTGGCGCGATACGCCTTCAGCCCTGTTTCGCGCACGTACTCCAGATACGCGTCGGCATCGTCGCGACGTGTCCAACCGCGCCACGTCCGGGCGATCATGCACTTGAGTCTATGAGAGCCGGGGCAGACACCGTCCCTAAGGGCCAGCGTCAGACACCGTCCCTAAGGGCCAGCGTCAGACACCGTCCGTCGTGGGCATGTCCGCAGGCACGCTGCCCTTGCGTTCCGTCCGACCGTTCCGCTAGCGTGCGCGCTTCCATGTCACGCGCCGCGACGAGCACATCGCACGTCTTTACGCTCATCGCGCGCGTCCTTACGACGACCGCGCCGGCTAAGCCGCCGCGGTCTTTTACGGTCGGCGTCGCAAGCGACCACCTTAGGCGCTAGCCGGCGTTTCGTTCCTCCGCCGACGCCGGCTAGGTCGCAACAGCAGGCGGGGCGTTCACACTCATCGAAAGGCGCACATCCGTGCACCGGGCCGTCGTCGACAATCTCCGCCGCGACCGCGACTCCTGTGGCATCGGCTTTCTCGCCGATGCAACGGGTCGCGCATCACGCACGATCGTGGACGGCCTGCTCGAAGGACTGGCCGGCGTTCGGCACCGCGGGGCAGTCGCGGCCGATCGTCGCACCGGCGACGGAGCCGGGCTGCTCCTCCCGATCCCGCGCGCGCTTCTGCCCGCGCCGTGGTGCGGACTGGCGATGGTCTTCCTCCGGAACGAAGCAGCTCGAACGGCGATCGAGGAAGCGTGCGCAGCGGAGGGAATCGGCCTCGGCGGCTGGCGGCGTGTGCCTCTTCGGCCGGGGGCGCTCGGCGACGATGCGCGGGCGTCAATGCCGCAGATCGAGCAGCTGATCCTGCGGCGCCCGCTCGGCAGCAGCCTCGACGAAGCCGAACAACGCGCGCACCGGGCGCGCCTGCGCGCCGACGGAGCGGATGGTGCGTACATCGCCTCGCTGTCGTTTCGCACGGTGACGTACAAGGCGCTCTGCGCCGCCGACCAGCTCGCGGCGTTCTACCCCGACCTCCTCGACCCTGCGCTGGCAGTCCCCTTCGGGATCTTCCACCAGCGCTTCTCGACCAACACCTCGCCGTCGTGGGAGCGAGCGCAACCCTTCCGCCTGCTCGGCCACAACGGTGAGATCAACTCGATCGACGGCAACGTCGCGTGGATGCGCGCGCGCGGGCACGCGCTCGACCTCGACGGCTCGGACTCGGCTCTGCTCGACAACGCGCTCGAGCTGCTCGTCCGCGGCGGCCGGGACATCCGGCACGGGATGGCAATGCTCCTGCCGGAAGCGTGGGACGCCGACTCGGAGCTGGACGAGGACGTCCGCGCGTTCTACCGCTACCACGCCACGTTGCTCGAGCCGTGGGACGGCCCGGCAGGGGTCGTCTTCACAGACGGGCGCGTCGTCGGCGCCGTGCTCGACCGCAACGGCTTGCGGCCCCTCCGCTATGCCGTTGCCGACGACCGTCTCGTTGCCTGCGCCTCGGAAGCGGGCGCCCTTCCACTCCCCGAGGGCGTCCGCATCCGGCGCGGCAGGCTCGGCCCAGGCCAGATGCTCGTCGTCGACCCCGCGCTTGGCATCGAGGAGAGCGCGGCGATCAAGGGACGGCTCGCGCGGAAGCGCCCGTATGCGCGCTGGCACCGTGCGAGCGTCCGCCCCTTCGACACAGGCGTGCCGGTCGAACCGCCGGCGGAGGATCTGACCCCGCGACAGGTGCGGGTCGGGTTCACGCGCGAGGATCTCCTCCTCCTCCTCCGCCCGTCGGCGGCGACCGGTCACGAGCCCGTCTCCTCGATGGGAGACGACACCGCGCTCCCGCCGCTCGCCGGTCGCGCGCGGCCGGTCACCTCGTACCTCCGCCAGCGCTTCGCGCAGGTGACGAACCCGCCGATCGACCACCTGCGCGAACGCGCCGTAATGTCGCTTCGGACGCTGCTCGGTGCGCGTGCGCCCCTGCACGGGGAGCATCCCCGCGCGGCCCGACTCCTCGAGCTCGACAGCTTCTTCCTCTTCCCGTCGGCCGTGGCGGAGCTCGGGCGGCACGACGCCCTGGTGCTCGACGCGACGTTCTCCGAACAGGAGGGACTGCGTCGTGCGTGCACGCGCCTCGCGGAGCAGGCCGTCGCCGCGAAGCCGGAGCTGCTCGTGCTCGACGCTTGCGCCAACCGGCCGGCGGTTCCTGCGGTGCTTGCGGTCG
>VAXU01000167.1 GCA_005885125.1 Actinomycetota bacterium
CTCCATTCGGTCCTCGCGCAGGAGCACGTCGGCTTCGAACTCCGCCTCGCGGTGCAGCAGGTCGTGCTCGCGCGATTCGACTTCGTGCTCCGACAGCTCGATGTACTGGCGTCGCTCCGCGAACCGAATCCGCTCGGACGCGGTCGGCTCGCCTGAACTAGTGAGCTCCGCCTCCCGCTCGCTCAACAGGCGCGCGCGCCGGTCAAGCTCTTCCTGGTCGTGGCGCAGCTTCTCCTCGCGCTCGGCCACGGCCGTCGCGCGCCGTGTGATCTCTCCGTCGTTGCCGCTGGCGGCCAGGGCTTCACGCAGCCGCGGGGCGATCGCATCGACCTGCTCGGGCGCGATCTCCACTCGGAACACAAAGGGGCGTGTGATGTCCTCGGCCATTCGGCGCTCCGCTCGAATGATCGGGGTCTGCGCGCGTTTGCGCCATCCCTCATATGGTTGTCGGAGCCATGCGGGTTCTGGTCGCAGAGGACGAGACCATCATCCGGCTCGACCTCCGGGATCTCCTCGAGCGATCGGGATTCGAGGTCTGCGCCGAGGCCAGGGACGGCGAGGAGGCCGTGGCGCTTGCGCGCTCGGAACAACCCGACGTGGCGATCATGGACGTGAAGATGCCGAAGCTGGACGGGATCGAGGCGGCGCGCCGGATCCTCGACGAGCGGCCGATCCCGATCGTGATGTTGACCGCGTACGGGCAGGACGAGCTCGTCGCCCGTGCGGTGGAGGCGGGAGTGTTCGGCTATCTCGTGAAGCCGTTTCGCGAACAGGATCTCCTCCCGGCCATTCGCACCGCGCGCGCGCGACACGAGGAGCTCCTCGCGCTTCGAGACGAGGCCGAGTCACTCGCAGAGGCGCTCGCTGCGCGCAAGGCGATCGAGCGCGCGAAGGGTTTGCTGATGCAGAAGGAGGGTTTGAGCGAGCGGGATGCGTTCGCGCGTCTGCGCAAGGCGAGCCAGATCTCGGGCCGGCCGCTCAAGGTCGTCGCGGAAGCGCTGATCGCGACCTTCGACGACGCCTGACCCTAGAAGGGGTGCGTGAAGTCCACGATGACGCCGACGCCGATCAGCAGCGTCCCGAGCAGCATCGACGGTCCTGCGAACGTGCCACCGCCCGTCGGGCGCCGTCGCGTCCTTCCCCGTGTCAGCGAGAAGCCGCCCGTCGGGAAGCTCCCGACGAGGAACACGATGCCGCCGACGAAGTAGTACGCGAGCGCAATCGACGTGTCGGTGCCGCGGCCGCGGATCCAGGCCACGAGTGCGCCCACGAGCCCGACGACGACGATCGACGCGAGCGTTCCGCCGACGAAGATCGCCGGCGTCATCCCGCCGGTCGATTCCTGTTCCTCTTCCACGAGAGAAGAGTCTAGGTCTGGGCCCGCTCGAACAGTGTTTCCCACCGTTCGAGCAGCGTTTGCAGCTCGTCACGCGCCCGCCGGTGCTCGGCGAGTTTCTCGACATCACTCCAGTCCTCGGCCAGGCCGCGTTCGAGCTCCGCGACGGCGCTCTCGCGCGCGGCGATCTCGGCCTCCAGCCGCTCGAGCTCCGACGGCCGATTCGGCGCAGGTTTCGCAGCAACCTTGGCGCGCTCCTTCCGGGGCTTCGTAACAGGTTCTTCCGCCGCTGCCCGCCGCTCGTCGCGGATGCGCACGTAGTCGGCCCACCCGCCGTCGTAGGGCGTGAGCGCCCGCTCTTCGATCGCGAGCGTTCGCTCCGCGACCGCATCGAGCAGCGCGCGGTCGTGTGAGACGAGCAGCAACGTTCCGGGGAACGCCTCCAGCGCGGCCTCGAGGGCCTCGCGACTCTCGAGATCGAGGTGGTTCGTCGGCTCGTCGAGCACGAGGAAGTTCGCGCCCGAGGCGACGACCACGGCGAGCGCGAGGCGGCGGCGCTCGCCGCCGGAGAGCACGGCAACCGGCTTCTCGTGCTCGGCCCAGCCGGAGAAGAGGAAGCGGCCGAGCAGAGACTGCGCGTCGGGCCGCTGGAGCCCCGTCATCGTCTGCACGCACTGAAGCACGCTGCCGCGTTCGTCGAGCTCGATCTCCTGCTGCGAGAAGTACGCAGGCTCGACTCCGTGTCCCAGCCGCACGTCTCCCGCCGCCGCCTCGCGGCGACCCAACAGGGTCTCGAGCAGCGTCGTCTTCCCGGATCCGTTCGGGCCGATCAGCCCGACGTGCTCGCCGCGCTCGATTGCAAAGCTCACCTCGTCCAGCAACGTGCGCTCGCCGATCGTGATCTGGACGCCGTTGCCCTCGATCACCGTGCGACCGCTGCGGGGCGGCTTCAGGAACTCGAAGCCCAGTCGCCTGCCTCGCCGCGTCAGCAGCTCGATCTCGGTCTTTGCCTGCCCGCGCTCCTTCTCGAGCCGCCCGATCTGGGTCAACTTGGCCTGCGCCTTCCTCGCCATCTTCGGCGTCGAAGCGCGGAACCGCGCGACGAAGCGCTCGAGGCGTTCGATGTCGCGGCCGACGCGCTCGGCGGACTTCGACGCCGCTTGCAGCCGCGCGGCCTTCTCGCGTCGCCACTCGTGCCATGGCCCTGCAAAGAACGTCGAGCGCCCGGCCTCGAGCTCGAGCACGGAGGTCGTGACCGCCTCCAGAAACCAGCGGTCGTGCGCCACGATCATCACTCCGGCGTCGAGCGACTGCAGCTCGCGCTCCAGCCACTCGAGGCTTGCGACATCGAGGTGGTTCGTCGGCTCGTCGAGCAACAGGAGGTCCGGATCGCCGCCGAGGGCCCGCGCGAGCGACGCGCGAGTCAGTTCCCCACCCGAGAACGTGTCGAGCAGCCGGTCGAGATCCGGGTCCGAGAAGCCGAGCCCGCGCACGACCGCCGCCGCATGGTCGCGCCAGGCGTAGCCGCCTGCATGCTCGAGGCGTGACTGTGCCTCGGCGTACCGCCGCAGGGTCGAGTCGGCGTGATCCCCACCGGCCATCGCGTGCTCGAGCCGTCGAAGCTCCTCCTCGACGGCGATCAGATCGGCCGCGCCTGAGAGCACGTACTCCCGCAGGGTCAGCCCGCGTTGAAGCGGCGGCCGCTGGTCGTGGAGCGCGACGCGCGTTCCCTTCTGGAATGCGAGGTCGCCGCCCTGGACCGTCGTCTCGCCGGCCAGCACCCGGAGCAGCGTGGTCTTGCCCGTGCCGTTGGGGCCGGACAGCGCGACGCGATCCCTGCGCTCGACCTTGAAGGAAACGCCGTCGAACAGCGGATCGCCGGCGAGCTCCTTGCGCAGATTCGATGCGATCACGACGGCCACGAGCTAAGCGTAGAGGGGAGGCCTTCGGCGGGCCGGTGGGCTCATACCGTTTTCCTCCTTCCTCTTTACGCGATTCCGACAGTGCGCGCCGAGGATCCAGGCATGGCGCTGATCCTCTTCCTCGACCCCCAGCGCGAGGTGCGCGAGCTCTTCTCGCACGTGGCGACGCGTCTCGGTCACGAGGCGGTGGAGACCGTCGGAGAGGAAAAACCTGACGTTGTCGTCCTCGAGCCGTCGTCCAGACAGGAGGTTCGGCGCGCCCGCACGCTGCTGGAACGTTTCCCCGCCCTGGCGATCGTCTGCGCGAGCATTCACCCGCCGTCCCGTGAGACGCGCGAGCAGCTCGACCCGGTCGTCCACCTGATCAAGCCGTTCCCGTTGGTCGAGCTCGAGCGAGCGCTCGAGGCCGCCCTCGCGCCTCGTTAGGGTCCCGCGCGGTGACGCGCGTCCTCGCTCTCGACGTCGGCACGTCGTCCGTTCGCGCGCGCGTCTTCGACGAGTCGGCGGAGGAAGGCGAGGCTGCGCGGCGCAAGTACCCGGGCGAGAACGATCCCGACCGGATCGTCGAGCTGGCCCGCGAGGCATACCGCGAGGCGCGCACCGGCGAGGTGGACGCGGTGGGCACGTCGTGTTTCGGCCACAGCCTGCTCGCGCTCGACGCAGACGGGCGGCCGCTGACGCCGGTGCTGGGATGGCGCGACACGAGGTCCGCCGACGCCGCGGCCAGGCTTGCGCGGCGGCTCGACGCTGCCGCCGTCCACGCGCGCACCGGCTGCCAGGTGCACCCGAGCTACTGGCCGGCGAAGCTCGCCTGGCTCGCCGAACAAGAGCCGGACGTCTTCCGCGACGCGCGCCGCTTCGTCTCGTTCCCCGAGTACCTGTATGCCCGGCTGCTCGAGACCGACGATGTCCCGATGAGCCTCTCGGTGGGCTCGGGTACGGGACTCCTCAACCTGCACACGCGCGCGTGGGACGAGGAGCTGCTCGCGACGCTCGGCGTCGACGAAGAGCGGCTGCCACGCATCTCCAACGAGCCGCTCGACGGCTGGTATCCCGCCTGGCACGACGGCACGTGCGCAAACGTCGGCGCAGGCTGCGTCACGCGCGAACGCGCGGCGCTGACGATCGGCACCTCGGGCGCATTCCGGACGGTCTACGAGACCGAGACGCCGATGCCGCGACCTGGTCTCTTCCTCTATCTCGTCGACGATCGACGCGTTGTCGAGGGCGGGGCGCTCTCGGACGGCGGGAATCTGCACCGCTGGCTCGGCGAAACGCTGCAGCCGTCTGACGGCTCGCTGGCCGATCGCGATCCCGACTCGCACGGGCTCACGTTCCTGACCCTGCTCGGCGGCGAGCGCAGTCCGGGCTGGCACCAGCACGCCACAGGTGCGCTGCACGGGCTGACGTTCTCGACCACGGCGCTCGACATTCGGCAGGCCGCGCTCGAAGGCGTCGCCTATCGCTTCGCCGAGGTCGCAGAGCTGATGCCGGAGGTGAAAGAGGTCGTCGCCACGGGCGGCGCGTTGCTCAGGAACGAGGAGTGGTGCCAGATCGTGGCGGACGTTCTCGCCCGCACGATCAGCGCGTCCGTCGTCAGGGAGGCGTCGCTCCGAGGAGCCGCGGTGTCCGCGCTCGAGCGGCTCGGCGACTCGCCGCCGGCGCCGGCGCTCGGTCGCGCGTTCGAGCCGAGGGACGACCGCGCGCCCGCGTACCTCGCGGCGCGCGAGCGGCAGCGGGAGCTCTACCGGGTTGCGACGGGCGACGAGACGAGCTGACGCGCGGCCGCGGCGATGTGCTCCGCGTCGATTCCGGCCGCAGCGAGGAGCTCGGCCGGCTTGCCGGACGTCGGCATGTCGCGCACGGCCAGGATCTCGACGCGCGGCCGCTCCTCTGCATCCGCAAACGCCGACAGCACGGCCTCGCCGATGCCTCCCTCCGGCCAGTGGTCCTCGACCGTCACGATCCGTCCCTGCGTCGCTTCTGCGGCGGCGTGGAGTGTCGCCACGTCGATCGGCTTCACCGAGTAGAGGTCGATCACCCTCGCGTTGATTCCATCCTGAGCGAGCGTGTCGGCTGCCTGCAGCGCCTCGTGCAGCGTGATTCCCGCCCCGACGATCGCCACGTCGTCGTCATCCGACGAGCGGACGACCTTGCTGCCGCCGACGGGGAACTCCTCATCGGGCCCGTAGATCACGGGCGTCGCTCCGCGCGTCGTCCTGATGAACGAGATCCCCTCGAGGTCCGCCATCGCGGCGACGAGCTTCGCGGTCTGGTTGGCGTCGGACGGGTAGAGCACCGTCGACCCGTGGACGGCGCGGAACGAGGCGAGGTCCTCGAGCGCCATCTGCGACGGCCCGTCCTCGCCGATCGAGACGCCGGCGTGCGACCCGCTGAGCTTGATGTTCGCGCGGGAGATCGCTCCCATCCTCAGGAAGTCGTACGCCCGCGACATGAACGCCGCGAACGTCGAGGCGAACGGCTTCCAGCCGCGCACCTGCAGCCCGATCGCGGCCGCGACGAGCTGTTGCTCGGCGATGAACATCTCGAAGAAGCGGTCGGGAATCGCTTTCGCGAACTCGTCGGCGTACGTGGAGTTGCTCACTTCGCCGTCGAGCGCGACCACGTCGCCGCGGCCCTTCCCGAGTGCGACCAGCGCATCGCCGTAGGCCTTGCGCGTCGCCACCTCGGAGCCGAGCTCGTAGCGCGGGAGCTCCAGCGGGCCCGTCTCGAACCGGCGTGGCTCGAACGGCTCAGGCTTCTGGACGTCGATCACGATGTTCCGCTCGCCGCCGAGCTCGGCGATCGCCGACTCCGGGTCGTCGAGCGCCTTCCCGTGCCAGCCGTCCTTGTTCTCGACCGCCTTCACGCCCTTGCCCTTGATCGTGCGCGCGACGATCACCGTCGGGCGCCCGGTCGTCGAGACCGCTTCCTCGTACGCGCGGTCGATCGCCTCGACGTCGTGCCCGTCGATCTCGATCGCCGCCCAGCCGAATGCCTCAGCGCGCCGTGTGTACGACGAGAGATCCCAGCCGTGCATCGTCTCGCCGCGCTGGCCGAGCCTGTTTACGTCGATGATCGCGGTGAAGTTGTCGAGCGAGTAGAACGCCGCGTGCTCGAAGGCCTCCCACGTCGAGCCCTCGGCGATCTCGCTGTCACCGCAGAGAACCCAGATGCGGGACGGGCTCTGTTCCAGCTTGCCGGCGAGCGCGACGCCGACGCCGAGCGGCAGGCCCTGGCCGAGTGAGCCGGTGGCCACGTCGACCCAGGGAATGATCGGTGTCGGATGCCCTTCGAGCCGCGAGCCGAACTTGCGGAAGGTCAGGAGCTCCTCGTCCGTGATCGCGCCGCACGCCTTGAACAGGGAGTACAGCAGCGGCGACGCATGCCCCTTCGAGAAGATCAGGTGGTCGTT
>VAXU01000027.1 GCA_005885125.1 Actinomycetota bacterium
GTTTCTTCGTCTTGACGGCGATCCTCCTGTGCGCGATCTTCGCCGGCCAGATCGCGCACTATCCATACGACGGGATCGACCTGAACCACATCAACGCGAAGCCGACGACGGCGGCGCATCACTACTTCGGCACCGACCAGCTCGGCCGGGACTACTTCACGCGCGTGCTGTATGGGATCCGGACGTCCGCGCGGGTGGCGTTCTTCGTCTCGATCCTCTCGACGATCCTCGGCACCTTGATCGGTGCGTTCGCCGGCTACTTCGGCGGCTGGCTCGACAACCTGCTGATGCGCTTCACCGATCTGATCCTGACGTTACCCCCGCTCGCGATCCTGCTGGTCGCGGCAGCGCGGCTCGGCAACGGCAACATCGATTTCGGGATCTTCAGCCTCGGGCAGGAGTACCGAGTCGCGTTCATCCTCGCCTTCCTGTTCTGGACGGGGATCGCGCGCGTGGTGCGCGGGTTGTTCCTGTCGTTACGCGAGAAGGAATACGTGGAGGCCGCGAAGGCGTCCGGCTCCGGCGACGTCCGGATCATCTTCCGGCACATGCTCCCGAACTCGATGGGTCCGATCATCGTCAACATGACGCTGATCACGGCCGGCGCGATCCTGACGGAGGCGGCGCTGTCGTTCCTCGGCTTCGGGATCAAGCCTCCGACTCCCGCGCTCGGCAAGCTGATTGCCGAGGGCGAGACGCAGATGCAGACGCAATGGTGGCTCGTTGTCTTCCCCGGATTGACGATCGTGGCGATCGTCATGTGCATCAACTTCATCGGCGACGGCCTCCGGGACGCTCTCGACCCCACCCAGCGCCGCATTCGTGCCTGAGCCCGTTCTCTCGATCCGCGATCTCGCGGTCCATTTCGCGACCGATGACGGAGTCGTCAAGGCTGTCGACGGCCTGACCTACGACGTCTACCCGGGCGAGACGCTCGGAATCGTTGGGGAATCCGGTTCCGGCAAGAGCGTCAGCACGATGTCGATCCTCGGCCTGATCCCGACCCCGCCCGGGAAGATCGTCAGCGGCGAGGCGATGTTCCAGGGACGCGACCTCTTGAAGCTGTCGAAGAAGGAGCTGCGCAAAGTCCGCGGCAACCAGATGGCGATCATCTTCCAGGATCCGATGACGTCGCTGAACCCGGTGCTGAAGATCGGGTTCCAGCTCGGCGAGACGATCAAGGCGCACCATCCGGGCACGAAGGACTCCGAGATCAAGAAACGGGGGATCCAGCTCCTGAGCACGGTTGGCATCCCGCAGCCTGAGCGTCGCTTCGAGCAGTACCCGCACGAGTTCTCGGGCGGGATGCGGCAGCGCGCGATGATCGCGATCGCGATCGCCAACCAGCCGTCGCTCCTGATCGCCGACGAGCCGACGACGGCGCTCGACGTGACGATCCAGGCTCAGATCCTCGAGGTGCTGAAGACGGCGCAGGACGAGACGCACGCGGCGACGATCCTGATCACGCACGACCTCGGCCTGATCGCCGAGATGGCCGACCGTGTGATCGTGATGGACGCCGGCAAGATCGTCGAGCTCGGCGACGTGCGCACGATCTTCGCTGCGCCCCGTCACCCGTACACGATCGGACTGATGGAAAGCCTGCCGCGGCTGACGGTCGACGAGGACTGGTTGCGGCCGATCCCGGGCCAGCCGCCGAGCCTGATCAACCGGCCGCCCGGCTGCCCGTTCCACCCACGCTGCTTCCTCTCCCAGGGACGCGTCCGCTGCCGTGAGGAGGAGCCGCCGCTGCGTCCGATTGCGACGGGCATGGGGCCGCACCTGTCGGCATGTCACTTCGCCGAAGAGCTGGAGGGCGCCACGTCGAAGCTCGCCGAGCCGACCGTTGCGGAGGGGGTGACGTCGTGAGCTCCGCTCCGGAGGAACGGCCGGCAGACGAGCCCCTCGAAGCCGTTCACGACCGCGCCGAGGAAGGCAACGAGATCCTTCGTATCCAAGGGCTCGTCAAGCATTTTCCGATCCGCGCGGGCCTGCTCAAGCGCGTTGTCGGTCAGGTGCACGCCGTGGACGGCGTCGATCTCAGCGTGGAGGCGGGTGAGACGCTCGGGCTCGTCGGCGAGTCCGGGTGCGGCAAGACGACCACGTCGAAGCTCGTGCTGGCCGCCGAGGCGCCGACGGCCGGCAGCATCGAGTTCGAAGGGCGCGACGTCGCGGCGCTGGACGGTCCGAGAGATCGTCGCCGAGCCGCTACGCGTGCACAAGCTCTATCGCGGCAACGAGGGGAAGCAGCGCGTCGGCGAGCTGCTGCGCACCGTCGGCCTCAGCCCGGAGCACGCGAACAGGTTCCCGCACGAGTTCTCCGGCGGCCAGCGCCAGCGCATCGGCTTCGCCCGCGCGCTCGCCCTCAACCCTCAGCTCGTCGTGCTCGACGAGCCGGTGTCCGCGCTCGACGTCTCGATCCGCGCGCAGGTGATCAACCTCCTCGAGTCGCTGCAGCGCGACTTCGGGCTCACGTACCTGTTCGTCGCCCACGACCTCTCGCTCGTCCGCCACATCTCGGACCGCGTCGCCGTCATGTACCTGGGCAAGATCGTCGAGATCACCGACCGGAAATCGCTCTACGATTCGCCGCTGCATCCGTATACGAAGGCGCTGCTCTCGGCGGTGCCGATTCCCGATCCGGCTCTCGAGGCCCAGCGCGAGCGAGTGGTGCTGGGCGGCGAGGTGCCGAGCCCCCTCAATCCCCCGCCGGGGTGCGTCTTTCATCCCCGGTGCCCGATCGCCATCGACCGCTGCCGGGTGGAGGTACCAGATCTCAGAGAGATCCGGGCGGCGCATCGGGCGGCCTGCCTGCTGGCTTGACTGGCGTTGGTCCCGTGCTCAAATACGGAAACCTTTCGTACCTCATGTGAGTTTTGGGACAAAACCCTCGGAGGGATTGATGCGACGCTACCGACACATCCTGGTGATCGCGATCGCCGCCGTGACGCTGGCAGGTCCCGCTGCGGCGCAGGACAAGCCCCGCTCCGGCGGCGAGTTGATCTTCGCAGTACCATCCGAGCCCCCGTCCTATGACGCTCACCGTGAGGAGACCTTCGGGATCGGCTCGATTCACGATCTCGATCCCGCGCCGCCGCCTCGTCTCCGTGCGGGCATTGCAGGCCGGCGCTGCCGCAGCCGCGGTCGCGCTCGTCGCGGGACTCTCGGCGGTCGGGGGGCTGACGTCACGCGAGGCCTCCGGCACGTCGCTGAAGCTTGGGCCGTACGTCTCCGATCGCGGCGACGAGCTCATCCCGGGCAAAGTGCATTTCCGCATTAAGCCGCAGCACAACGGCGACCGAATCGCGCTCTAAACGGCGCTAGGGCGATAGACTCCACAATCGCTGGCATGGCCTGCTGGGCCGTGCGCACCTCTGCGAGGGAGAGCAATGCCTGACGAGAACGCGAAGCAGCAGCCCGGCCGCATCGTCGAGATCAAAGGCGTCGTCATCGACGCGGTCTTCCCTGGGGAGCTGCCCGAGATCTACAACGCGCTCCGCATCGACATCGCGAAGCAGGATGGCCAGGAGGCGCACTCGCTGATCGCCGAGGTGCAGCAGCATCTGGGCGACGACCGCGTCCGCGCGGTGGCGATGGACTCGACCGACGGGCTTGCGCGCGGCCTCGAGGTGGTCGACACGGGGCAGCCGATCTCGGTGCCCGTCGGCAAGGTGACGCTCGGCCGCCTCTGGAACGTGCTCGGCGATCCAATCGATGAGAAAGAAGCGCCGAAGGACGCCGAGCGCTGGCCGATCCACCGCGATCCGCCCGCGTTCCGCGACCTGTCGCCGACGACGGAGATCTTCGAAACCGGCATCAAGGTGATCGACCTGATCGCGCCGTTCGTGCAGGGAGGCAAGGTCGGCCTCTTCGGCGGTGCCGGCGTCGGCAAGACCGTGATCATCCAGGAGCTGATCCACAACGTCGCCCAGGAGCACGAGGGCGTGTCGGTGTTCGCCGGTGTCGGCGAGCGGACGCGCGAGGGCAACGACCTGCTGCTCGAGATGACCGAGTCGGAGGTGATCGACAAGGTCGCGCTCGTCTACGGGCAGATGAACGAGCCGCCCGGAGCGCGGCTTCGCGTCGGACTGTCCGGCCTGACGATGGCCGAGTACTTCCGCGACGAGGGTCAGAACGTCCTCCTCTTCATCGACAACATCTTCCGCTTCGTGCAGGCGGGCTCCGAGGTGTCGGCGCTGCTCGGGCGCATGCCGAGCGCCGTCGGCTACCAGCCGACCCTCGCGACCGAGATGGGCCAGCTGCAGGAACGGATCACGTCCACGCGCACCGGCTCGGTGACGTCCGTGCAGGCGATCTACGTCCCAGCCGATGACCTCACAGATCCCGCGCCCGCGAACACGTTCGCGCACCTCGACTCGACGGTCGTGCTCTCGCGCGCGATCGTCGAGCAGGGGATCTACCCGGCGATGGATCCTCTCGACTCCTTCTCGCGCGCACTGCAGCCGGGGATCGTCTCCCCGGAGCACTACGCGACTGCGACGAGCGTGCAGGAGGTCCTGCAGCGCTACAAGGATCTGCAGGACATCATCGCCATCCTCGGCATCGACGAGCTCTCCGACGAGGACAAGCTCGTGGTCGCGCGCGCGCGCAAGATCCAGCGGTTTCTCTCACAGCCGAACTACGTCGCCGAGCAGTTCACCGGGACGCCCGGCGAGTACGTAAAGCTCGAGGACACGATCAAGGGCTTCCAGGAAATCCTCGACGGCAAGCACGACGATCTGCCCGAGCAGGCGTTCTACATGGTCGGGACGATCGAGAGCGCGGTCGAGAAGGGACGCCGCCTCGCCGGCGAGTCGACGGAGCAGAAGCACGAGGAGCAGCAGCCGGCCGAGGGCGCGGAGGTCCCGGAGGACGCACGCGAGCCGGAGCCCGAGCCCGCCGGCGTCTCGTAGCCAGTGCCCCTCCCAGCAATGCACGTCGGCCTCTGGCCCGCGATCACGCGGCGCCAGAGTCCACCCTCGCCCTTACCAAGGCAGACCAGCCTTGGTGCGGGCGAGTGCGGCCTCTGGCTTGGTGCTAGCGACCCAGAGCCTCGACAGCATCACTGGAAGGGGCACTAGTGACCGACCGGAAGAAGTTCGACGTCTCGCTCGTCACGCCGGACGGGCCCGCTTACGAGGGCGAGGCGACGCTGAAGGCGGGGTCGACGCGCGTCTACCTGGACTGGGACGCGGGCGACTTCAAGGAGTTCGCGACCGGCCCCGGGTTCTTCCAGGTGCAGTTCGACCGTGCGATCGCGCTCGTCGACGACGCGGTGCTCGCGTCGGAGGTCGACGACGAGCGTGCGCGGCGGCAGCTCGAGGAGGCGCAGGCGGAGCTCGAGCGCGTCGATCGCGGCGAGTCGAGCGCGGACCGCTGGCAGCTCGAACAGCGCATCCGCCACGCCGAGAACCAGCTGACGGTTTCTGGACGCAGTTGAGTCCGCTGCCCGCTGCGCGGGCAGCATGACGACTCAACTGCGAAGTCTCGGCGCAAGCGTCTGTGAGCGGGCACCGGCGAAGCCGGCACCCGCGGCGGTCTGGTGCGGCCGCGAATCCGCCGGCCGCAGCTAGGCGAGCGGCTTGCCGTGGGCGACGCGGAGGACTGCTTCGACGATCCGGTCGTGGACGTCGCCCTTCCGGAGATGGCCGTCGGCGCCTGCTGCCCGAGCCTCGCCGCCGATCTCGTCGCCGCTGAGGCCCGTCAGGACGATGACGTGTGTCTCAGGCCGGATCGCGCGCAGGCGCTTCGTCGCCTCGAGCCCGTCCATGCCGCGCATGAAGATGTCCATCAGGACGACGTCGGCGAGACGCGCCTGCGCGAGGTCGATCGCCTCCTGGCCGCTCGACGCGACCCCGACGACCTCGATCCGCTCGTCGCGCTGCAGGAACATCGTCAGCGCGTCGGCGAACAACGCGTGGTCGTCGACCACGAGGACGCGGACGCTCGTCTGTGGACTGGGTGACGCCATCCCGGCTGGACCCCCTACCGCAGGTACAAACTACCCCCGTCGACCGGAATTCGAACCTCGCCTGCTAGGCTGCGTCCACCCGGAGAGCTTTGACAGGCAGCTTGGCGACCGGGTTACCAAACGCCTAAAGAGCCCGTGCGCCAGTGAAGGCGTGCGTCCTCTAAGGCGATGGTGACGAAGGGTCGCGAGGTGCGCCGTTCAAAGAAGGGCGTATCGGACGGAGGCGCGGGCAAAGCCCGCACCTCCTCCAAGGCGGCACCGACAAGCGGCGCCGCTGCAAGCAGAACAAGGAGCAGGATGAAGGACGCGCGCACACGACTCGAAGCCATCCTCGCCGAGCGGATCGCCGTGCTCGACGGATCCTGGGGCGTGCTGATCCAGCGCGAGGTGAAGGGGGAGGAGGCCTACCGCGGCGATCGGTTCAAGGATCACCCGCGCGACGTCGCCGGCGATCCCGACCTCCTCAATCTGACGCGGCCCGAGGTCGTGCTCGGGATCCATCGCGCGTACTTCGGCGCCGGCGCCGACATCGCGACGACCAACACCTTCACCGCCACCTCGATCGGCCAGGCCGATTACGGGCTCGAGGGCGCCGCGTACGAGATGAACGTCGCCGGCGCGCGGCTCGCCCGCGAGGCGGCGGACGAGGCCGGCGGCTTCGTCGCTGGATCCGTCGGCCCGCTCAACGTCACGTTGTCGCTGTCCCCCCGGGTCGACGATCCGGCTTTCCGGACCCACACGTTCGACCAGGTGCGCGATGCTTACGCCGAGCAGATCCGAGCGCTCGCCGAGGGCGGCGTCGACTTCCTGCTGATCGAGACGATCTTCGACACGCTCAATGCGAAGGCGGCGATCGCTGCCGCACTCGACGAGGCGCCGCAGCTGCCGCTGTGGATCTCGTTCACCGCGATCGACCGGAGCGGCCGCAACCTCTCCGGCCAGACCGTGGAGGCGTTCTGGCTCTCCGTCGAGCACGCGCGGCCGTTCATCGTCGGCGTCAACTGCTCCCTCGGCGCGGCGCAGATGCGGCCGTTCGTCGAGGATCTCGCACGCATCGCCCCGACGTACATCGCCTCCCACCCGAATGCGGGATTGCCGAACGAATTCGGCACGCACGACGAGCAGCCCTCGGACACGAGCCGCTTCCTCGGTGACTTTGCGCGCGACGGCCTGGTCAACATCGTCGGTGGGTGTTGCGGGACGACGCCCGAGCATGTGCGGGCGATCAAGTCCGCGGTCGACGGGGCGAGACCGAGACGCATTCCCGAGCGGGAGCGCGTGACCGCGTTCAGCGGGCTCGAGCCGTTCACGATCTTTCCGGACGCGAACTTCGTCCTCGTCGGCGAGCGCACGAACGTCACCGGCTCTGCGCGCTTCCGCCGGCTGATCGAAGCAGGCGACTTCCAGGGCGCCGTCGACGTCGCGCTCGACCAGGTGCGCGGCGGCGCCAACATCCTCGACGTCAACATGGACGCTGACCTGCTCGACTCGCAGCAGGCGATGACGACGTTCCTCAACCTGATCGCGACCGAGCCGGAGGTGGCGCGGATCCCGATCATGGTCGACAGCTCGCGCTGGTCCGTTCTGGAGGCGGGTCTGCAGTGCGTGCAGGGAAAGGGCGTCGTCAATTCGATCTCGTTGAAGGAGGGCGAAGCCCCGTTCCTCGAACAGGCGCGACTGATCCAGCGCTACGGCGCCGGGGTGGTCGTGATGGCGTTCGACGAGCAGGGCCAGGCCGACACGGTCGAGCGCAAGGTCGCGATCTGCGAGCGCGCCTACCGGCTGCTGAGAGAGGACGGCTGGGCCCCGGAGAACCTGATCTTCGACCCGAACGTGCTGGCCGTGGCGACCGGGATCGAAGAGCACGCTGAGTTCGCCAAGGCGTACATCGAGGCCATCCCCGAGCTCAAGCGCCGCTGTCCCGGCGCCAAGGTCAGCGGCGGCATCTCCAACCTGTCGTTCGCCTTCCGCGGCAACGACGCGGTGCGCGAAGCGATGCACGCGGCCTTCCTCTACCACGCGATCAAGGCGGGCCTCGACATGGGCATCGTCAACGCCGGCCAGCTCGCGGTCTACGAGGACATCGAGGCCGAGTTGCTCGAGCAGGTCGAGGACGTCATCTTCAACCGCCGTCCCGACGCGACCGAGCGGCTGGTCGAGTACGCATCGCGCGTCCAGGGCGAGGGGATGAAGCGCGAGCGAGACCTCTCGTGGCGCGAGGCGCCCGTCGAGGAGCGGCTCTCGCATGCGCTCGTGCACGGCATCGTCGACTTCATCGAGGCGGATACGGAGGAGGCCCGGCAGAAGCATGCCCGTCCGCTCGATGTGATCGAGGGACCGCTGATGGACGGGATGCAGATCGTCGGCGACCTGTTCGGCTCGGGAAAGATGTTCCTTCCCCAGGTCGTGAAGAGCGCCCGCGCGATGAAACGTGCCGTCGCCTACCTCGAGCCGTACATGGAGGAAGAGAAGGCGCGCACGGGAGTCGCGGCCCGCGCGCAGGGAAAGGTCGTGCTCGCCACGGTCAAGGGCGACGTGCACGACATCGGCAAGAACATCGTCGGGGTCGTCCTCGGCTGCAACAACTACGAGGTGCTCGATCTCGGCGTGATGGTCCCTGGGGACAAGATCCTCGACACCGCCGTTGAAGAGGGGTGCGACTTCGTCGGGTTGTCGGGGCTGATCACACCGTCGCTGGAGGAGATGGTCAACGTGGCGAAGGAGATGGAGCGCCGCCGCCTCGAGTTGCCGCTCCTGATCGGCGGTGCGACGACGTCGAAGCAGCACACCGCCGTGAAGATCGCACCGGAGTACTGACGCAGCTCGAGCGCGACAACACCGAGCTCCAGGACCGTCTGCGAACGCAGCATGAGGAGAAGGAGCGCAAGCCGTTGCTGCCGATCGAGCAGGCGCGCGCGAACAGGGAGCGGGTCTCATTCGAGGGCCTGTCGGCACCGCCGTTCACGGGTACGCGCGAGGTCGAGGTGGACGTCGACACGCTGCGCCCGTACGTCGACTGGCAGTTCTTCTTCCATGCATGGGAGCTGAAGGGGAAGTTCCCGGCGATTCTCGAGCAGCCGGCGGCGCGCGAGCTGTACGACGACGCGCTCGGACTGCTGGAGGGGATCGAGCTCCGGCCGCGTGGGGTCTACGGCTTCTGGCCGGCGCAGGCGGAGGGCGACGACATCCAGCTCGACGGCGCGACGCGCTTCTGTTTCCTCCGCCAGCAGTCGGCGTACGGCGACTCGCGCCCGAACCGCTGCCTGGCCGACTACGTCGCAGCCGAGGGGGACCACGTCGGCGCGTTCGCGGTCGCCGTGCACGGCGCGGACGAGCTGGCTGCCCGCTACGAGGCGGAGCTCGACGACTACAAGGCGATCATGGTCAAGGCGCTCGCGGACCGTCTCGCAGAGGCCTTCGCCGAGTACCTGCACGAGCGCGCGCGCCGCGAGTGGTACGTGCCCGACGAACGGCTCTCGAGCGACGACCTGGTAGCGGAACGCTTCCGCGGCATCAGGCCCGCGTCCGGCTATCCCGCGTGCCCCGACCACTCGGAGAAGGGAAAGCTGTTCGATCTCCTGGCGGCCGAGCGAGTCGGGCTCGAGCTGACGGAGTCCTTCGCGATGACGCCGGCCGCGGCGGTTAGCGGCATCTACCTGGCGCATCCGCAGGCGCGCTACTTCTCGGTCGGCCGCATCGGCCGCGACCAGGTCGAGGATTACGCCGTCCGAAAGGGGATGAGCCTCGAGGAGACGGAACGCTGGCTCCGGCCGAACCTTGGGTACGAAACACGCGCGCTGTCCCCGCTCTGAGCTTCAGTCCGTCGGGAGCCGTGCCGATGTCCCGGATGCGCATGGCCGCCAAGGGGACTCCAACCACGAGGGATCTCGGGCTCTCGATCCGGATGCTCGTGACGCTCCTGCTCGTCAGCGGCGTCTACGCCGGCAGCGCCATCGTCCTTCTTCGCATCTTCGTGCCGTTGTTCGTCAACAGCGGTGCGCCGGTGCTTCTCCCGCTGATCGTCATTGCGGGGATCGCCGTCATCATGGTCGGAACGGATCCGCTACGCGCGGTTCACGCCGAGTCGATCGGTCCCGACGAGCACCCGGAGCTCCACCGGATCCTCGACCGCCTGTGCGGGCTCGCCGACGTGCCGAAGCCGGAGCTCGCGCTCGTGCACACGGACGCTGCAAACTCGTTTGCGACCGGGTTCACTCCCGGAACGTCGACAATTGCCGTGACGCAGGGACTGCTCGATCAGCTCGAGCCGGAAGAGCTCGAGGCGGTGCTCGCGCACGAGCTCTCGCACGTCGTCAATCGCGACGGCGCGGTGATGACCTTCGCCGCCATTCCGGCGACCGCGTCCGCCGCGGTCTCGCATCGCTTCAAGGCCCGCTGGTTCATTTTCTGGATCAGCGTCTGGTGGCTCGTCGTCCTGCTGAAGCTGTATGCCGCGTTCACGTCCACGTTGATGTTGATCCTGTCGCGCTACCGCGAGTACGCGGCCGACCGCGGCGCGGCGGTCCTGACCGGCGCACCCGAACAGCTGATGAGCGCGCTGCAGAAGATCTCCGGGCCGGCGATTCCGTCGACCGACCTGCGCGCGCTCGACGGCGTCGGCTGCTTCTGCATCGTCGACTCGTCGGGACGGCCGACGCATCCTCCCGTCGATGCGCGGCTCGCCAAGCTCGCCGATCTCGCGCGCGGCATGGGACATCAGCCCCCGCCGACCTTCAACGCGACTGCGAAGCCCGTGGACAGCGGGCTCGCCGCATTGACGCCGTACGCGATGCTCGCGGTGCTCGTCGCCGCCGCTTGGATCTACATCCGGATTCGGATGGGCTAGTCGATGCGGCGCCTCTGCAGTACGATCGTCCTCGCCGCACTGTTCGCGGGCGCCGCGTTCGCGGCGAATCCGCACGACCCGCAGAAGCGATTCACCGCCGCCGACCAGGCGTGGGCACGCACACTCCTGCTCCAGCGGGCGGATCTCCCCGGCGCTGGCTGGACGAGCAAGAAGTCGACCGGCGACAACTCGACCTGCAAGTCGTTCAATCCAGACGAGTCGAAGCTCGTCGAGACCGGCGAGCAGCAGTCGCGCGAATTCTCGCGCGGCGGCGGCTTCGTCACCTCGATGGCGGCGATCTTCAAGACGACGAAGGACGCGGAGACCGGCTGGAATCTCGAGGCCAAGACCCAGATCCTCGACTGCCTCGCGGAGGCTCTGGGCCAGACGTCGACTGGGAGCGCGACCGTCAAGATCGCCGCGCGCGGCAGGCTCGCGTTCCCCCACGTCGCGCAGCGCACCGCCGCCTTCTACGTCCGTCTTGCATTCAACGTGCAAGGGATCAAGTTCAACGCGGATCTGCACTTCATCCTGCTAGGCCGGGGACGCGCGAATCTCGCGCTGATGTCGCTGTCCCCGGGCAAGCCGCTCACGCCGTTGCCCGCAGGGCTCGATCGCAGCCTGGCTGCGACGCTGGCCCGCCGCCTCCACTAGCTACTAGCTCAGCGCAGTCAGTCCTGGAACAGGACGCTGATGCTCTCGCGCCGGTGGATTCGGCTGACTGCCTCCGCGAAGAGCGGTGCGACGGAGACGACGGTCACCTTGGCTGACAACTGCACCGGCTGCGTCTCGATCGAGTCCGTGACGATGAGCCGCTGGATCGGGCTGCGGTCGAGCCGTTCCATCGATCCCTCGGCGAACACGCCGTGCGTCACGACCGCGGTGACAGAGCGCGCGCCACGCGCGACGAGCTGGTCGGCCGCTTCGACGAGCGTGCCCGCGCTGATCGTGAAGTCGTCCACCACGATCGCGTCCCGGCCGGCCACCTCGCCGATGATCTCGACGAGCTCGGCGGTTTCGCCGTGGCCCTTGCGGACCTTGTCCGCGATCGCGAGCGGCGCATCGAGCCGATGCGCGAACCGGCGGGCTCGCTTCGCGAACCCGGCGTCGGGAGACACGACGACCGGGTCGCGCAGCTCAGCGCGTTCGATTGCCGTGCAGAGGTAGGGCAGCGCGTACAGATCGTCGACCGGAATCCGAAAGAAGCCCTGGATCTGCGGCGCGTGGAGGTCGAGCGTGACGACGCGGTCGGCGCCGGCGGCCTCGATCGCGTCGGCACAGACGCGCGCGCGGATCGACACCCGCGGCTCGTCCTTCTTGTCGCCCTTGGCGTAGCTGAAGTACGGGACGACCACGGTGACGGACTCGGCGCTCGCGCGGCTGAACGCGTCGATCCAGAAGAGCAGCTCCATGAAGTTCGCGTTCGTGGGGAACACGGTGGACTGCACGAGGTAGACATTCCGGCCGCGCACGTTCTCGAGCACGCGCACGAACAGCGTCCCTTCGGAGAATCGGAGCACCTCGCTGTTTCCTCGCTGCACGCCGAGCTCGCGGCAGATCGCGTCCGTCAGACGAGGGCTGGCGCTGCCTGCGAAGACGAGCGGATCCTCGTCGTCGGGCCGAGCACGTCGGCGCGCGAATGCTCGAGGACGGCGGAGGACGCTCATCCGGGCACGGGGTGTCTACCACATGTCCCCCGCCTCGGGCGGCGAGCCTGCCCGACCGTCTAGGGCTCCAGCAGGCCGGTGAGGTATCCTCGTCCGCGGCTGGCGCCCGACCGGGCGCCGCGCTGTTTCCGGCCTGCATGAAGACGACGCTGAAGAGAGGGATCGGCCGCGGCGCGGCGTTCAACGGCGACGGCCGGTCGATCTTCCCGCCCGGTGTCCGGACGCCGATGACCCGGTACCGGCAGCCGGAGCCCGACCGGCGCGGGCCGTGGGCGATCATCCGGATCGTCGCGCTGTGGACGGTGCTGGCCGCCCTGATCGTCGCCGGCGGCGCCGCGGGGGCGGCGTACCTGAAGCAGCACGAGTTCTTCACCAGCGTCGCCCCGAAGACACCGCAGGACCGCGCGGCGCAGCAGGACCTCGACGTCCCGATCCCCGGCCAGCCGACGAACGCGCTCGTGATCGGGACGGACAAGCGCCGTGGCCCGGAGGCCGACCTCACCGGCCGCTCAGACACCCTGATGCTCGTGCGAGCGGATCCGGTCACGGACACGCTCTCGCTGCTCTCGTTCCCGCGCGACATGCTCGTCAACGTGAAGTGCCCAGGACATACCGACCACGTCGACCGCATCAACGCCGCGTTCGCGGAGTGCGGCTCCCAGGGAAGCGTCGACACGGTGCGCGCGCTCACCGGGCTTCCGATCAACTACTTCGTCACGGTCAACTTCCACGGTTTCCTGCAACTCGTCGACCGGCTCGGAGGGGTCTGGGTGGACGTCGATCACCGCTACCTGAACACGCACACGGGGCCGGGCGGCTACTCGGCGATCAACCTGTGGCCGGGATATCAACGCCTGAGGGGCTACGACGCGCTGGCGTTCGTCCGGTACCGGCACTTCGACTCCGACCTCTACCGCGTCGCGCGCCAGCAACTCTTCCTGAAGGCCGTCAAGAGCCAGATCACGGCGTCGCTCAGCTTCGGGACGCTGCTCGACATCGTCGACGCCGTCGAGAAGAACGTCGTCATCGGCCGCGGCGGGAACAGAGCGCTGGACTTCAACACGCTGCGCGGCTACATCCGGTTCGCGCAGGGCCTGCCGTCCGGGCACATCTTCCAGGCGCGGATCGAGGGACTGACGGGCTACGCGGAGCTGACGACGAACCCCGCGAACATCACCACGGCGGTGCGGGACTTCGTCCAGCCGGACGTCAACTCGCCGGCAAAGGCGCGCGACGTGACGCTCGGCATCAAGCGCCGCGCGACCGTGCTGCGACCGGCAAGCGTGACCGTGAGCGTCCTGAACGGGAACGGGATCCAGGGGTCGGCCGCGAACGCGGCCTACATCCTCGGCCAGCGTGGCTACAAGATCGTGCTGCCGCCGCAGGGCCGTCCCGTCAATGCGCCGACGCAGAACTACTTCAACACGACGATCTTCTACGACTCGTCACAGAAGAACGGCAAGGCGGCCGCACAACAGATCGCAAACCTGTTCGGCGACGCGCAGGTCAAGGCACTCTCGTCCGGGTCGCAGGCGCTCGTGACGCTGGCGAACGGCGCGCTGACCACCGTCGTCGTCGGCCAGAACTTCCACGGGACGCTGGCGCCGGCGCCGATCGACCACACGCCCAAGCCGCAGCCCGCGGCCGTCGTGCCGAATGCCGCCGCCACGCTCTCGTATCTCCGCTCCGTGCGCCGCCGCGTTCATTTCAGGCTCGAGCTCCCGCGGATGATCGAGCGCAACTCGCGCCCTGAGCCGCTCGCGCCGATCCGGGTCCACCAGATGGTCAAGGGACACGTCGGCGTCCGCCTGTCGTTCCAGACTGGCGGCAACGAGTACTGGGGGATCGAGCAGACTGACTGGAACGACGCGCCGATCCTCAACAGTCCGAGCTTCGAACACAAGATCCGCGGGCGCATCTACGACTTCTACTACTCGGGCGCGCATCTCCACATGATCGTGCTGAAGCAGAACGGCGCGACCTACTGGGTGATCAACACGATTCTCGATTCGCTCTCGAACGAGACGATGCTGGCGATTGCGAAGGGCCTCTCGCCTCTCCGTCGGTAGGCTCCTCCGGCATGGCAGATTCGCGGGCAGTCGGGATCTTCGGCGCGGGCTGGGTCGGGCTCGTCACAGGCGGGTGCTTCGCCGAGCTCGGCCACGAGGTCGTCGTACGGGACATCGTCCCTGAGCGGATCGAAGCGCTTCGTGCAGGGCATCTGCCCTTCCACGAGCCTGATCTGCCCGAGGTGCTCGAGCGAAACCGCGGGCGCATCCGGTACACGCTCGACGCGGACGAGCTTGGGGAGGCGGATGTGCTGTTCATCTGCGTCCAGACGCCGCCGACGTACTCCGGCGACGCGGATCTCTCGTACGTCTGGAACGCGCTCGACGAGCTGCCGCGCGCCAACCGCCGTCAGGTCCTGGTGATGAAGTCGACCGTCCCCGTCGGGACCGGCGATACGGTGCGCGCCGCCCTCGAGGCGCGCGGGCTCAACAACGTCGGCTATGTCTCCAACCCGGAGTTCCTCGCAGAAGGAACCGGCGTGCGTGACTTCATGAACCCGGACCGCCTCGTGCTCGGCGCGTTCGCGCCCGAAGACGCAGCGGTCGTCGAAGCCCTGTACTCGGGAATCGAGGCTCCGGTCGTGCGGACCGACGTCGCCTCCGCCGAGATGATCAAGCTCGCAGCCAACGCATTCCTGTCGACGCGCATCAGCTTCATCAACGAGATCGCGAATGTGTGCGAGCTGGTGGGCGCCGACGTCGAGGACGTTGCCAAGGGCGTCGGACTGGATCATCGCCTCGGCCCTCACTTCTTCCGTGCCGGCGTGGGCTGGGGTGGCAGTTGCTTCGGGAAAGACGTGTCGGCGCTGAAGCAGCTCGCTGGAAACTCCGGCTATCACTTCCAGCTGCTCGCAGCGGTCATCGAGGTCAACGAGCTCCAGAAGCGCCGCGTGATCGCAAAGCTCGAGAAGCACCTGGGAAAGCTGCGTGGGAAGACGATCGCCGTCCTCGGGCTCGCTTTCAAGCCGAACACGGACGATTTGCGTGACGCTCCAAGCCTCGTGATCGCGTCGCGTCTGCTGGCCGAGGGAGCGTCCGTCCGGACCTGGGATCCGGTCGCGGACGCGCGGGATCGACTCCGCGGAGCCCTCCAATGTGGGTCCGTTCTTGACGCGGTCGCAGGTGCCGACGCGGCGGTGATCGTCACCGAGTGGCCGGAGCTTCGCGGGCTCGCGTCCAAAGAGGTGCGCGAGGCGATGGCTCGACCCCTGATCGTGGACGGGCGGAACGTGCTGGACCCGGAGGAGACGCGCGCGGCGGGATTCGCGTACGAGGGAATCGGCCGCGGCAGCTCGCCCTTTGCGTCCCTTCCGGAGACCCCTGAGCGGGAACCCAAGGTTCCGCGGTAGTGGAGGCGATCATCCTCGCGGGCGGGAGGGCATCCCGCATGGGCGACGCCGCGCGCGGACAGCCGAAGTCGCTCCTTCCGATCGCCGGCCATCCGCTGGCCGAGTACCAGGTGTCGCAGCTCGTTCGTGCCGGGGTGGAGCGCGTGATCATCAGTTGCGCGCGCGGGCAGGACCGGATCTTCCGCGCGAAGCTGTCCGGGCTCGGCGCGGAGATCGTCGCGGTCGCTGAACCGGAGCCGCTCGGCCGCGGCGGCGGGCTTCGCTATGCGGCGCAGTACCGCGAGGAGTCCGGGCCGCTGTACGCGTTCAACGGCGACGAGCTGCACGACGTCGACCTCGATGCGCTGCTCGACCTGCATCGCGACCGCGGCGCTGCAGCGACGATCGTGGTCGCGCCGCTGATCTCGCAGTTCGGGGTCGTCGAGCTCGCGGACCGCGACCGAATCGCCGGCTTCCGCGAGGCTCCGCGACTCCCGCACTGGGTGAACGCAGGCATCTACGTCCTCGACGACGAGGCGCTCGCGCGTCTGCCGGAGCGCGGCGACCACGAGCAGTCGACGTTCCCCGCGCTCGCTGCGGAGGGAAAGCTGTACGGCTTCCGCCACGAGGGCGTCTGGATCACGGTGAACACGCCGAAGGATCTTCAGCGCGCCGAGCAGTACTACGCGGATCATCCGGAGCTCCGCCCGACGCTCGCCAGAAACAGGTCCTGATCCTGACGTAGAGTCGCCTGCGTGAGTGTCGATTCGCCGAATCTGGAAGGGCTCGACGCGTGGGCGTTCGAGCCGCGCCGCGTCGAGAAGCCATGGGGATACGAACTGATCTGGGCGCACGCGGACGCGTACGTCGGCAAGGTGCTGTTCGTGAAGGCCGGCGAGTCGCTCTCGCTCCAGTTCCACCGGGAGAAGGACGAGTCCTGGCTCGTCCAGGCCGGCCGCGCCAAGCTCGAGCTCGGTTCCGCCGGTGACGCGCTGCTCGAGGAGGGCGTCGTCAGGGCGGGGGCGTGTTTCCACTTCAGCCCCGGGACGGTCCATCGACTCACGGCGATCGAGGACACGACCATCATCGAGGTCTCCACGACGCAGCTGGACGACATCGTCCGCCTCGAGGATCGGTACGGTCGCGAGGGCACGACCGCGCCTTGACACACATGTGTTAAGGTTCGGCCCGTGGATGAACTGACTGTCGGGGAGGCGGCCGGCCGCACGGGCTGGTCGCCCCGGATGCTCCGCTACCTCGAGCGCGCCGGGCTGGTGGTCCCGCGTCGCACGGCTCGCGGCTACCGGTTGTACGGCCTGCTCGAGCTCAACCAGCTGCGTGCCCTCAAGGAGCTGAGGCGCCGGTTCGGCGTCGAGCTCACGGACGTCGCATTCGCAGCCAGGCTCCGTCGCGAGCCGGCGCTGCGCGGCGCCGTCGACACGTGGCTGGCGGGTACGGAGCTCTCCGCCCTCGACTGGGAGCAGCGCAAGCACGAGCGGCTCCTTGCCGCCTGAGACCGCAACGGGAAGGGACTGAATGGCTACGACCAAACGGCATGACGTGAAGGACCTGGCCCTGGCGCCCGAGGGCGTCCGCCGCATCGCCTGGGCAGACCGGCAGATGCCGGTGCTGGCCGCAATCCGGGAACGCTTCGAGCGCGAGCAGCCGCTCGCGGGCTACCGCGTGTCGGCGTGTCTCCACGTGACGACCGAGACGGCGAACCTCGCGCGCACGCTCAAGGCGGGCGGCGCCGACGTCGTCCTCTGCGCGTCGAATCCGCTGTCGACGCAGGACGACGTCGCGGCGGCGCTCGTCGACGAGTACGACATCGCCGTCTTTGCGATCAAGGGTGAGGACAACGACACCTACTACTCCCACATCGAAGCAGCCGTGGATCACAAGCCGCAGTTGACGATGGACGACGGTGCCGACGTGATCGGCGTCCTCCACTCGGCGCGTCGCGAGCAGCTCGGCGACATCATCGCGGGCACGGAGGAGACGACCACCGGGGTCATCCGCCTGAAGGCGCTCGAGCGCGACGGCGCGCTCGGCTTCCCGGTGATCGCCGTCAACGACGCGGACACGAAGCACCTGTTCGACAATCGCTACGGCACCGGGCAGTCCACGATCGACGGGATCGTCCGTGCCACGAACGTGCTGCTCGCCGGCAAGCGCTTCGTCGTCTCCGGCTACGGCTGGGTCGGTCGCGGCGTTGCGTCGCGGGCCCGCGGGATGGGTTCTCACGTGATCGTGACGGAGGTCGATCCTCTGCGTGCGATCGAGGCCGTGATGGACGGCTTCGAGGTGATGCCGATGGAGGAGGCCGCGCGCGTCGGCGACATCTTCTGCACCGCCACCGGTGACAAGTCCGTCATCCGCCGCGAGCACATGGAGACGATGAAGGACGGTGCGATCCTCGCGAACACGGGCCACTTCAACGTCGAGATCGACATCCCGGCACTGAAGCAGCTCTCGACGGACACGCGCGAGGCCCGCGCCTTCGTCGACGAGTTCACGCTCGACGACGGGCGGCGCATCTATCTGATCGCAGACGGGCGGCTCGTGAATCTGTCGGCAGCGGAGGGGCATCCCGCGACGGTGATGGACATGTCCTTCGCCAACCAGGCGCTCTCGGCCGAGTACGCGATCCAGCATGCCGCAGAGCTCGAGCGGAAGGTCTACCCGGTGCCGGCGGAGATCGACAAGGAGATCGCGCGCCTGAAGCTCGAGACGATGGGCGTCATGATCGACCGGCTGACCGAGGAGCAGGCGAAGTACCTCGCCTCCTGGGACGAGGGCACCTGATCCACCCTGTAACACCGTGTTACTTGGCTAGATGAAGGCGCTCATTCTCGCAGCCGGGTACGCCACCCGGCTGCGCCCGCTCACGGAGTCGATCCCCAAGCAGCTGCTCCCCGTCGGCGGCCGGCCGATGGTCGACTGGATTCTCGACAAGGTCCGCGAGGCAGACGTGGAGGAGATCCATCTCGTCACCAATCACCGCTTCGCCGCCGACTTCGAGCGATGGGCTCCAGCGGACGTCACCGTGCACGACGACGGCACGACGTCGAACGACGATCGGCTCGGCGCGATCGGCGACATCCAGTTCGTCGGGATCGACGACGATCTGCTCGCGATCGCAGGCGACAACCTGTTCGAGTACTCGCTCCGCGACTACGTCGAGTTCTGGCGGACGAAGGAGGGAGCGAGCTGCGTCGCGGTTCATGACGTCGGCGACCCGGAGCTTGCGAAGCAGTACGGAGTCGTCGACGTCGACGAGGAGGGCCGGATCGTGTCGTTCGTCGAGAAGCCCGAGGACCCGCCGACGACGCTCTGCGCGACCGCGACCTACGTCTTCCCGCGCGCCCACGTGCGGCTCGTCGACACGTACCTCGCGGACGGAAACTCCCCCGACCAACCCGGCAACTTCGTCGCATGGCTGCAGGCGCGCGAGCCCGTCTACGCCTACCGCTTCGACGGCGACTGGTGGGACATCGGCGACCACGCGCAGCTGCTGGAGGCGGACAACCTGATGCGCCGGCGCGCGAGCCTGCCCGAACGCGCCGAATACTCGCCACAGACCTGACACACGCCCGCGCGCCCGCGCGCCCTAGCGTCGAGGCGTGCTCGACCTGCTCCTGCCGCAGCACTGCCTCGGCTGTTCACGGACCGGGCCGCAGGTCTGCGATACGTGCACGCAGAGGCTACGGCGGATCGTCGCGCCGCTGTGCGCTCGCTGTGGCGGGCCGACGGCGTGGCCGGTCGCGCGCTGCCGCGAGTGCGCGGGACGGCGGCTTGCATTCGCGCAGGCGCGTGCAGCGGTCGCCTACGACGAGCCCGTTCGCCGGATCGTGGCGGCGTGGAAGGAGCGAGGACTGCGGCGGCTGGCTCCGTGGGCCGCCGACCTCGTCGTCGATGTCGTTCCCCATCCCACCGCCGACGTCGTTGCGTTCGTCCCGCCCGACCGCGACCGGCGCCTGAAGCGCGGCCACCACGCCGCCGAGGCGCTGGCCCGCGAACTGGCGGCACGGTGGGATCTCCCCGCAGAACCGCTCCTGCGCCGCACCCGGCCTGCGCCGCGCCAGCGTGGCCTGGATCGCGTGGCGCGGCGGCGAAACGTGCGCGGCGCGTTCGCCGCCGCCGGGCAGGTTCGAGGCCGGATCGTCCTCGTCGACGACGTCTACACAACCGGTGCGACTGTGAACGCAGCAGCGTCCGCGCTCCGCCGGGCGGGCGCGCGCAGGGTCGAGGTCGTGACGTTCGCCCGGACGATTCGCCGAGGCGCCGCTTGCGGTGCCGCCTAAGAGGAGGTGCGGGCTTGGCCCGCGCCTCCGTCTGGGTTGAGACGTTTTGCCCATCGCGTGCGTTAGGCTGAAGACCCGACCCGAGCTGCAGGAGACGCAAATGCGCCTTTCCGTGAAGGGCAAGAATCTCGAGGTCAGCGATTCGATCCGCCGGTACGCCGAGGAGAAGCTCGGAAAGCTCAACCGCCAGCTGCACGAGCTGACGCAGGTCGAGCTCGAGCTCTGTGTCGAGAAGAACCCGTCGATCGCCCAGAACCAGGTCGCCGAGGCGACGGTGTGGACAAAGGGGCCCACACTTCGCGCCCGCGAAGCGTCGACCGACATGAAGGTGTCGATCGACCAATTGACCGACAAGCTGTTGAAGCAAGTCGAGCATTACCGCGCCAAGCGCCGCCGCCGTCCTGTACGCGGCGACGGCATTCAGCCCGGAGGTCCGATGAGCATCCCGGAAGAGGCAGGCCCGAGGATCGTCAAGAGCAAGCAGTTCAGCGTGAAACCGATGAGTGCGGAGGAAGCTGCGCTCCAGCTCGAGCTCGTCGGGCACGATTTCTTCGTGTTCCGCAGCGACGAGTCTGGCGAGGTCAACGTCATCTACCGACGCCGGGTCGGCGGCTACGGGCTGATCGAGCCGCAGAGCTAGTCATGGGACTCTTCCGGCGGCGTAAGCCGCTGCATCAGCGCCTGCTCGAGCAGGCGGGTCTCGAGGTGCCGCAGGCCGATGCGCGGCCGGTGATTGCCGGCTCGCGCGAGCCCGGTATCCACGGAATCGCGCGCCAGCGTGACTGGGACGCCGTTGCGACCGTGCAGGCGCCGGACATCTCGGGCGACGAGCTCGCGTTCGATGTCCTCCCCGACCGAACAGTGCTCGTGGACGAGGAGGTGGGAGACGCACCCCTCGCGCCGCTCGCGGATGCGGTCGAGCGCGAGCTCCAGCCGCCGTACCGCGCTCGCGCCGTGCGCCAGTCCGAAGACCTGTGGGCTGTTGCGGCACGCGCGATCGACGTCGTCCAGCTTCCGGGCCGGGCCGGCGAGACGATCGAGCTGAGCGTGCGCGGCGGCGAGCGCGTGCTGAGCGTGGACGGCGCGCGGGAGTTCGGCTCCGATCCGGAGCTCGAGGCGCTGGGAGCGGGTCGCCACCGGGATTACGTCGTCCGCGCAGAGCGCCTCGACGGGGACTGGTGGGAGGTGAAGGTCGACCCGCTCTAGAGCACGGACGGCCCTCTGATCGCGCCGCTGCCGGCCTCCTGACAGGGGAGGCGGGTCGCGCCCGAGGCAAGCTACCCTAGGTCGGACGATGGCTCAGCAGCTCGGCTCCTTCGAGAAGGTCCTCCGCGCCGGCGAGGGGCGCCGCCTCAAGCGGCTCCAGTCGCAGGCCGCGTACATCACCTCGATCGAGCCCGAGTTCCAGAAGCTCTCCGATGAGGAACTGCGCGCGAAGACGACCGAGCTCCGCGAGCGGCTCGCGAACGGGGAGACCCTCGAGGAGCTGCTGTTCGAGGCGTTCGCGGCGGTGCGTGAGGCGCGGCTCAGGGACTCCGACCAGCGGATGTTCGACGTCCAGCTGATGGGCGGGATCGTCCTCCACGAGGGCGACGTCTCCGAGATGAAGACCGGCGAGGGCAAGACGTTCGTCGCGAGCCTCGCGCTCTACTTGAACGCGCTCGCCGACACGGGCGTCCACCTCGTCACGGTCAACGACTACCTCGCCAAGCGCGACGCGGAGTGGAACCGCGGCGTCTACGAGCGCCTCGGGATGACCGTCGGCTCGATCGAGAACATGATGCCGTGGGCGGAGCGCAAGGCCGCGTACGACGCGGACATCACGTACGGGACGAACTCGGAGTTCGGCTTCGACTACCTGCGCGACAACATGGCGGTGTCGCTCGAGGGCGTCGTACAGCGCGGGCACGCCTACGCGATCGTGGACGAGGTCGACTCGATCCTGATCGACGAGGCGCGCACGCCGCTGATCATCTCCGGCGAGCCTGAGACGGCAGCGCAGATCTACTACGACTTCGCGCGCGTTGCGCGGCAGCTGAACGGCGTCCCGCACGATCCCCTCCTAAAAGGCGGCAATCCCGACGCGGACTACGAGTACGACGAGAAGCACAAGACCGTCGGCCCGGGGCACCGCGCGATCGAGGCCGTCGAGCGTGCGCTGCGGCTCGACAACCTCTACGACCCCCGCAACTCGCAGCTCGTGAACCACTTGATCCAGGCGCTGAAGTCGGAGTCCCTCTACAAGCGCGACGTCGACTACGTGATCCAGGACGGCGAGGTCAAGATCGTCGACGAGTTCACTGGCCGCATCATGGAAGGCCGACGCTGGTCCGAGGGACTCCATCAGGCGATCGAGGCGAAGGAGGGCGTGAAGATCCAGGAGGAGAACGTCACGCTCGCGACGATCACCCTCCAGAACTATTTCCGCCTGTACGAAAAGCTCGCCGGGATGACCGGTACGGCCAAGACCGAGGAGAAAGAGTTCGTCGAGATCTACAACCTGCACGTGGTCGAGATCCCGACGAACGTGGCGGTGGCGCGTGACGACAAGAACGACCTGATCTTCAAGTCGAAGGAAGGGAAGTTCCAGGCCGTCATCCGCGACATCAAGGAGCGCCACGAGAAGGGCCAGCCCGTCCTCGTCGGCACGATTGCGGTCGAGACGTCCGAGTACCTGTCGGAGCTCCTCACCCGTCAAGGGATCCCGCACAACGTCCTCAACGCGAAGGAGCACGCGCGAGAGGCCGAAATCATCAAGGACGCCGGCCAGCGGCACGCGGTCACGATCGCGACGAACATGGCGGGCCGCGGCGTCGACATCAAGCTCGGCGACGGCGTCGTCAATCTCGGCGGCCTGTACGTGCTCGGCACCGAACGACACGAAGCGCGCCGGATCGACAACCAGCTGCGCGGCCGCTCGGGCCGTCAGGGCGACGCCGGCGAGTCGCGGTTCTACCTGTCCGGGACGGACGACCTCGTGCGCCTCTTCGCCGGCGAGCGGATCATGCGGATCATGGAGCGCTTCAAGATCCCCGAGGACCAGCCGATGGAGGCGTCGATCCTCTCGAAGCAGATCGAGAACGCGCAGAAGAAGGTCGAGGAGCAGAACTTCGTCGCGCGCAAGAACGTCCTCAAGTACGACGACGTGATGAACGTGCAGCGGCAGAAGATCTACGAGCAGCGTCGCGAAGTGCTCGAGGGCAATGACATGTCGGGCCAGGTGCGGCAGTGGATCGACGAGGTTGTCGAAGCAACGGTCGATCAGTTCACGCAGGAGGAGTACGCCGAGGAGTGGGACCTCGAGGCGCTCGTGAAGGCGATGGCGACGCTGTACGAGACGGAGGTCACCGTCGACGAGCTGAAGGAAGACCTCGGCCAGGTCTCGCGCGACTCCCTGATCGAGGAGTTCCGCGAGGACGCACTGGATGCGTACGCGGCGAAGGAAGAGGAGCTCGGCTCGGAGCTGATGCGCGAGCTCGAGCGGTTCGTGATCCTGCAGGTCGTCGACCAGCGCTGGCGCGAGCACCTCGACGCGATGGACTATCTCCGCGAGGGCATCCACCTGCGCGGCATGGCGCAGAAGGATCCCCTCGTCGAGTACCGGAACGAGGGCGCCCTGATGTTCCAGGAGCTCGGCCGCGCGATTCGCGAGGAGGTCGTGCTGACGATCTTCCATGCGCAGCTGGAGCCGGCGGCCGCCGAGGAGGCGCTCGCCATGCAGGACGGAAACGGCGCGGTTCCCGGCGGTTTGCAGTACGAGCACGAGTCGCTGGCGGGCGCGGACGCGATCGCCGCCGCGGGCGCCGGCGGCGGGGCGGTCGCGACGGCTGCGATGTCGGGCGGCGGCGCGGTGGCGACGGGAGGACCGCGCCAGATCGTCAAATCCGACAAGGAGAACATCGGCCGCAACGATCCCTGCTGGTGCGGCTCCGGCAAGAAGTACAAGAAGTGCCACGGCGCCTGACCTAGGCCGTCGCTAAGCTCCCGCGGATGGTCCTGCGCCGCCCGGGAGCCTTGACGCGCGAAGCTTTGCTTGCAACCGGTGCGGCGGCGTCGTTCGCGGCCGTTCTGCTCTGGGCCGGCCCGCCGGGGAACGACATCGCCGCTCACGTCTACCAGCGCGCGCTCTTCCTCAAGCACGGCTTCGTGCTCTGGAACAACTTCTGGTACGCGGGGCGCTACTCGTTCATCACCTACAGCGTCCTGTACTACCCGCTGTCGGCGCTGCTGGGAATCAAGGTGCTCGCGCTGGCCTCGGTCACGGTCGCCGCGCTCGCGTTTGCCGTCGTGATCGGGCGGGAGTGGGGGCCCGCGGGGCGCTGGTCCTCTCGGACCTTCGCGGTCCTGTGGGCCGGGACGGTGTTCTCAGCCGCTTTTCCCTTCGCGCTCGGCGTCGCACTTGCGCTCCTCGCACTGTGGACGCTCCAGGAGGGCAAGCGAGGCCGGTTCGCCGTGCTCGTCGTCCTGACGCTCGCGGCGAGCCCGCTCGCGTTCCTGTTCCTGGTCCTCGTGCTCGCCGGCCTGGCGGTCACGCGGAGGCCGCGGCGCTCGGAGCTCGCGCTGCCCGCCGCCGTGATCGGTCTGGCGATCCTCAGCGAGGTCGTGCTGATGCGGCTGTTCCCGGAGAGCGGCCACTTCCCGTTCCACCCCGAACAGCTCATTCTCTCCCTGTCGTTCTGCGTGCTCGGTGCGCTCATGACCCGAGCCGCGCACCGCGCGCGCCCGCTGCTCGGACTCTTCCTCGTGTACTTCCTGACGTGCGTCTTCTCCTTCGCGATCCCGACGGAGCTCGGCTCGAACATCGAGCGGCTTCGCTACGTGGCGATCCCGCTGGCGCTGCTCGCCGTGTCGGTCGCCGGCTGGCGGCCGCTGGCCGTCGCGCTACCCCTGCTCGCGGTCGCAGGGATCTGGAACGTGAAGCCGCTCGTCGCCAACTATCAGCGCGCGGCCGCGGACCCCGCGGCCAGCGTCCGCTACTGGCAGCCGGCCATCTCGTTTTTGGACGGGCACCTCTCGCCGTCATACCGGGTCGAGGTCGTCGATACGCTCGAGCACTGGCCGGCCGTCTACTTTCCGGAGGCGGGCGTCCCGATCGTCCGCGGTTGGTACCGGCAGAACGACTTTCCGGCGAACGAGCTCCTCTACGACGAGCAGCTCGGCCCGCGTGCGTATCAGCGGTGGCTGCGCTCCCTGGGGGTGGAGTACGTCGTGCTCAGCGACGCGCCGCCCGACTACAGCTCACGAGCAGAGGCCCGGCTGTTGCGCAGCGGCGCGTCGGGGCTACGACCCGTGTTCTACTCGCCGACCGCAACGGTCTACGCGGTGCCGCACGCGACTGGCGTCGTCACGGGACCGGCCGCGGCGGAGGTGAGGACGATGGAGGCGACGCGCCTCTCGATCCACGTAGCTGCCGCGGGGCGGTATCGCGTCGCGGTCAAGTTCTCGCCGTACTGGCGCACCTTCGAGGGCTGCGTCTCGCGCGCACCCGACGGGATGACTCGCCTGACGGCCTTTCGCCCCGGCCGTGTCGACGTGGAGTTCAACGTCAACGTCCACCGGGGCCTCGAGGCGCTGACGGGCACGGAGCCCGCCCGCTTCTGCCGCGGCTAGCGGCGTCGGTACCATCAGCGGCATGGCCGAGCAGACCGCGCAATCCGTGGAGATGCAGCTAGAGGAGATCGGGACCCGCCTCGCGTGGGTCCGTGATTACCTTTGACCCGGATGCGCTGAGCGCGCGCCGCGCAGAGCTCGAACAACAGATGGGCGAGTCCGGCTTCTGGGACGATCAGGAGCGCGCGGCGCGGATCTCGACCGAACACGCGCGCGTCACCCGCAAGCTCGACCGCTACGAGCGGCTGCTCCACGACTACGACGACGCGCGCGAGCTCCTCTCCCTCGACGGGGGCATGGAAGAGGAGATCGCGAAGTCGCTCCAGCCGCTGCAGCGCGAGCTCGAACGCCTTCAGGAGGACGCGCTCTTCACCGGCGAGTACGACGCGGGCGGCGCGGTCGTCACGATCCACTCCGGCACGGGCGGCACCGACGCGCAGGACTGGGCGGAGATCCTCCTGCGCATGTACCTGCGCTGGGCGGCCGACCGCGGGTTCGAGACCGAGCTACTCGAGGCGAGCCCCGGCGAGGAGGCCGGGCTCAAGTCGGCGACGTTCACGGTCAAGGGCGAGAACGCGTACGGGATCCTCAAGGCGGAGCGGGGTGTCCACCGGCTCGTCCGCCTCAGCCCGTTCGACCAGGCGCACAGGCGCCACACGTCGTTCGCGCAGGTGATCGTCAGCCCGCTCCTCGCCGACGACACCGAGGTCGAGATCGACGAGGGTGACCTCCGGATCGATACATACCGCGCAAGCGGCGCCGGCGGCCAGCACGTGAACAAGACCGACTCCGCCGTCCGGATCACCCACCTCCCGACAGGGATCGTCGTCAGCGTCCAGAACGAGCGCTCGCAGTCCTCGAACAAGCAGACGGCAATGCGAATCCTCCGCTCCCGCCTGGCCGAGCTGGCGGAGGAGGAGCGGGAGGCCGAGCTCGCCCGCGAGCGGGGCGCCGCCCAGGACATCGGCTTCGGGAGCCAGATCCGCTCCTACGTCCTCCACCCCTACCAGCTGGTCAAGGACCACCGGACCGAGTTCGAGGCCGGGAACGCCCAGGGCGTCCTGGACGGCAACTTGGACGGCTTCATCCAGGCCTATTTGCTCGCAAAGGCGGCAGGAAACGTGGTTTAAGTGGGAGCTAGCAGGAGCTTTCGCTAGACTGGCCCGAATCCTTTACAACCGGTGCGGGGGCACTCCAGGCCTCGCGCTTCCTTTTTCCGGTGCAGGACACGACCCTTCAGACAGACCAGACGGCAACTCCCGTCGCCGAGACAAACGGCGCCGCTCCGCCGACGCCGCCGCCCGCACCGAGCCCGAGCGCGATGATCGTGTTCGAGTCGGTGACGAAGGTGTACGAGCCCGACGTCACCGCCCTCCGCGACGTCACGTTCGTGATCGAGAAGGGCGAGTTCGTCTTCGTCGTCGGCGCGTCCGGGTCCGGGAAGTCGACGATCGTGCGGCTCATGCTGAAGGAGCTCGAGCCGACCCGCGGCCGGATCATCGTCGGCGGGCGGGACCTGACGCGTCTGCGCCGCTCGAACGTCCCGATGCTCCGGCGGAACATCGGCTGCGTGTTTCAGGACTTCAAGCTGTTGCCGGCACGCACGGCTGCGGAGAACGTCGCCTATGCGCTGAAGGTGCAGGGAGAGAGCCAGGCCTCGATCCGCCGCAAGGTGCCGGAGGTGCTGAACCTCGTCGGCCTCTCGCACAAGATGAACTCGCTTCCCGACGAGCTCTCCGGCGGCGAGCAGCAGCGCGTCTCGATCGCGCGCGCCTTCGTCAACCATCCGCCGCTCCTGGTCTGCGACGAGCCGACGGGGAACCTCGATCCCGACACGTCGGTCGGCATCATGCAGCTCCTCTACCGGATCAACCGCGCAGGCACGACGATCCTCATGGTCACGCACGACCGTGAGATGGTCGACAAGATGCGACGCCGCGTGATCGGGCTCGAGGACGGGCGGCTCGCCCGCGACGAGCGCCGCGGCGGCTACGAATCCTGATGACGCGACTGCGCACGATCTTCGCGGAGTCCCTCCGGTCGCTCGGCGCGAACATGTCGACAACGCTTGCCGCGGCGGTCACGGTGCTGATCGGGATGTTCCTGCTCGGCCTCTTCGTCGCGTTGTGGAGCTGGGCGCACTCGTATGACCGCCAGCTGAAGGACCAGCTGGCCGTGCGTGTCTATTTCTGTACGTCGTCGACGTGCCCGCAAGAGGCTTCGGCCGCGGACGAGAACGCGCTTGCGAAGCGCTTCAACGGCGATTCGCGGATCAAGAACATCATCCCGGTCTCGAAGGAGGAGGCGCTTGCGCTGATGAAGAAGCGCGAGCCGAAGGCCGTCGAGGTGTTGCCTGCGAACCCGTTCCCGGACGCGCTGAAGATCTATCCGAAGAGCGGCGACCTGACACCGCAGATCGGAAAGGAGATCCAGGACGCGAACCTGCCGGGTGTCCAGACAGTCGACTGGGGCGGCAAGCTGACGAAGCACGTCCTCCACGTCACGCACGTGATCGAGACGTTCTTCATCGCGGCGGCGATCTTGCTGATCCTCGCGTCGACGCTCCTGATCGCGAACACCATCCGTCTCTCGATCTTCTCGCGCCGGCGTGAGATCGAGGTGATGAAGCTCGTCGGGGCAACGAACTGGTTCGTGCGCGGCCCGTTCATGATCGAAGGGCTCTTGTGCGGCCTCATCGGGGCGATCGGGGCGATCGTGCTGCTGGTCATCGGGAAGGAAGTCCTCCTCCCGTCGATCGGCACGCTGCACACTGGGAGCGAGCCCGTGAAAGCGATCTCGTTGTCGCTCAATGCGCTCGTCCTGGTCGGCGTCGGCCTCGCGCTCGGCGCCGCAGGCTCCGGCCTGACGATCCGCAGGTTCCTGCAGGTCTAGCGGGCACGCCGCACCGCGTCGCGGCCGGCGGGAACTCGTGACCGTCTCGTCACACCCGCGGCGCGGTGCCTGGCACCGGGCGGCTGACCGAGGCGTGGCCGACAGGGACACCTATCGCCGTTCGCTGCGGACGCCGGCCGCTCGGTACGGGCGAGCCGCCCGTCACACTTCCGTTGCGGTGCCTGGCACCGCGACGCGGGAAGGGACATGCCTGACGTGAGCAACGAAGACGCGGTTGTCGTCGAGGTCGAGAGGCGCGGCAAGCTCGTCGTCGGCGAGCCGTTCTTCGTGCCCGGCGTGCCGCTCGTAATCGACCGCAAGGGCCTCGGGGACGCCGAGCCCGGCGATCTCGCCGTCGTTCACACGAACCGCGGCCGCGCGCGGCTCGAGCGCGTGCTCGGGAAGGCGAAGGACATCGAGGCGGTGATGGAGGGACTACTCGTCCACGCCGGCGCTCGCACGGACTTCGAGCCGTACCGGATGCCGGATCCGCCCGTCGAGGGGCGAGTCGACCTCCGCGACCTGACGACGTTCACGATCGACCCCGAGACGGCGAAGGATTTCGACGACGCACTCTCCATCCGCGAAGAAGGGG